>JBGQGH010000073.1:0-15427 GCA_041497315.1 Terriglobia bacterium | reverse complement strand
GTTAGCCGAAACGTCCGGTGATGTACGCCTCCGTCCGTGAATCGGACGGCGTGGTAAACAACTGCGGCGTGGGGTTGAACTCGATGACCTGGCCGTTCAGAACGAAGGCCGTAAAATCACTGACGCGCGCGGCCTGCTGCATGTTGTGGGTGACGATGACGAGCGTCCAGTCCGATTTCAACTGGAAGAGGAGTTCCTCGATCTTGGCCGTGCTGATGGGGTCGAGGGCGGAGCAGGGCTCGTCGAGCAGAAGCACTTCCGGATTCACGGCGAGGGCGCGGGCGATGCACAGGCGTTGCTGCTGTCCACCGGAGAGCGCATAGGCCGATTTGTGCAACTGATCCTTGACTTCGTCCCAGAGCGCGGCGCGCTGCAAGCTGTGCTCGACGTGTTCATCAAGTGATCCCTGGTAGCCATTGATGCGCAAACCGTAGGCCACGTTATCAAAAATAGATTTCGGGAAAGGATTGGCACGCTGGAAGACCATGCCGACGCGGCGGCGCAACCGGGTGACGTCGAGAGCGAAGATGTTTTCGCCGTCGAGTTCGATTCTACCTTCGACGCGCGCATGGCGCACGGTTTCGTGCATCCGGTTCATGGCGCGCAAGAGTGTGGACTTGCCGCAGCCGGAAGGGCCGATCAGCGCGGTGACGCGGTTGGCCGCGACTTCTAGATTGATCCCCGTGAGCGCCTGCTTCGAACCGTAAAAGAAGTTGAGGTTCTCGATCTGCATCTTCACCGGGCCGCCGGAGGGAGACTGCGCCTGGGCCTCACGCAGGGTGACCGTCACCGATGGGCTGGGAGCCACTGGCGTGTTGGGAAGATTCGATGTCATCACCGGTTTCACAAATAATTGCACGGCTTACGTCCTTGGGGCGATGTTTCCTCGCGAGAGTGCCACGCGAGCAATGATATTGGTGAGCAGGACCAACCCGAGAAGCACCAAGCCGGCGGCCCAGGCCTGCCGGTGCCAGTCGTCATAAGGCGAGACCGCGTAGGTGTAGATCATCACCGGAAGAGAGGCCGTGGGCTGATTCCAGCCGGGGCTCCAGAAACGGTTCCCGAACGCGGTGAAGAGCAGAGGCGCGGTCTCGCCGGCCACGCGGGCGAGGTCCAGCATGATTCCGGTGACGATTCCACGGATGGCGGCCGGAATAATTACCCTGACGATTGTTCGCCACTTGCTGGCGCCCAGGGCCATGGACGCTTCGCGAATGGAATTGGGGACGGCGCGGAGGAATTCCTCCGTACTCCGAACGGCAATCGGAATCATCATGAAACCGAGGGCGATGCCGCCGGCGAGCGTGGAGAAATGCTTCATCTTCAGAACCACGATGGTGTAGGCGAAGATGCCGATGACGATGGAGGGGACGCCATTGAGAAGGTCGGTGGTATAGCGAACCAGGAAAGCAAAAGTGCGCCCGCCAAATTCGGCGAGATAGACTCCGCCGAGGAATCCGATTGGAACCCCTATGAGCGATGCGAGAAGGAGCAATTTGGCGCTGCCGACGATGGCGTTGGCCATGCCGCCGCCGGTTTCGCCGACGGGCTTGGGGAGCTTGGTGAAGAAGTCCCAACTGAGCGAACGGCCTCCGTGATAAGCGAGGTAGCCGAGAACGAAGAAGAGCACGGAAACCGCCAGGAGTGCGCAGATCGCCGTGAGGCCGAGCATGAATGCATTGACGCCCTTCCGCCAAGTCATACTTGCGCTAACGCTCCAGGGAACGCCGCTCATTCGTGCGCCCCTGCCTTCTGCGTGGTGAGCAAGATGAGGAGGCGCGCGAGACCGTTCAGAATAAACGTGAGGAGGAAGAGCACCAGTCCAAGCTCGACCAGGGCTTGCAAGTAAAGATCGCTGGTCGCCTCGGTGAACTCGTTGGCGATGACGGCGGCAATCGTATAGCCGGGAGCGAAGAGAGATGCGCTGACTTGGGGATTATTGCCGATGACCATTGTGACGGCCATGGTTTCGCCGAGGGCGCGCGCCAGGGCGAGAAAAACAGAACCGAGAATGCCGACGCGCGCGAAGGGCACCACAACTTTCCAGGTGGCTTCCCAGCGCGTGGCGCCGAGCGCCAGGGCGGCCTCACGCTGGTCGCCGGGGACGGAGAGAAGAACCTCTCGGCTGACGGAAATGATGAAGGGGATGATCATGACGGCCAAGACGATCCCGGCGGTGAGAAAACCGACTCCATAGGCCGGGCCAGTGAAGAACGGAAGAAATCCGAGCGTGGATTTCAGGAATGGCTGGATGGTGGTCCGCATCAGCGGGATCAGAATGAATACGGCAAGCAAGCCATAAATCACACTGGGGACGGCGGCCAGCAATTCAATCAGGAACGACAAGCTGTCCGAGATCTTGGGCGGCGCAAGCTCAGCCAGAAATATGGCGGCTCCGATCCCGAGTGGCACGGCGATCAACAGGCCGACGACAGTCGTGACGACGGTCCCGTAAATAAAAGGGAGAGCGCCAAAGTCCCCGGCGATGGGGTCCCAAATTCGAGTGACCAGGAAGGAGAGTCCGAATTTCTGGCGGGGGAGAGAGGAGTTCACCCACAGCTCAAATACCAACCAACTGGTGATGAAAATAATGCTGCTGGAAAACAGAAAGGTAATCAGGTGGGCGATCTCATCGCCGCTGCGGAGACGGCGAACCCACGAGCGCGGGTCCCAGGGGAAACCCGCGCCCACTGCGGTTGTAGCTGAGGTGGTCATTCCCCTACTGGATCAGGTCGATAGCCTTGAGCTCCTTCGCCACCACTTCCTTCGGCAGCGGTGCATAGGCCAGAGGCTCCGCGAGCTTCTGCCCATCGGCAAGCATCCAGCGGATGAAACCCTTGATCGCATCGCGCTTGGAGGCGTCCGCAATCTGAGCTGGAACCAGAAGCCAAGTGAAGCTGGCGATGGGATAAGCCGTCTTACCCGGGGCATTCGTGATGGAGACGCGGAAGTCCTCGGGTATGTCCTTGGCCGCTCCGGCGGCGGCTGCGGTGACGCTGGCCAAGTCCGCCTTGATAAACGCGCCGGAGGAGTTCTGCACCAGCGCCGCGGGCATTTGGTTCTGGAGGGCGTAGATCAACTCGACGTAGCCGATGGAGTTCGGGGTCTGCTTGACGAGTCCGGTCACGCCCTCGTTGCCCTTGCCGCCGAGACCGACGGGCCACCTGGGTGAAGGCCCCGTCCCTACCTGGGTCTTCCATTCGTTCGAAACCTTGGAGAGATAGTCGGTCCAGATGTAGGTGGTGCCGCTGCCGTCGGAGCGGTGCACGACGACGATTTCGGCGTTGGGCAGATTCACACCGGGGTTCACCTTGGCGATCTCCGGGTCGTTCCACTTCGTGATTTTGCCCAAGAAGATTCCGGCCAGTGCGCTGGGCGTGAATTTCAGGTCTTTCGTGACACCTTCCACGTTGTAAGTTGCAACGTCCGCACCGAGGACGGTGGGGAAATGCAGGATTTTGACCTTGGCTTGGGCGAGCTGCTCATCGGTCATCGGCCCGTCAGTGGCGCCAAAATCCACGGTGCCCGCGATGACCTGACGGATGCCCGCGCCCGAGCCTTGAGATTGATAGTTGATCTGAATGTTGGGGTGGGCGTTGTGGTAGACATCGAACCACTTGGAATAGATGGGGTAGGGGAACGTGGCGCCGGCGCCAGTGACCTGGATGGGGTCCGCCGCCAGCAGCGCCGCCGTTACTCCCAAAGTCAGAGACACTACGGCCAGAGCGATTCTTTTTCCAATCGTCATGTTTTTTTCCTCACTCAATTTTTGCCTTCCTTTATTACAGCCCTGTTACAGCGGCTTTACGCTCCGGTCAAATCCAGCAGAAATTCCGATTCGAGCCTCTCGTGGGCCAGCAGTCACGCCCACTTCCTTGCGGGGAGATTGGGGGCCGGCGCCCGGGGGACGCCAGCCCCGTGGTAGGGATGCAACTCGAAGCTCCGCTCCCCGCTGGGGCAGTGACACGGACAGAAAGAGCTGTTCATCGGCAGCTAGATTAGACGCAAGGCGTTTCGGTGGCATCACGCGCGGATGAATTCTCGGTGACACAGAGAGACTCTGGGGCGAGCGGCTGAGATGGCGGGGCGAGGGTACGGCTGCCGGCTACGCCGCAGCGGGAATTGAGAAGTGGAAGTCCGAACCCTGGCCCACGGTGCTCTCGACCCAGATGCGTCCGCCGTGGGCTTCAACAATGTGAGCGGCGATGGCTAAGCCGAGGCCGGTGCCGCCGAGTTCGCGGGAGCGGGCGGCGTCCACGCGATAAAAGCGCTCAAAGATGCGGGACTGATCGGACTGGGGAATGCCGATGCCGTTGTCGGACACGGTGAGGACGACTTCGCGTTCCTGCGCGCGGGCGGAGACGCGGATGCGGCCGCCGGGCTGCGTGTACTGCACGGCGTTATCGAGCAAGTTCTGGAGAACTTCACTGAGGCGGCCACGGTCGCCCTTCACAGGGGGCAAGTCGGCTGGGCAATCCGCTTCGATGGCCAGTTGTTTCTGCTCAGCCCGCAGGCGCGTGGTTTCGAGGCAGACAGAGATCATCTCGGCGGCGTCGACGGGGCGCAAATCGAGCTGCATCTGATCGGCTTCGATGCGGGAGAGCTTGAGCAGATCGTCGGTGAGGCGGGCAAGGCGCTTGGAATGGTCGCGGATGATTTCGAGGAAGCGGACGCGATTTTCGCGGTCGTCAATGGCGCCTGCGAGCAAAGTCTCGGCAAAACCCTGAATGGCGGTGAGCGGCGTGCGCAATTCGTGTGAAACGTTGGCAACGAAGTCGCGGCGTACGCGCTCCAGGCGCCGCTGCTCGCTGATGTCGTGCAGAACGAGGACGGCGCCGGCGGCAGCGGTTGGCGAGCGCACGGGATCGCCGGGCGAAGCGGCAGTGGATTCGGGAGCCAGGATCGGCGCCGCGGTTACGGCGAATGCCCTCTGCCGTACCGTGCCGACCGCCACTTCACTCGAGACAATTTCGCGCCCGGCAAGCGCACGGCGGGCGACTTCAAGCAATTCGGTCTGCCGGGTGACTTCTACGAGCGGGCGGCCTTCAGCGGCCGGGGTGCCGCCGAGAATCTGCGTGAACGCCTGATTGGCGAAGACCATGCGCCCGGCAGAGTCCATGACCGCAACACCTTCCACCATAGAGCTAAGGATGGCGGCGGAACGATTGCGCTCATCCGTGAGCGAGCGGATGGTCTGGTCGAGCCGCGCGGCAGTTTCGTTGAGCGCTCGACCAAGTTCGGCGAGTTCGTCGCCGGACCGCTCGACGTGCAAGGGGCGGAAATCGCCATTGGCCACGCGGCGCGAAAACTCCTGAATGTGGCGGATGCGTGCGGTAAACGAGCGGGAGATCAAGAGTGCCGCGCCGCCGGCTACAAGGAGAATCACCAGAGTGGCGGCCCAGAGGCCACGGCGAAATCCGGCCAGCGCTTCGTCAATTTGATTGAGCGGCAGAGCGAACCGCAAAACAACCGGCGCAGCTCCGGGCGATGGATATCGAAGCGCGAGATAGACGAGGTCGCGATCGAGCGTGGCGCTGTGGCGCACGGCGCGTCCTTCGCCGGAGGCAACAGCATCGCGAATCTCCGGGCGGCCGGCGTGGTTCTCCATTGTTTCGGGATCGTGGGCGGAATCGGCGAGGACGCGGCCATCGGCGGCGATGACGGTGACGCGCGAGCCGCTCGCAGAGATCGCGGTAACCCAGGCACGCAGCGGTTCGTGATTCTGATCCTGCCCGGGGAGTTGCGGCGGGCGCGCGAGGGCCACGCGGCCGATGGCGTCGAGTTGCTCGTACCCGGCGCGGAGATAGCCACGACGCAGAACGCTGGCGGTGTAAATGTCCACGGCCACCAGTACGGCGAGGAGGAGCGCCAAATGGGTGAGCGCAAGTTGCCAGAACAGCTTAGGTCGCACGCGTCCCCCGGCCGGGCGCGGGAGCGCGTTCGAACATGTAACCCGCACCGCGCACGGTTTTGAGATGAACGGGGTTTTCCGGCTCGGCCTCGATTTTTTCACGCAAGCGGCGAATGTAAACATCCACGCTACGCGGGGTGACGAAGCGCTCGGTGCCCCAGACGGCGTCGAGCAACTGATCGCGCGTGAAGACTCTGTTAGGGCGCGAAGCGAGGTAGTAGAGCAGGCGGAACTCAAGTGTGCTGACTACGACGGGCTTGCCCGCGCGTGTCACGCGATAGGATGCGGGATCAATCTCGAGCTTGCCCGCTGCGATTGTGCGCGCCGTCTCGGCGGGAGGCTCGGCACGCCGCAGGAGCGCCTTCACGCGCGCCACCAATTCGCGCGGGCTGAAGGGCTTGGTGACGTAGTCGTCGGCGCCCATCTCGAGACCGACGACGCGGTCGGCTTCTTCGCCGCGCGCGGTGAGCATGAGAATGGGCAGGCGGTTCAGCGAGGCGTTCCGGCGGATTTCCTTGCAGATTTCGAGGCCGGAAAGCTTGGGCAGCATCAGGTCGAGGAGCAAGAGATCCGGCGGAGTTTTCTTGACCTGCGCAAGGCCGGTAGAGCCATCTCCCGCCGAGGTGACCTGGAAGCCTTCGTTGACCAGGTTGTAGCGAACTAGCTCAACGATGTCGCGGTCGTCTTCGATGATGAGAATGCGCTTCATGCTTTGCCACGCGAACGGCCAGCGGCGGCGGACGAGCCGAGTATATTACCCGGATTGCCCAACAAATAGAAAACAGCCAGGAGGGATTCTTCGCTTCGCTCAGAATGACACATTGACTCAGTCTGTCGAGTGAATGTTACAGCTTGATGAAAATGCGCTTGTGGTAGAGGGGCCACATCAGGGCCAGGCAGAGAAGGACAAAGAAGATCGCGAAGAGCAGCGAGGCGTTGTAGGGATGGGCATAAGGCACAAAGAACTTGCCGTAGACCAATCCGTGCCAACTTACCAGAGTCCCATCGGCGCGCTGGTGGCGGAAACGCGTGCTCAGGATGGCGATGATGTCGGAGAGGACGAAAATCGCCAGTGCGTTGGTGCCGAAGACGAGAAACGGCGTAGTCCAGCGGCGCCAGCCCTTCGCATCGATGAGCCAGTAACACAACGCAAGCAAAACCATGGCGAAGCCCGCCGTGAAAAGCACAAACGTGCTGGTCCAAAGCTTCTTGTTGATGGGGAAAAACGGGTGCAGGGCGCGGCCCACGGCAAGCACAACGACTCCCATGCCGCAGAGCTGGAGCGCCACGCGCTGGGAAATGCGCTGGCGGCGCAGCCAATCCCCAACCAGTGCGCCGAGGAGCGGCGTGGCGATCGCGGGGAACGTGCTCATGATGCCTTCGGGGTCCCACGTCTTGCTCTGCGACCACAGGTGGCCGTTCATGACCAAGCGATCGAGCCACGCGCCGAGATTGCTCTCGGGGTCAAGGTGCCCGGCGCCATAGCCGGGGACGGGAACGTACGTCATCGCGGCCCAATATCCCACAAGAAGCACGGCGGCGATGGCGATTTGCCAGCGGTGGCCTTTCTCGAGGCCGGTGGCGAGATAGATGAGGGCGGCGCAGAGATAGCAGACGGCGATGCGTTGAAGGACTCCGGGAATGCGCATGGTGGCGAAATGAAAACGCGGGAAGACATTCAGGAACAAACCGATGGCGAAGATGCCCAGGCTGCGCAAGGCGACGTGGCGGGCCAGAGAGCCGCGCGTGGCGCCGCGTTCGATGCGCCGCGCGAAAGAGAGCGTCATCGAGACGCCGACGATGAAGAGGAAAAACGGAAAGATGAGATCGGTGGGCGTCCAGCCGTTCCACTCGGCGTGGTCGAGCGGCCAATAGATGGAGGCCCAGGAGCCGGGATTGTTCACCAGGATCATCCCGGCGATGGTCAGGCCGCGGAAGACGTCGAGGGAAACGAAGCGAGGGGCGGCGGCCTGCGCTCCCGTGACGGCGCGCGCAACGGGCTGCGTGATGGCACTTGCGAATACGATGGGGAGGGCCCTCTCGCGCGGATACTATAGCAGCCCCATAGAGCACGCAAGGCGCCCGGCCCCGAGTGTCTCGGGACAGAGCGCCTGCGCCTACCTTGAGCCAGAGGGAAGAAACGAAAAGACGTCAGGGCTGGGCCGGCCCGTGAACGCCGAGGTTATGCACGCCACTGAAGAGAGAAGCTGCGGTGCCCGCTACCTGGGGCAGCCACCACATGCGGCGAAGCATGGGATTCCTGCTCATCATCATTCGCTTGCCGACGTAGTCGAAAAGGAGCGGGCCGAACTGCGTCGCGGCGTAGATGGCGTTGGAATTGGCAAAGGGCTTCATCAGCGGATTGAGCTCGTGTCCGCCGTTGGCGAGCGAGCGGCGCGTGGACCAAGCGTCGAATGCCGCGGCGCCGTGTTGGACCGCGGCGAGCGTGAACCAGATGCGCTTCTTGCGGCGCACTTCGGCCTGCAACTCGACGACGGAGATGATCATGGGAGTGGCGTGGGTGGATCCCACTCGTGTGCTGACCGCGGCAGGTCGGAAGGCCGGTTCCGGATGCGCCGGCAGAGCCGAAGAAGAAGCCTCCGGGCCATCATTCGGAGTGGAGAGAAGCACGGTGATCCCGGGGCGGGAGCTCATATCGGCGAATGGAAGATCCACATCAATCGCAACAAGCCGCGGGGCCGCTGGGGCGGCCTCCGCGGCGTTTCCGGTCGAGGACGCTACCACCGCGGGCTTCTCGGAGGGCGTCATGGGATTGTCGAGGGGCTGGACCGGAGAAATCTGGAAAAGCAGTGCGGCAAGCGCAAGAAACATTTTACTCTCCTCAGTGCATCGGACGCGTTTCCCGTTTCCGCTACTGCCCGACGCTGAGGCGAGATTAGTTTCTTGGTCCGCGGCGGGCTATGGCCCGGGAGGGTGATTCTGCTGGGCGAGTAGTCCTAGCAAGCTTGTAGGACTGTAGTCCTACCGTTTCCCCGGTGCTGAAAACACGCTGATTCCTTGCGGGTTTGGAAGGGGTACAGAGCGCGAGAAGAGAGGGTTGCGGCGGTGGGTGGGCGCCGCTATGATGGCTTTCGAAGGGCCTGCCGCGACAATCCCGAGAAAGGATCCTTTGCCCGCGACGCTCTCCGAGCCTCCCGCCGACCGCAACCGGACTCCGCTTTTCTTCGCCGCCGCGGCGGCGATATTTCTTTTCGGCATCGTGCTGGCACTGCTAGGCACGCTCTTTGGCCTGCCGCAGGTGCTTGCGCGGCTGCACGTGCAAATGGCCGAGGAAGGCGACCTCTTTCTTCTGCTTTTTCTGGGAGTTTTCGCGGCGTCGGCGGTGGCAGGGCCGCTGATCGACCGGATGGGGAACAAGATGGTGTTGATGTTCTCGGCGCTGCTGGTAGGGCTGGGACTCCTGGGAATCGCTTCCGCGGAGACGTTCCGGATTGCCGGCGTGGCGTCATTCGTTCTTGGGGCGGGCGGAGGCGGGCTGAACACCTCGGCCAACGTGCTGGTGTCTGAACTGTACGGCGAAGCGCGGGGCACGATGCTGAATCTTCTAAACGTCTTCTATGGGATTGGGGCGTTGGCGGTACCTTTGATCGTTGCGAGCCTAGGCAGCATGGTCCCTGTCCGAGAAGTTCTGGTGGGCTGCGCCGCAGCGGCAGCGCTGGCGGCTATGGCGTATGCGCTCCTTCGTTTTCCCGCGGCGCGGCAACCGCACGGTTTCCGCCCGGGCGATTTCCTGCGCGTGGCGCGCTCACCGGGAGTACTGCTCTTGGGCGTGCTACTTTTCTTCCAATCAGGAAACGAAGGCGCAATCGGCGGCTGGACTTCCGCGTACCTCGGCACGCTGGGCGCAAGCGCGAACACGGCCACGTGGGTGCTCTCGTGTTATTGGGCGGGAATGATCGTGGGCCGCGCGATTGCGCCGGGCCTTCTGCGGCGAGTGGCCAAGACACAGCTCATCCTCTTGAGCGGGATTGGCGCGCTGGCCGGCTGCGCGCTGCTGATCTTCGCGCAAAACATTCCGGCGGCAGCGATGGCTGCGACCTTGATCGGGCTTTCTTTCGCCGCCGTCTATCCCACGACGCTGGCGATTGCGGGTGACCGGTACCCGAGCCAGGCCGCAACCGTTTTCGGCTTATTGTTTGCCGTGGGCTTGCTCGGGGGGATGAGTGTGCCTTGGGCGATCGGTCAAGTGGGCAACGCCTGGGGATTGCGAGCGGGGATGCATCTTCCGCTGGTCAGCACTGCAATGATTGGCGTCCTGGCGATCGCGATACGCATGCAGGTGCGGAGGCGCTGAGTTCACGGTTCCACCTCAATCCGATCTGGAAAGGCGTTGGGCGGGAGAACACGCCAGGGCGGTGGTATGTGCCGCCTTGGGAAAAGGTTTCGGTTTGGCACAGATAACCCGTGTAGGAGAGCCATGCCAAGCCGCGAAGTTCTCGAACACCATGTAAAGAGAGGAGATCGCAGGAGACCGGAAGGAACAGATGGCGCGCCGGTTGCAGTCTTGATGCTCAGATATGGCGAAGCTACCTGATTCCGAGAGAGAGTCTCATCCGCACGCGAGCGGCGAATTGCGCCCGGCCGTCACCGAGCTGGCCGAGGCAGGAGAGAAAGGCTCGGTCCTGATTCTGGACTCACAGGCGATCCTGGCTGGCTTCGCGGGCGAATGGACGCTGATCAAAGAGGTGGCGGAACTGGCGCTGGCCGATTGTCCGAAGCGGCTCGAGGAAATTGAGAAGGCGATTGCAAACGGCGAAGCAAAGGCCTTGCAGCAACGGGCGCATCAGCTCCGCGGCACGGTGTGCCTGTTTCACACGGCGATTCTCACCGAGGTCCTGAAGAGATTGGAAACTAGCGGCCGCGAGGGAGACCTTCGCGGAGTCGAAGAGGAACTGCCACTTCTGAAAACTGAAATCGAGCGCTTTTCGAAAGCGCTGCGGGCCTGGATCACCACGTCATCAACCCAAGAGCGAACCGCATAGTTCCTGGCGGCTTCAGCACAACCCCCTGCTCCCGACTCCTTGCCGCTTCTTCACGCGCATCGGCGAAAGCCTCCCGGAATAGGCTCGCACCACAGACTGCGATGTTGCACATTCAGTGGAGATGAAAACAGGCACGAGGAGGTAGTGGGCCACCTCCTCGTGTCCCGAGTGTCTTAAGGCAGGTTGTACCGGAACGATGTGAAGAACATGTTTTCCGTACCCTTGGGCGCGACGCCGACGCCCGTGACGCTGCTGGTGCCGACCCAAGTCGTCCGTTCAACGTAGGAGTACTGCGTCCCGAACTGAACGGTGCCCTTGGAACCCTTGTAGAAGCGATACCAGAAACCCACGCTGCCCTCGTAGAGCGCGCGCGTATCGCCAGTGCAACTGGCGGGTCCGGCAGGGGCGTTCTGGTTGGTGGGCAGGATTTCCGTGCCGCAACCGGCGTTGGAGAAGAGCTGCGAACCGTAGCCCACGGCTGCCCCGGAGGAGTTGAGGTAGCGCGCCCGCGAAGCGTACTCACCGCCGAAGTTGAAGTAGATATCCAGCTTGGAGGCGGGGTGCAATTCCACCGTGCCGAGCGCCTGGTAGCTATGCAGCAGAGAAAGCGTGCCATCCGGGCGGACCGTTGTTACCGGCAGGCCACCGGAGCCGTAGCGGCCGATGCCGTCGCCCCCGAAGAAATGCAAGCCGAGATCGACTCTCTTCTTGATGGGCACGCGCACGTTTGCGCCGAGGCCGCCGCCAGTCCGCTTGTCATTGAAAGCGCCTACGGCGGAGGATGTAGTGGTGCCATTCACGCTGCAGGGCGTCGCCACGCTGGAGGTCGCGCAGGGGAAAACACGCGAACGGACGAGGCCGACGACGCCGAAGAATTCGTAGTGACCCCAACCCGGCTCGAAAACGGCTTTGATGACGAAGTCCGGAATCGTGTTGAAGCTGTAATTGGCCTGGTTGTTGTATAGGCCGCCGCCCACGCCGGCTGCGGCGATCAGGAAGTTGTTGGCGTTGCCGTGAGCGGTGAGGGTCGTCTGCGCGCCTTCCACGGACATTCCCAGCCACACTTTGTTATTGAAGTTTTTTGTCGTGCGGAAGCCGTACTGCCGGGCCCAACTGAAGCCGACGTTGTACTGGTGATCGATGACCATGGGCACGGCTTCGGTGCGGTTGTCCATGCCCTTCTTCGTTTCCGTGACCAGGCTCCACATCTGGCCGCCGGTGAACGTCCAGCCACTTTCGAGTGAGGCCTGCGCCCACGCCTGGCGCTGACGGTAAACGTAGCTGTTGCTCTGGTTGTTGTTGGATGTGGTGCCCGCGCCCAAGAAATCAGCTTCGTAGAAGCCCGCAAAGGCTGCGCCCTTGATCTGGCCTTCGACGAGCATGGTGATGCGCGACTGCCGGCCGCCCGCGTTGAACTCACTCAAGTGAGCCTGCGAAGCGCCGCTAAACGGAACGGTGTTGAACGGCGTGTTGTCATCGGCGACGAGGCCCCGCTGGCGCCAAACGGTTTCTGCTGCGAAGAATCCTCCCGGCGTGAGCGTGACGCCCTTGAATTTCAGAGAGGCCGGTTCGTCCTCCTTCTTTTCCTGGGCCGGCTGGCTGCTCACTTTGCCGACAGCGATAGGGGTTGTAGAAGCCGCGCTGGTCGTGGGCGTAATGGCGGGCGCGACGGCTTCACTGTTCGGCTGAGCAGCAGGCTGTGCGGCGGACAACAGCTTCAACTGGGCTTCCGTCCTGGCCTGGTGCTCGCGCAGGGCCGCAAGTTCCTGCGCCTGCGCCTGGATCAATTCCTTGAGCTGCTGGAGTTCGACCTCGATGGCAGAGGCCGACTTGGGAGCCTCCTCGGTCTTGCTCTTCTCGCCTGCCTTCTTGGCGGCTTCTGTCTTGGCGTCCGGCTTCTTCGCTGCTGCAGCTTCCTTTTCACCTTCGGAACTGGCTCGCGCTACGGCCGGGGTGATCACCAGGCCGAGTGCCACCAGCCAAACTACGAGTGCTCGCATGTCACTCTCCTTGAGGACAGAATGGCCACACTTTGAACAAGACTAATTTCATTGAGGGACGATGGTAGCGCCGGGGGATAACTGCAGAGTGAGAGAAATGTGAATTCTGTGTTACGCGGAAGGGGCGAGATAACCGCCGTCCGTCGAATGCGCTGGCAGCCTATCGGAGACTCTCGGAAGCAGGTGCCGGCTTGCCGCCGTTTGCAGCCGCGGCCACTAAGGTGCGCATGGCGTCGATCACCGCGAGCCGCAGGAGGCCCTTCGGTTTGGCGGCTTGATCGAGCAGAGCACGCCGGGCCTCGAGCCATTCCGGCGGAGGGGCTGTGCCGTCCGTGAGGTATGAAAGGGCTTCTTCACCAGTGGCGCCGAGAGCCGCCAGGTCCGCGCAGAGGCCATCGGCGTCGTGTATTTGCGGCGCATGCTCGGCGAGCGGCGCGATTCGGGTGGGGAGCTCGCGCCAATTCTTGAACTCGCTTGCGAGTAAATCACGGGCTATCCCCCGGCTTTCGGAATCGCTGAGCGCTGCGGCGACGAGCTTGGGGAGATCGTGGCGCGCGGGCGCGTCAGGCGTCGCGATGTCGCCTAGGGCCGTAAGCGAAGTAAGTTGCGTGGCGCGGCTGGTGCGCTGGCGCTCGCCCAGGCTGAGCGGTTCGACGAGGCGCAGGAGCGCGCGCAGAGGGCCGATGGCATCTGTAACTGCCAGGCGGCGAAGCATCGTGTCCGGCCCGGAGAGATGCCTCGCGCCGGCTTCTTCGAGTTGGAGACTGACGGCGGCAAGCCGACGGTACAGATCATCCACATCTTTCACTTCGCGCGGCGACCAGAGGCGCTCCGCGATCGCGGCCGTGCGGGGCCAGATGCGCGAGTCAATGTTGTCCGGCGTTATCAGCTCGCCCCACATGCAGGCTTCGCCGCCGAGGATGCGCGCAGCCTGCTGCGGAGTGAGATCGCTGGTGGCCGGGAGAGGGTCCACAGCGTAGTGCGTTGCGGCGGTGGCCATGCCGTCGAGGTAGTAGCCAGCGGAAAGAATTCCACCGTAGCCCTGCTTCGCGCCCTCGCCAAGTGATTTTTGTCCGCGCCAGGATTGCACCACGGTATCTTTCGACAAATCGGGATGCAGGATTTCGTCCCAACCGATCATGCGCTTCTTGTGTTTTTGTAGGATGCGCAGGAGCCTCTGGTTGAAATAGGCCTGAAGCGCGGGGGCATCTTTCAGGTTGTGCTTCTGCATGTATGCCTGGATGGCTGGATTCGCCATCCACTGACGGCCCGGATTTTCATCGCCGCCGATGTGCCAGTAGGCGTCCGGGAAGAGCGCGGACATCTCGCCGATAAAGCCGTCGAGGAAGCGGTAGACCGCCTCGCGCGTGGGATCGAATGCGGGATCAAAAACTCCGAAGCGGCGCTCGATAGCGTAGGGGCCGGGACCGCTCGAAAACTCGGGATAGCCGACGAACCACGCCGTGGAATGGCCGGGCATGTCGAATTCCGGCATCACGCGAATGCCGCGGTCGCGCGCGTAGGCCACCACTTCGCGGATTTGTTCCTGTGTGTAGTAGAGGCCGTCGGAACCCATTTCTTGCAGCTTGGGGTAGCGGCGGCTTTCGACGCGGAAACCCTGGTCTTCGCTCAGGTGCCAGTGCAGGACGTTGAGTTTGACCGCGGCCATGGCGTCGAGACTGCGCTCGATCACTTCGACGGGCTCCCAGTGGCGGCAGACGTCGATCAAAAGGCCGCGCCACGCGAACCGCGGACGGTCCTGGATGCGCACGAAGGGAAGATAGGATCCAGCGCGATCGCGCTCGACAAGTTGAAGAAACGTTTCGAGGCCGCGCAGGATTCCGACAACCGTGGGAGCGCGGAGGGCCGCCTGCTTTGCGGTGACTTCGAGGGAATAGGATTCGACTTCTTCAACGCCCTGGACTTTCATCCCCGGGCCGTTGGCGTGAATCAGGAGTGTTGCATCAGCGGCGTTTTTCACGCGCGGCGCTGTAAGAGTGAGGCCCGTGCGTGCGGAGAATCGCTTCAAGGCGCGCTGGACCGCGCGATCGAGGCGCGCATCGGAGTGGCCTTCGACAGCGACGTTGAAATTCTCGTCAAGGCGCAACTGTCCCGGCTGGAACTCAACGGAAGCGGGCACGGGAAGCAGGTGATGCGTAGTGATGCCGATGCTCATGGCGGGTTCCTGGGCGGACAAAGGCGGAGCGGCGAAACTCAATAGCGCCAGGGCGAAACAGCCGATTCGCAATAAATTCTGCTGGGCAGCCGGCAAGGGCAAGATCAAACCATCCCCTTTCCTGCAGCGCGAATCCAGACTTGCAAGTTGCCGCCAGGCTTCATCTCGCCGGTTCCGGGGCCCCATTTCATGGAATTCAGCGAGGGATGATAGCGCGCGTGACCTGCCCCCCGTTCTTGGTCCAGTCATAATGTAGCACTCGGGGTCTCCTGCAAGCTCGATTCTGCCCACACCGGGATGGAAGAAGCGACCGGCGTGGGGGGAGACGCCGGTCGCG
>JBGQGH010000072.1:0-15804 GCA_041497315.1 Terriglobia bacterium | reverse complement strand
GGAGTTTGCGCTCGTTGGGAATGTTTTTGGTGGCAAGCTCGCGCATCTTCGCTTCGATTTTCGCGAGGTCTTCGGGAGTGAACGGCTCCTCGCGCAGGAATTCGTAGAAGAAGCCGGTGTCAATCGGCGGGCCGATGCCCAACTTCACGTCGGGGAAAAGTTCAAGTACCGCCGCGGCCAGCAAGTGCGCCGCCGAGTGGCGGAAGACTTCGAGCGACTGCGGATCCTTGTCAGTGAGGATGGAAAGTTTGACGTCGGAATCGAGCGGGCGCGAGAGATCGATCAATTCGGCGTCGCCATTGTGGCTGACGCGCGCGACCAGCGCCTCCCGGGCGAGCGAATGCGAAATCTGCCGCGCGATCTCCGCGGGAGTGGTGCCGCGCGGCACGGCGAGAGCTTTGCCGTCGGGCAATGTGACTTGAATGGTTTCCATTCGCTTGATACGGAGGTTCATTGTACAAGGATTTCCGCCCATCGTAGCTGCAAACTAGCTGTTGAGTCCGATTCAAGGGCCCTCATTTTGCAACAAATCATCGCGCGATCTGGCCATCGACAGCCTCGCCCACTGACCAGAAGCGCCGAAAATCTTCTCAGGGATTATGCTCGCGGACTTCGAAGTGGCGAGGGTCAGACCCTCCCGCGCGCTCCAGTCCTCGAACCACGCACCGTAAAGTTCTAGTCATCAGCCCGAACGAAGGTGAGGTCCCGCCTGGACAGCAACAAAAAAACGGGCGAGCCGGAGATGGCCCGCCCGTTCAGTGAACGAGAATCTCAGGCCGAGGCTCTGCCCGCTTTGACATTATGCGCAGAAGAATTCTCGACGGGTAGCGTCTGGACAGTTGGACTTCCCTTCATGAGCGGGACTATGTTCGCGGCCACCTCCTGGAACAAGCCCTTGTCATAGTTTTCCACATCCGCCGCAGACTTCCACAGCGTTACGCAGCTGAATTGGCCCGTGGTTGTGTCCAGCGACTCGATGTTCTCGATGAATCCAGGCTGGGACTGGATGCGCGGCAGGAAATCGTTGTTCAGTGCGTTCTTGAACTCACTCACCTTGGCTGGGTCGATGGTGCAACTGATGATTTTCGAATACACGGATGACCTCCTTGGGGAATGTTGTTGCCCTGGGGTGCCCGGCGCGTCCGGCGTGGCATCCCGAGCGAGTGGAATGACACTAGCCCCATTGCAGCGACCGGGTCAAGGATTGAATCGCTCCCCGGCCTTCCGAACCGAAGGCGCTCAGGAAGATCCCGCCCAGACCCATCTTGCCCGCCATGATGCCGACGGCGAGGCCTAGCGCGAGAATCAAGAGAACATGCAACGCGAGCGTTTTTCCTGCTGCGACCCACCGCGACCGGAGACGATGCGTTACTTCTCTGGAGAAGTTTCGACGGGCAAATCCTTGCGCTGGCTCCAGTCGTCCCACGAACCGTCGTAGAGGTGCGCGTCGTAACCCAGCAGCCGGGCAGCGAACCAGACCACAGTGGCCTGCTGGCCAATGTGGCAGTAGGAGACAACCTGCGCTCCGGGCTTCACGCCGGCGCCGCGAAAGATTTCCGTGAGCGCGGAAGTGTCCTTGAGTTTGCCGTCGTTGCCGAAGAGGCTGTCGAAGGGAATGCTCTGCGCGCCGGGAATGTGCCCCGCGCGAGACATCCCGCCGCTGTTCTTTCCGGTGTAAAACTGAGTGTTGCGCGCGTCAATGATGGCCACGCCGGGCTGGTGGAGATGCGAAGACACCCACGCGGCGTCCACGACGACTTCCGGGTGCGCGTGCGGCGTCAAATGACCCGCCGCAGGCGTCTTCACTTCGGACGTCACGGGATGCCCTGCGGCCTGCCACGCCGGCATGCCGCCATCGAGCAGCGAAGTGCGGTCGCCGAGGCCGAGATACGTCAACGTGAGGATGGTGCGCGTGGTTGGAGAGAACCAGTCCTTGCCGAAGTACACGATGATGCGCGAATTGTCGGAAATCCCCTTCTTCTCGAACGTGGCCTTCAACTGCTCCGCAGGCGGGAGTTCGAGCATCAGAGTCCCGGCGGCCATGTGGCCGTTGGACATGTCATGCGGCGTGGAAATGTCGTCCGAATACAGAAGCGGCTGCGCGCCGGGGATGTGCGCTTGTTCGAACTCGCCCTTGGCGCCGACGTGCAGCAGGACGAGATCCGAATCGTGCAGATGTTCGGCGAGCCACGCCGGCGTCACCAGCATCGGCGCACGCTCCTGCGCGGAAGCCACGGCCACACTCGCCGCGAGGACGAGCAGCACCAAACTTGTTCGAACAAATATTTTTTTCACGATCATTCTCTTCCAGAAGATTATTCCCAGCGCAGCGCCACCATCGGCGCCACGTTCGCCGCGCGTCTCGCCGGCAAGAAGCACGACATCGCCGCAATGCCGAGCAGCAACACAATCACGCCGGCAAACGTGATCCAGTCCACTTCCCCCACGCCAAAGAGCAGCGCGGACATCAGCTTCGAAACGCCGTATGCCCCAGCCGCGCCGATACCTGCCCCGAGAGCGACCATCCCCAGGCCTTGCGTCAAAACCATGCGGAAGATCGAGCGCGGCGTCGCTCCCAACGCCATACGGATGCCGATTTCCTGCGTCCGCTGGCTCACTGATAGCGCCATCACGCCGGCGAGTCCCGCTCCGGTGATGGCCAGCGCCAGCCCCGCGAAGAGCGCGAGGAGCAGAGCGGTCAGCTTCGAGGCCGTCATCGAGTTTGTGCGGATCTGTTCGAGGGTGCGCACCTCCGCCACCGGCTGCTGGGGATCGATCTCGTAAACGGCGGAAGTGACTTGCTTCGCGAGCTGCATCGGGTCGCCAACCGTGCGCACCAGCAGGCGGGCCATACGGAATGAAACCTGCGCGTAGGGGCGGTAAATATCATCGCCGGGCGGCCGCTCCAGTCCGTAATCGCGCGTGTCTCCCACGATGCCCACGATGGCGGCCCAGTGATCTCCGTTATCGAACGAGACGCGTTGCCCCAGCGGATCTTTTTCGCCCCAGTAGTGGCGCGCCATGGTCTGATTCACGATGGCCGCCGGTGCCGCTTCGGGCCCGTCCGCATCCGTGAAGTAGCGCCCCCGCAGCAACGGTATCCCGATCGTGCGGAAGTAGTTCGGCGAAGCATTGTGCCAGTTGGCTCGCGGCCGGTCGGCCGGAGTCGGCACCGGGCGCCCTTCGATCTGAAACATTCGGGACATCGGCCCCGATTCGTTCAGTGGCACATGCATGGCCACGCTGTCCTCAACCACGCCAGGCATGGCGCCGACGCGCGTTAACAGCGAATCGAAAAACGCCCGGGACTTCGCGCCGCTGGGATCGTTGTACCGCGACCAATCAAGCTCCAGCAGCATCGTGAGCACGTGGTCGGGCCGGAATCCCGCGTCCACGTGTTGCAAGTTGTAAACCGAGTGAATCATCAAGCCCGCGCCGGCCAGCAGAGTGAATGAGATCGCCACCTGCGATACCACCAGGAGGCTCCGCAATCGGTTGCGTCTCCCCCCGCCCACGGTTCCCTTCGAGCCGCCCTGCAGAGCATCGGCAGGGTCGCGCCGGCGGCTCATCGCGGGCAGCGTGCCAAAAATGATTCCGGTGCCCACGGCAACAATCGCCGTGAAGGCCAACACGATGCCGTCCAAGCGGATTTCTCCCGTGCGCGGCGTGAACCGCGCGGCGAAGCGCACCAGCACGTCCAGCCCGAGTGCCGCGAAGATCAGACCGAGCGCGCCGCCCCCGAGAGCGAGGAGGGTGCTCTCAGTCAGCAACTGTCTCAGAAGCCGCGCGGGTCCCGCACCCAGAGCGGCGCGCACGGCCATCTCGCGGTCACGCCGCAGCAAGCGCGAAAGAGTGAGGTTGGCCACATTGGCGCAGGCAATCAGCAGGACCATCCCTGCCGCGGCGAGCAACAGAAGCAGCGTCGTCCGCGCCTGGCGCCCCAACTCGGTCTGCAAGCGCTCGACATGCGCAGTGAATTTGGCCTGCGGCGGATACGATTCCGGATGGGCGGTGGCGAGGCGCGAAGCCACAACGGAAAGATCGGCCTGAGCCTTTTCCAGGCGGATGCCGGGTTTCAACCGCGCGAAAACGTTCATCATCCGCGCGTCACGGTTCTTGACGAAATCCGGATTCGAACGGAACGGGCACGCGCTGGTGGGCATGTAGACGTCGTTCTGGTCGGGGTACTGCGGGATCGGCGGCATGACCCCCACCACGGTAATGGCGCGCCCGTTCATGCTCAGCACTTTTCCGATGATGTTGGTATCGCTTCCCATCTGCCGCGCCCAGTAGCCGTAGCTGAGCACCAGCACGTTCGGCGCACCCGGCTTGTCGTCTTCCGGCAGGAAGAATCGCCCGAGCTTGGGCTTGATCCCGAGGATTTCGAAAAACTCCGGGGACACAACGCCGGTCGCCACGCGCTGCGGCTCGCCGTGGCCCACGAGCATGAACGACATGTTGTGGTATTCGACCAGCGAATCGAGCGAGTGGTTCTGCGCGCGGTAATCTTCGATTTCCTTGACGGAGAAACCGATGTCGTCTGAGCCGAGCCCGGGCATGGGTTGCGTCAACACCACCACGTTCTGGCCGTCGCGGTAAGGCAGCGGGCGCAGCAGCACGCCATAGATCACGCTGAAGATCGCCGTGTTCGAACCGATGCCCAGCGCGAGCGTCAGCAGAGCGATGGCGGTAAAACCCGGCTGTTTGGCCATCATGCGCAGGGCGTAGCCTCCGTCCTGGCGGAACATCTCGATATGTTCGCGCGGCGCCGTGCGGAAAATTCCGGTGAGCGTCATCCACCAGAGGTGCGCCATGCCGCGCACGCCTTCGTGGCGTTCCACGTCGGTGCGCTGCTCGCGGAAGACACCCTCCATCTCGCCCTGGAACTCCCCGCGGAACTCGAAGGGAAACAGCCGCATCAATGCGCGGAACATCTGATCGGAGAATGAGCCTTTTTTACGCGTCATCGCTGTATCCTCCTGTCCTACGCAGTTTCCAGGTGGCCCAAGAGCTTTTTCACCCGGGCCACGGCGAGCACTTCGTCCATCCGTTCGGCTTCGGCCGTGGCCACTTGCCGGCCGAACGGCGTCAGGTGGTAATACCGCCGCCGCTCGTCATCATTTTCCGCAGCGGGCCGGCGGCGCGATTCCTCGATCAAGCCTTCCGTCAGCAGGCGCTTGATGATGCCGTAGAGCGTGCCCGCGCTGAGGCGCGTCCGTCCGGCCGTGCGCAGGGAGACTTCTTTCATGACGGCGTAACCGTGCTTATCGCCGTCGGCCAGGGCCAGCAGGACGTAAAACATCGCCGGGGTCAGCGGCAGAAAGGGCTGCGTTGCTCGATCCTTCGACATCGTGTGCCTCCAAGGGCGCCGTCGGGCCACTATACCGCAGGCCGATATATCCATAGACGAGCGAGAAGGCAAAGTGTTACCAGAAAACTTTTGAGGGGCAGTTCAAAATGGGGAGGAGTGCCGCGTCCAATCTAAATCAGCGTGACACCGGGAAGGCCCTGGAAATGGGTGTCGGAGGTAATGAGTTGAGCCTGAAAAGCTTGGGCTGTGGCGTAAATGATCGCATCCGCCATTGGGAGACGGTGGTCCATCGCCGCGGCGGCCACGGCGAGATGCTCATCGAGCGGAACGACAGTTCGCTGCAGCGCTTGGGAATAGAATCGGTCCGCAACAGTCTTCCCCCGGTCCGCACGTAGTTTCTTGTAAACCTCAAACACAACGATGGTAGGAACTAGGATTGGCTTGGTTCCCTCGATATACGGGGCAAAGTCCGCCGCCTTCGTATCCTCGGTGATGTATTCCAGCCAACCCGAAGAATCCACTACCCACAGCTCAGAACCGCTCGGAATGGTCGCGGTAGTCATCTTTCCACTTCATCCCCTTGCACATCCCGCGCAATTCCTTCACGGATCGCGGCGGCTCCATGTGAATCGAGCCTTCGAGCGCATACACGAAGAGCTTCTGTCCCGGTTTGAGCTTCAGCTTCTCGCGCAGCTCCTTGGGAATCACCACTTGATACTTGGGCGAGACGGTCACCGTGGTCATTGCAGCCTCCTAGCTCCAATTCTATCGATCGCCCCAGCGTATGTCAATATGCCTATCGATGCGATTATCGTATGACGTGGATCTTTCATGGAAGCAGGGGAGAATCAAGGGACTTCTGAGTAGGTTAGCGGGTCGGGCGATGTAGAATCCCTGCGTGCGTCCCCCGTTCGAAATCATCGAGCACCCCGCCGATGTGGGCTTCCTCGCCTATGGCCGGACGCTCGAGGAGCTTTTTACCAACGCCGCTCTGGCCATGTTTTCGCTGGCTTGCGAGCCATCTGCCATCGAGGAGCGCGAGCGGCGGGAAATCGAAGTCGCCGGTGGGGACCACGAGACGCTTCTGTTCGCGTGGCTCGCGGAGCTCCTGGCTATTTCCGACGCCGAGCAAATCTTCTTCCGCCGAGCGGAAGTAACAGAGATGCGCGATGGCCGCCTGCGCGGCGCCGTGTTCGGAGAAAAGTACGACAAGTCGCGGCATCGCGCGGGAACCTACATCAAAGCGGTCACCTACCACCAACTCCGCGTCGAACGCACTCCCGAAGGCTGGCGGGCAAAGGTATTCCTCGACGTTTGAAAGAACGCCGGCCCCGGGCTGTGCTCCTGAATTTACAGGGCGGGGGAGTTGCGGTCCGCAGGGCCGGCAGCGCTGACGTGAATGGTGTTCATCTGATCGAGGTAAAAATAGCGAACGCCCGTCTGGCCGGGGCTCACCGGATTCGCATTCAGCGTGAAGCCGGTCGGGGAGCCCGTACCTGCGGGATCTAGCGGAACATAGACCAGACTGTAGCCACTCTTGATCCCGCTGGCCAGGACGGAGTCGACCAGGTCGGCGGCCGACGCCGAAGGCATGCTGCCCTGCGGCGGGGGCCCGAGCGATTTCAAGTCGGGGGCGAAACCCTGCTGAAAAGTAATCATGTACCGCACATTCATCGAGCCGACCACCCGCAGGGAAGCGGACACAGCGGCCTCGTTCGCGGCAATGCGGCTGCGCAGCAGCGCCGGAATGGCGATTCCGGCGATGGTCAGCATGATGGCCACGGCCACCAGCAATTCGATAAGCGAGAATCCAGCAGGGTGGCAGAATCCGCCGGGTTGTGGGGTTGAGTCGAGTTGTGACATGACGTGTCTCCTCCAAACGTTGTGGAGGGCAATTGAATGTGCACGTCAATCTTAGCATCGAGGAAACCGCAAACCGCGGAAGAGGGGTAACCGTTAAGCACGCGGAGTACTAGGGCCGCGGAATGCTCTACTTCAGGGCTCTTAGCCCTTCGGGGCCGGCTTGCGTGACTGCTCCAGCATCTCCCAGGCGGGATCAGGCAGGTCCACCAAATCATTAAACTCTCCAGCGCCGCGCAGCCACAAGCCGCCGTCAATCACCACACATTCGCCGTTCACGTAGGCGGACTGCTCGCTCACCAGATACGCCGCCAGGTTGGCAAGCTCCTCGTGCCGCCCGAAGCGCTTCATAGGATGTTGCTGCCGGGCGCGCTCTTCAAATTCTTTCGTGGGCATAAGGCGCGACCACGCGCCCTCGGTCGGGAATGGCCCTGGAGCGATGGCGTTCAGACGGATGTTGTGCCGCGCCCATTCCACCGCGAGCGAGCGCGTCATGGCCAGCACACCGGCCTTGGCGCAGGCCGAGGGCACCACGAAACCCGAACCCGACCCGGCCGCGGCATACGTGGTGACGATGTTGAGCACCGTGCCCGGTTTGTTCGCCGCGATCCAACGCCGGCCCATCGCCAGCGTGCAGTGAAACGTGCCGTGGAGCACGATGCCAACCACCGCGGCAAAGGCGTTTGGAGAGAGCTTCTCGGTCCGGGCAATGAAGTTGCCCGCGGCGTTGTTGAT
The DNA here is from genome assembly GCA_041497315.1 of Terriglobia bacterium. Taxonomy (GTDB): domain Bacteria; phylum Acidobacteriota; class Terriglobia; order Acidiferrales; family UBA7541; genus JBGQGH01. The sequence continues at coordinate 7,898 of JBGQGH010000072.1, read as the reverse complement.
GAGTGTATCCACGCGGCCGAGCTGGCGCTCGGCTTCCGTCACCGCGGCCTCGACGGCGGCGGGATCACGCACATCGCAAATGGTAAATCCGCAGACGCCGCCCGCGGTACGAATTTCCGCAGCGGTTTTCTCGAGCGGCTCCGGGCGCCGCCCCACCAAGAACATTTTCGCGCCGAGTTCGGCGAGGCGCAGCGACATCGAACGCCCCAGCCCCGTGCCTCCGCCGGTGATCAATATGGCGCGCCCTGCCAGCAGGTTCTTCTCGAACATTGAACAACTCCTCTTTCCGCACCACGTCCCAAGGTTGAGGGAACTCCCTTGGGCCTGCGTCTATCCGCCGATCAATCCGTTCCCGTGCCCCGCAGATCGCGCCAAAGCTCGACCACGATTTCGCGGAGCCGCTCGGTCGCCGCGGCGTACATTGATTCCGTAGATTGCGCGGCCGTGCTTCTCGCGAGCATTGCCGGGGTCGCGAGCGGCGTCCCGAAGTGCAGCTTCACGCGTCCGGGCGCGCCCGGCAGCAGCGTGCGCCAGCGGGGCCCCCTTCCTCGCGGCCAGATCTCATGAATCCCATCAAGCGCCACCGGCACGATCGGTACGCCGAGGTGCAGCGAAAGAATCGCCGCGCCTTTCTTGAAGCGCTTCGGTTCGCCATCTACCGAGCGCTCCCCTTCAGGAAACAAGACCAGCACCTTGCCGTGCCGCAATCCGAATGCTCCGGCCTGCATGGCGCGGAGTAGGTTGGTGTCCGGGTCCACCGGCACCAAATTAATCTGCCGCGCAAACCATCGTCCCAGGCGCGATTCGAAATACTCGCTCGCGCCGACATAAAAAACATCGCGGTACACCCGGTAGGGCAGCGCGCTCACCACAAAAAACGGATCGATGTAGCTCTGGTGGTTGGGGCAAATCAGGCACGGCCCACAGGGAGGCAAGTTCTCACGGCCCGTGGCGCGAAACCGGAAGATCAGCCACGCAAACCCATAGAGGAACTTCACAATCAGAAACGCCAACGCGGTGAAAACCGGCCGCGGCTGGAGCAGTCGGCCGAGTTCCGCGGCATTCGTGGCGCTCTCCGCTTCCGGGCTCAGCAGCGTGGCCCAGGCCGGCGCGCCGGCGGAGCCCGCACCGCGTTCCGCGCCACCGCGGCTCTGCGCGAGGCAGGCCTCCACCAGTTCGCGCACCGTGTAAATCTGGTGCGCGGTCTCGTCCGGCACGTGGATGCTGAAAAGTTGTTCGAGCTGTGTGAGCAGTTCGACGCGTTCCATGGAGTCTAGGCCCAGGTCCAGCTCGATATTGGCTTCGGGCCGCACGGCAGCGGGATTTTTCGAAACCGCGCGAATCACTTCCAAGGCCTTTTCCACCTCGGGTTGCGCCGCCCATTCCAGGTCGGCGTTCGAAGGCGCAGCCGCAATTTCCTGCGGCTGCGCGGAAGAAGCGTCGCGCCCCGCGGCGGCGTTTTCGCGCGCGCGCCGCTCGATGGCAAAGCGTTTCAGCTTGCGCGTGCTGGTGCGCGGCAGATCCTCCGTCCAGATTTCGTAGCTCAGGATGCGTTTGTGGCTCGGCAGCTTGATCGAAAGTCCCTCGATCTCGAAGCGCAGGATCTCGCGGGCGTTCAGCATCTTGCGCTCGCGCAGCACCTCGAAATTCGGCACCACCACGGCGTGCAGGCGCTCCGCCGCCGGCTCGCCGGGCCGCGCCAGCCCCATCACGCACAACTCCTTGATGATTGGCGATTGCAGGTAATGCGCCTCGATCTCTTCGGGGTAGATATTCTTCCCGGAGCTCAGCACGATCACCTCTTTGCTGCGCCCGGTGATGTAAAGCTCGCCGCGGGAATCGAGATAGCCCAAGTCCCCCGTGTGCAGCCAGCCGCCTTCGAGCGCCCGTGCATTCACCTCGGGCCGGTTGAAGTAGCCCTGCATGACGATCGGCCCGCGCACTAGGATTTCGCCGTCGCGCGCACCTTCCTCCGCGAACGCTTCCGGCGGCGCGATCTGAATCTCCGCACCGGGAAAAGGACGGCCCACGGAATCCGTAAATCTTCCGTCCGGCGGCGTGAGCGTCGCAGCGCCGGTGCACTCGGTAAGCCCGTAGGCCTGGAGCATCTGAAATCCCAGGCAGTAGAGCGCGCGGTTCACCGCCGGATCGAAACGCGAGCCGCCGGTCACCAGCAGGCGCATCTTGCTTCCCAACACATCGTGCACGCGGCGGAAAACGACGGGGCCGAAGTTGACGCGAAAGGCGTCGCGCAGCCAGCCGTTGGTGCCCAGCAGCGCGCCAAACAACATCCGCCGCAGGCGTCCCGCGGCGGAGACTTCCTGGACCACGCGCTGGTGGATCAGGTAAAAGAATTGCGGCACGCAGCAAAAAAGTGTGGCCTCGCGCTCGCGCAGCGCGCGCAGCAACTCGGTGGTGTTCAGCGTCTCGAGGAAAATCACCCGCGCCCCGACCGCCAGGGGCAGCAGCAGGTTCGCAAGCTGCGCCAGCGCGTGAAAGAGCGGCAGCACGCCGAGGATGGCGTCGCGCTCCGTCACCTGTATGACGCTGAAGGCTCCCTTCATCTCCGCGAGAAGATTGCCGTGGGTCAGTACGACTCCTTTCGGATCGCTTGTTGTGCCGGAGGTGTAGAGCATTAGCGCGACGTCTGAACCCGCGGCCGGGAAGGGCGGCTGCGGGTCGGGTTCGAACGCAAGAAGTTCGTCGGAAGACGTCGCGCCCGCCGCCTCTCCGTGCAACAGCACGATCTCCGGCGATTGCGCGATGGATGCCGCGGCCTCCTGGACAGCTCCCAGATATTTCGGCGAAGTGAAAAGCACGCGGGGCGCGCAGTCGCGCAAGAGCGAGGCAATCTGCGAAGACTTGTAGGACGTATCGAGTGGCACCGCCACGCCGCCCACGCGCAGCGCGCCGAAATACGCGGCGCACCAGTGCGCGTCGTTATCCGCCAGGATCGCCACGCGATCCCCCGGCGCGACGCCTCGCGCGCGGAGGAATGCGGCGATGCGCGCGGCCATGGCGTGGAGTTCCGCGTAGGTGTGCCGCTCCAGGGCGTCGCGGCGCTGGACCTCGACGGCCGTGTGCGTCGCAAGTCGCTCGGCTGCACCGGCAAATTGCAGGTAGAAGTTCTCAGACGGCAGGGGAAACCTCCTGCGGCGGAATAGACTGCTTTGCGCGCGGTGTCAAGCAAAAGAGCAGAGCGCGATGCATGGATGCGGGGGGGCCGGCCCGGGAGAGGCTACCGGGTGGAGGCGGAGCGCGAATTGATTTTGGCGAGCTCGCGCCGGAAAAGGTCGTTCTGCGGAAATTCCGCAGCTAGTTGCTGGAACTGCTCGCGCGCGGGCCCCGGCTGCTTCTCGCGCAGATTCGCGAGTGCCAGCATCAATTTGGCGAAGGGGCGCAGGAAGCGGCCGCGCTCCGCGGCTTCTCCGAGTTGCTTCATGCCCTTCGCCTTATCGCCGTGAACGCGGCCGAACCATAAAAAGAAGCGGGTGTGCGCGGGCAGCGAGCCGATGATGTAGTTCGCGGCGCCGAGCGCGAGATAGGCGTCCGCCGCGGCGGGCTCGACGGCCAGGAGGCGATCGGCATAGTCCTCGGCGGTGCGCGTGGCGCGCAGACCGTCGAGTTGGTGCTTCTCAATGATGGTCGCGTAGTCCGCCTGCATCCCGCTCGAAATCGTCATGGCAAAGAGTGCGTTGGCATCCTTCGGATTCATCTTGAGGCGCGACTTGGCCAGGTTCTGCGCCCGGCGGATGGCGCTAACGAAGGCATCGCGTCGCGCCGGGTCGGGCTTCCCCTTGATGCCGCCGAGAAATCGCTTGTCGTCCAGGAAGAAATCGGAAGTCAGCACACCCTGCGCGTAAAATTCCTGAAAAAGATGGCTCGCGGCCTCCGCCGCCGGCCCCAGCGGATCGTCGGGATGCGCTGCTTGCCAGTCAGCAAGACCCTTGCGCGCCTCGGCAAACTTCAGCTCGTAGAGCAGATGGAAGGCGGCATCGATCTCCGGCGCGCCAATCGCCGCGACGCGCGGGCCGCCCGCGCCGCTGGCAAGCACCCCCGGGCCTATCTGGGCGCAGAGCGAGCCAATGCTTGCGAGCGTGAAGAGCAGACCGGCGGCAATGGAAATAGGGCGCAACATTCTCGATAGTTTCACGGAGATTGAGGCAACTCATTCTTAGATGCAAGTTCCGCCGAAGAGGCCAGCCTGAAGGGAAGGCTTTCCGCTCATTTATCCGATCAGCCGACTTACCATCCACTTGAACGCGGTGGGCTCGACAGGAACGGACGCAATCTCTGTCGGCAATGTGAATGCCCGCTTACAATGGTCGCTCTAGAGACCCTAATTTAATAGAATGCTTAGGGCCCGAGGACAACCAAATGAATCACTGCGCGCTCATCGTAGCTCTTATTATGCTGCAATTTGTGCCGTCGCTAGCGTGCGGGCACGCCCTATTTCACCAGAGGCCGCCTGTTCCGCCTCCCGGCCAAATCTCAGGACACATCTATCGCGCGGACACAGGTGACCCGCTTGCCCAAACGATCATCGCATTGCAAGATACGCACGCTCAGTCGCCTGGAAACACAAAGGCGGAACGGACTACCCTTGATGGAGAATACTCATTTACCCAGATCGCTCCAGGAAATTACTTCGTTACAGCCTACAGGAGGGGCTTCGTGGGACAAACTTACGGCTTGGACCGGCCGTACGCCCAGCCCAAACTTCTCACTCTCGGTCCCGGGCAACACCTCGAGGGAATTGATCTTTGGCTCAGCCCCAATCCCGACATAGTCGCGATGGTGGATGAACCGCTTGCCGCTGCCTATTCTCCGGAGCAGCGGCTTCACCTAGGCTTTGGTCCAGGCCGCTTCTCGACTGACGGGGGTTTTTTCGCATTCGCGGTGGCTGGCATAACCAGCGGAGATGCCGAGCAGGTCTGGATTTACGATATGCGCTCGCAGCGGCTGGTGCCGGCCACGGAGAAGCCGGGGGGCGCCGCCCTGAGCTTTCGAATTCATGACGCGGCATGGGCGGATGACGGCACGCTGTATGTCGACGCGGAACGGATTATTTACCAGGTCGGCCGCAGGGTCAGGTGGGCTGCTTCAATGACGCAGACGAAAGAAATCACCGAATTCCCCGCAGCTGTGACGGCTGCGTTTCAGCGGCAGGCCGCTTCAAATTTGTCCACTTTCCAGCACGAAGGGCACAATGATCGCTTCATCCTTGGGTATGAGCGGCCCTGCCATGGTTGCGCATTCCGTCTGACAATCTCACGGAGCGACGGCACTGGAGCACCGATTGTCGCCGACTTGGAAAGAAACTTTCTCTTCGATTCAGACCGCTCGCTAGTTCTGTATCCGCGGCCGGGTTTGTACGGGACGATCGTCATCCTTAATCTTCAGACCCGGCAATCTCGCGAGATTGCTCTACCGGTTGGTGCCGAGGCGCTGCTAGACCAAACGCGAGATGGAACGGGGAGCCTCGTCGCTTACGTGGCGCGGAGTTCCTGCCAGCCAGAAGACTCGGCTCGCGGCGAACAGGAATGGATCGAATGGATCCTGCCCAGCCACGCAAGACTCCGGCGCGAGCATGTCCGGCCCAGCCACGTGTGCTTCGTAAGAATACCGGCAGTGGCTTCCACAACAACTAATTGAGCTAGACCGCGTTTTCCTCTTTGCGAAGAAGCAAGGCGCTTGCTCGTGGTTGTTCCAAGCGAAGGCACTCCGCCGAGGGTTCTCGTAGCCAGATGCCTGATTAACGCGCTTACCGGACAAGTGGCTTCTTGTGTCGGAACCATGGTCTTGTGCGCCGCGTGGAAATCAGCGAGGAGTCGAGGAAGGAAGAACGAGCGCGGTGCGCGTCGCATGCATCATCGAAGCCAGAGTCTCGCGGGGAATGCCGGTGACGAACGGCCCGATCAGCCACTTGAGCCCGCGCGGGATATCCCGCGTCAGTGAAACGGCTTCGCATTGCACGTACGTCCCGCCGTCCTGCTCCAGGAACCGCCAGTAAGTATCCATACGCCAGAGGTAGCCGCCGTCGTCGCCCGGAGTCAACTCGCGCTCCTGCGGCGTGTCATGCTCTTGGACCTCGGCGATGCGCGTGCTCCTCGCGCGGCTGTAGGCGCGCGTCGAGTCGATCTGCGTGTAGCGCACGTCGAAGTTCGCGTTCAGCACCACGGTAATCACTTTTTTACGTTTGAACCGCAGGAAAATCTTGTAATCATCGCCCTCATGCGCGAGCGTCTTCGAACGCTGCACGTCCGGCGCGTAAACCACGGCCTGGTGGTCGTAGTCCTTCACCAGCGCCAGCGTTTGCTCCAGCGTGGCTCCCGGAATGAAAACCGCGGCTACCCAGTGGTGGATGATTCCGCTCGGGCAATGAATCTCTTTGCCTTTCTCACGCGTCTCAAGTCTCTCGATGGCCACTTCGCCGTTGCGGATCTGCGCATAGAGAGCCTGTCGCTGCGCCTCGGGCAATGAGTCCAGCCAGAGAAACGCCTTGCCGCTGCGGAGTTCCGTTTCGTTTCGCGCGTCGGTCAATTGGATGTAGTGGTTGTACGCCTCGAGCGTCGCCGGCTTCAGTTCGGCCGGCTCTGGTGATGCTCCGCCTGTTGCAGCATAGGCCGCCCCGCTGAACGCTAAGACTAGCGAGAACACAGTCGAGGCGCGCCGCACGTCCCGCCTCTTCGATCCCGAACTCTTCTCGCGCGACACCCGGTGTCTCCTTAGCCTTGCACTGTCCCCGATTCTGACATCCATTTATTGCACCTGCATCCGCCTACGCCATTGTGTTTCTTTCAGTTAGATGCCCCCGCTGCACGCGGGACACTCCAGAGAGTGCAGTTTGCCTGCCAGGACGATAGGGGACAAATCGCCGCGTGCTCGAGGGAATGTTTTCGACGTGCGTGGAATGGTTGCTGACGGCTGGAAATAAATCCGGGTTGGCAGCTCGCCTACGATTCCTCTCGGAACCGTCGTCCCCGCGGCGCGCGTCCAACCCGTTCTCTGGAGGCTACTTTTTCGGAGCTGCGCCCCCAATGGGCCATGCGCCCCATTTCTGGCAGTACCCGCGTTGTAGTACGAATCACCTGGCTCGCAGCCCTGCGGCTTGCTGGAATTGACAACCGAGCGCGATGCTGTAGAACTGGCCCCCCATGCTTGAGCGGCGCTGGTTTCGGTGGATGCTGATCCTCGCATTCTGGACGCTCCTGGCGGTTTTTTTCGCCAGCCAGAACGCCATGACGGCTGCGTACCGCCAGCGGCCGATTACCTGGCGGCAAACCCTCGTTTTTCCCGCGATCAATTACGGCCTGTGGGCGCTGTTGACGCCGCTGGTGCGCGAGACGATGCAGACGATCGAGCGGCGGCTCGATCGCCAGTGCTTTTGCGCACTCACCGCTCCATCATCGTGAATCTCGATCGCGTACGCGAATTGCAGCCGGCGTTTCGCGGCGACTAAGCCGCTCTGCTGCGCGACGGCACCCGGCTCACCTTGAGCCGCAACTATCACCAGCAGTTCGTGCGATGCCTGGCTGGCTCGCGCTAGCCCACGACCCCGCGGACTTGAAACCTGATTCCCGCGCCGTGAGTCTGATAGACTGTTGCTCCCTTACCCCGCATCCATGAGGAGAAAACTTTTCCGATGAGCCATAAGAAACACGCAACACTGATTCTTCTGATCATTGCAGCCGCTCTGGCACTGGGCCTCACCGTGGTGGGACAGGCTCCTCCATCGGTTCAATCGCAGGGTGCGCCGCCGCCCGCCGCACCGGCAGCGCAAACGCCGGCGGCAACACAGCAACCTCCCGTCCAGCCTGCGGAAGCCCACTACAAGAACATCCAGGTGTTCAAAGGCATCCCCGCATCGCAACTGATCCCCACCATGAATTTCATGG
>JBGQGH010000071.1:0-16280 GCA_041497315.1 Terriglobia bacterium | reverse complement strand
TTCCCTCCTCAAGGCGATCGCGCAGCGCGGAGAGTTTTTCAGCACGGCTCGCAAGCTCCTGCCGAGCCAATTCCGCGGCCTTGCCCAGTCCCACGATTCCCGGAACGTTTTCGGTGCCGGGGCGCTGATCCCGTTCGTGATGGCCGCCATAAAGAACCGGAGCGAGATTGGCGCCCTTGCGGACGAAAAGTGCGCCGACTCCTTTGGGCCCATAGAGTTTGTGAGCGGAAATGGCGAGCACGTCCACACCCATGAGATCCACGTCAATGGGGATCTTCCCGGCGGACTGCACGGCATCGGTGTGAAACCAGACGTCCGCCGCGGCGGCGATCTTGCCGATTTCCTCGAGGGGCTGAACGGTGCCGAGCTCATTATTTGCGTGCATGATGGTGATCAGCACGGTTTCGGGGCCGATGGCGCTACGCAGATCTTCGAGATTGATCAGCCCATCGCGATTGACCGGGAGATAGGTGACCTCAACGCCCTGCTTCTCGAGCGCTTCGCAAACATGCAGCACCGCGCTGTGCTCGATTTGCGTGGTGATGACGTGCTTGCTCTTCCCGGCTTCAACTTCGGCGGCGCCGACCACGCCGAAGATGGCCAGGTTGTCTGATTCCGTGCCGCCACTGGTGAAGGTGATTTCCGCAGTGCGCGCGCCGATCAACTCGGCCACAGACTTGCGCGCCTTCTCAACAGCGCCGCGAGTGCGCTGCCCGAAGGAATGGATCGAGCTGGCGTTGCCGAAGTCCTCGGAGAAATACGGCATCATGGCTTCGAGGACGCGGCGGTCCACAGGCGTGGTGGCGTTGTGGTCGAAATAAACTCTGCGCACGGAAGAAGCTCCCTCTCGGGGTGCTGGATTCAGAATAGCCGCTGCGGCAGGGAGAATCAAGGCAGTATCAGGCGGCGCATGATTGCTTGACAAACCGAGGAGCGTCCGTTAGGTTGCGAATCGCCCCTATTTTACGCGGGATTCTGAGATGTCTGATTCCATCATCACGCTGACGACCGATTACGGGCTGACCGACCACCTGGTGGGCACGCTCAAAGGCGTCATCCTGCAAATCAACCCGGACGTAAAGATTGTGGACATTAACCACAACGTGATTCCATTCGACGTGCTGGACGGAGCGTTGTCGGTAGCAGCGTCGTACCGGTATTTTCCGCCGCGCACCATCCATGTCGTGGTGGTGGACCCGGGAGTGGGAACGGAGCGGCGTCCGATTCTGGTGAGCGCGGGAACTCAGTACTTTATCGCGCCGGATAACGGCGTCCTCTCCGTAGTGTATGAAAAAGAAGAAGCGCTGACGGTGCGGCACATCACCGCGGAGCACTACTTCCTGAACCCAGTGAGCAACACGTTTCAGGGGCGCGATGTTTTCGCTCCGGTGGCGGCGTGGTTGGCGAAGACGGGGCAGACGGCGAGTTTCGGCGATGAGATTACGGATTTCACCCGCTTCAGCCTGCCGAAGCCGAAGACGGAAGGAAATATTCTGCGCGGAGTGGTGCTGCGCGAGGACCACTTCGGCAACCTGATGACGAACTTCGCTGCGGAGGATCTGCCCGCCACAATGGCCTCACCGGGAAGACTGCTCTTGCGCGTGGGCGACCGTGAGATCCGGCAACTAGCACAGACGTTTGCGCAGGGGCCGGCTGGCGAGCCGGTGGCGATCCTTGGTTCCAGCGGTTTCCTCGAAATTGCCGCTAACAAGGGGAATGCCGCACGGATCCTGAGCGCGCGCCGCGGCACGGAAGTAACTCTCGAGCTTTCCTAGTTCCCTTCCTTCAACGCGACAAATCCAAAGTGAAGAGCTGCGCGCGGGTGCGCGGATCCAGCCAGTCTCGCAGTGCGTCTCCCAACAAATTGAACGCGAGGACAGCAGCCATCACGGCGAGCGCGGGAAAAAGGACCATGTGGGGCGCGTCGAATAGGTGGCCGCGGGCGTCATTGAGCATCGCTCCCCAGCTCGGCAGCGGCGCGAGCACCCCCAGCCCGAGAAAACTCAGCGTGGATTCGGCCAGGATTGCCCCGGCCATGCCGATGGTGGCCTGGATGAGGACGGGTTGAATGATGTTGGGCAGCAGGTGACGCAACAGAATTCGCGTGTGCGAAGCGCCGAGGGAGCGCGCGGCAAGAATGAACTCCAGCTCCTTGGTCTTGAGAACCTGGGCGCGCGCGAGGCGCGCATAGCCCGCCCATCCGGTGATGACGAGAGCGAGAATCACTTTGCCGAGTCCGGGGCCAAGGAAAGCGGCGAAGGCGATGGCGAGGAGAATTCCGGGGAATGAGAGAAACGCGTTCATCAGTACGACGTTGATGATGCGGTCGAACCAGCCTCCGACGTAGCCGGAAAGAGAGCCCAGCGCGAGGCCCACGAGCCCGCAACCGAAAACCACCGAAACACCCACGGTCATGGAGACGCGCGCGCCATACAGAACGCGGGAGAGAATGTCGCGGCCGAGTTCGTCGGTGCCCATCCAATGGCCGGCGCTGGGCGCGAGCAGGCGCTGCGGCAAATCTTGCGCGGCGGGATCGTGCGGCGCGATCCACGGCGCGGCGAGTGCGGCGAACGCAAGGGCCAAGGTGACGACGAGTCCCCACCGCACGAGCGGACTTCGGCGAAGGAATCCCCAGAAATCAACGAGGGCGCTCATTGCAGGCGGATCCTCGGGTCCACGAGAGCGTAGACGATATCCGTGGCGAAATTGACGAGTACATAGGAGATGGCGATCACCAGAATGCAGCCCTGCAGCAGCGGATAATCGCGCGCGGAAATGGCTTGCACGGTGAGGCGCCCGATGCCGGGCCAGGAAAAAATGCTCTCAGTGACGATTGTGCCGGCGAGCAGCGTGCCAAATTGCAATCCGAGAATCGTGATGATGGGGATCAGAGCGTTGCGAAAGGCGTGGCGGAAAAGGACGGCGAACTCGGGCAGTCCCTTGGCGCGCGCGGTGCGCACGTAGTCGCTGGAGAGTTCCTCCATCATCGAGCTGCGCACCATGCGAGTGAGGATCGCAGCGAGCGCGGCGCCAAGGGTGATGGCGGGCAGGATGAGGCTGAGAAATCCAGCGCGGCCGGAAACCGGCAGCCAACCGAGAAAGATCGAGAAAAACAAAATGAGCAGAGGCCCGAGAGCGAAGTTCGGGACGCTCAGGCCGAGAAGAGTGAAGAAGCCAACGGCACGGTCCGCGGCGCGTCCTCGGCGATGCGCGGCGAGAACGCCGGCAGGAATGCCGATTGCCGCGCAGACGAGGAGACCCGCAAAAGCCAACTGGAGGGTGGCGGGGTAGCGTTCGAGGACGACGCCAAGCACGGGAGTCTGAAAGCGAAACGACTTGCCGAGATCGCCGCGCGCGAGTCCGGCCAAATAGTGCGCGTACTGGACGTGCAGGGGCAGATCCAGCGCCAGAGCGTGGCGGAGTTGTTGCAAATCTTCAGCGCGCGTGCCTTCACCGAGCATCTGCTGGACAGGATCGCCGGGGACGATGTGCACGAGCAAAAAGACCATGGTGAGGATCAGCCAGATCGCGGGGATGGTGTAGAGGAGACGCAGGAGGAGGTGGCGGGTCATTTTGTTTGCGGAGATTTCCGCGAGTTTTCCGACGCGGAAATTGTTTCGGCACCGGAGGCCGTCGCGGGCGGCGGCTTGATGCGCTGGATTTTGAGGCGCGCGACGCGCCGGCGGTCCATCTCGATCACGGTAAAGCGGTAGTCTCCGAACTCAAAGGTTTCGCCGCCGCGCGGGATGAAGCCGAGCTGATGGAGGACGAAACCGCCGACGGTGGCGTAGGCGGGATCATCGGGGAGCGCGATGCCGTGCTGAGTTTCGAGATCGCGGAGGCTGAGCGACGCGTCGAAGATCATGGCGCCATCGGCGAGCGCGAGCGGGCGCTCGATCACGTCGAACTCGTCGTGAATCTCGCCAACGACCTGTTCGAGGATGTCCTCCACCGTCACAAGGCCAAGGATGCTCCCGAACTCGTCGACGACCAGAGCGAGGCCGATACGGCGCGCGCGCAACTCGTTCAGCAGATCGCCCGCGGACTTTGATTCGGGGACGATTAAGACTTCGCGCAAGACCCGGTGGAGATCGAACTCGGGAGGTTGCAAGCCCTCCTCGACACGACGCTCGCGATCGAGTAAGACCCAAAGCATATCTTTGATGTGCACGAAGCCGAGGACGTGATCGATTGTGCCTTGGTAGACGGGGATGCGCGAACGCTGCGTGGTGGCGAACATGCCCATCACATCGTCCAGCGTGGCCTCTACAGGAAGCGTGTGCATATCCGGGCGCGGCACCATAATTTCGCGAACCTGTGTTTGCTCCAGCTCGATGGCGCCCTGAATGAATGATTCCTGGCCGGCCCCGAGCAGGCCGCGCTCCTGCGCCTGCTGAATCTGAATCTGCAATTCTTCGGCGGAGTGTACGAGGGTGTGGCTGTGAGGCGCAGATACGCCGAGCGCGCGCACCACACGCCGCGAGATGCCGTCTAGCAAGTCGATGGCCCAACGGAAGGTGTGGAGGAAAAGTGAGAACGGACGCGCGATGATCAGTGCCACGCGTTCGGCTCGCTGCAGGCCGAGGCTCTTCGGGACCAACTCACCCATGACCACGTGCAGGCCGCTCAAAAGGACGAAAGCAAGGCCAAGTGAAACGCCGTGAATGACGACCAACCCCGCGGGCCACTGAACCCAAGCGAACATGCGGCGGAAAATCTCGGCGAGAGTGAGTTCACCGAGGAAGCCGAGACCAAGGCTTGTGAGCGTGACGCCGAACTGCACACCGGAAACCACGCGGTCGAGATTCGCGAGCAGATCCTGCACGATGCGCGCACGGGCGTCGCCCTGCTCGACCAATTGACGGACGCGGGAGGAGCGTATGGCAACGAGAGAAAACTCCGCGCCGGCGAAGAAGGCGTTGACGGCGACCAGGGCGAGCGCTCCGAGAAGGCGGAGGGCAATCATGGCGTTAGTCGTGCGACCGGCAAGGTGTCCCGCGCATTGGTGTTGATTCTATCAGTGTGCGCCAGGAGCGTGTAGGGATGTCGCGTTCCGTCGCGTTGCGCGGCTGGCGGCGGTGGTTTACACTCCGCCCGCAAATGTAGGGAGAGCGAGGAAAAATTGCGGGGCGTAGTTCGCTATCTACTAATCCTCATTCTGATCGTGCTCCAGCTCTCCGGCGGCGGAGCGTGGTGGATCGTGCATCGCGCGCTTCCCCAGGTGGACGGCACGGTCACACTTGGGGGGCTACGGCACGAAGTGATCGTGGACCGTGACGCTTGGGGGATTCCATTCATCCAGGCGGGCTCTCTTGAGGACTTGCTGGAAGCGCAAGGATACGTGGTGGCGCAGGACCGATTGTGGCAGATGGATGTGCTGCGGCGCGTGGCGGCGGGTGAGCTTTCCGAAATCTTCGGGCGAAGGACGCTGTCGCTGGACCGGCAATACCGCACGTTGGGCCTGCGCGTGGCGGCCGAATGGGACCTGGGGCACGCGGACGCGAAGTCGAAGGGTATTCTGGAGGCATACGCGCGCGGCGTGAATCGGTACATCGAAGATCACAACAGCCGCCTGCCGTGGGAGTTCGTGGCCCTGCGTTACAAACCGCGGCCGTGGACGCAGGTGGATTCCCTGCTCGTCGCGGGATACATGTACGACGCGCTGACGCGGTCGTGGGAATCCGAGCAGGACCGCGCGCGGGTCACCGAGATTGTGGGCGCAGAGCGTGCGAAAGATTTGTACGCGGTGGATTCGCCGCGCGACCACTTCATCGTCGGCGAGGGCGCAGCGCCGGCCAAGAAACCCGCGAAGAAGCCCGCCAAGGAGAATGATCCGGGATCCGCAGCACCCGCGCAGCCGGCGGAACTCGTGCCGAATCTCGACGAAAGTGATCTCCAAGAGCCCGGGCTGGATATCGAGGCGCTCGTCGCCCAATTCGGCGGCGCCATCCGCGAAGAATTTGGCAGCAACAACTGGGTGGTGGACGGCACGCATACGGTTTCGGGCAAGCCGCTGCTGGCAAACGACACGCACCTGCAGCTCGCCATGCCTTGCATTTGGTATCTCCTCCACCTGAAGGCGCCGGGATGGAACGTCGAAGGCTTCACGCTGCCCGGCGCGCCTCTGGTGATCATCGGTCACAACGAGCGCATCGCCTGGGGATTCACCAATAACGGCGCGGATGTGCAGGACCTCTACATCGAGACGCTCAACCCCCAGAACCCACACCAATATCGCGTAAACGGCGAATGGAAGGACGTCGAGGTGCGCCACGAAACGATCCACGTGCGCGGCGAGCCGGACCTGGCGCTCGAAGTCGTGATCACGCGTCACGGGCCGATTGTGCGGAGTGAAGGCGGCAAGTCGTATGCGCTGCGATGGACGGCCACGGAGCCCTGGGGTCTGATTGGTTCGAGCTACTATCGCCTTGGAGGCGCGCAGAATTGGCAGGAATTCCGCGAGGTCATGCGGGGAATTTCCGGGCCGGCGCAAAACGCCGTATACGCGGACGTGGACGGGCACATCGGCTACATCGTGGCCGCTCGCATTCCGGTGCGTGAGTTCGGCAACGGCGAGGTGCCCGTGGCAGGCGATAACGACGAGCACGAATGGATCGGATACATCCCGTTCGATGAGTTGCCGCAGGTGTTGGATCCGCCCGGCGGGATTATTGCCACGGCGAATGCGAAGATAGCGGGGCCCGGCTACAAATATTTTCTTACCGAGCGTTTGGTGGGGCCGTACCGCACAGAGCGGATCTATGTGCTGCTGAGTCAGAACAAGAAATTCCGCCCCGAGGATTTTCTCAAGATCCAGACAGACATTGTCAGCCTCCCCGATCAATTTCTCGGGAAGCAACTGCTCGCGGCCAGCCAGTCTGCGAACGCTTCCGATGGACGGGCACGAGAATTGATCGGCCGGCTGAAGAATTGGGACGGCCGCGCGACGGTAGATTCGATAGAGGCCGCGTTTGTCGAGTACACGGGGCGCGAGGTGATGCGGAGAGTCTTGATTACAGCGCTCGGGAATGATCCCGGGAGTTACCGGTGGTGGCGCGACCATGTCTTCCTCGAGAAAATTCTGACCGAGCGGCCGGCGGGATGGCTGCCCCCAGAGTTCCACAGTTACGATAAACTCCTGATGGCCAGCGCGGATGCGGCGGTAAAACGCCTCGAGGCCGAGACGCACAGTGCGGAGATTTCCGCCTGGCGTTGGGGACATCTGGACCAGCTTCAGATGCTGCATCCGCTCGGGCAGTGGCGATGGTTGCGGGGCTGGCTGGGTATCGGGCCGATGGATCAGCCAGGCAGCAGCGAGAGTGTGAAGCAAACCCGCCCGAGCTTTGGGCCTTCGATGCGCATGGTTGCCGATTTGTCAGACTTGGATCGCTCGCTGATGAACCTCACGACCGGCGAATCGGGGCAGCTCGGCAGCGAACATTACAAAGACCAGTTCCCTATCTGGTTCGAGGGGCTCGGGCTCGCCGCACCTTTCAGCGATGCTGCGGAAGAAAAAACTCGCGTGCATCGGATGCGGCTCCTGCCGGCAGCGGACGGCGCTGCGCCGCGCTGAGCTTTCGTGCCCGAACTCCCCGAAGTCGAAGCTGTGGCTCGGAGCCTGCGGCCTCTCGTCGTGGACAGGACAATCCGGCGCTGCCGCGTGCTTCATGAAATCGCGGTGCGGCCGCAATCGCCTACTCTTCTTCGGCACCGGGTAGAAGGGCGTCGCGTTGCGGCTGTCGAGCGGCGCGGAAAATACCTACTGTTGCGGCTGGACCGCGGATGGGTCGCGCTGCATTTTCGCCTCGACGGCCAACTTGTATGGTTCGATTCGCCGCGCGTGACCGGACACATCGATGTGGCGTTCGAGTTCGGGACGGGAACGCTCGGATTTGTCGACCGACGGCACTTCGGGCGCGTGCAATTCCTACGGTGGGTCGAAGAGGCATCGGGAATTCGATCCCTCGGCGTCGATCCTCTCAGCCGTGAGTTCACGGCGCGGCTTCTCTGGAAGATGCTCGCGAGCGCGCGGCGGCCGTTGAAGCTGCTGCTGATGGACCAGTCGCGGATCGCGGGCCTGGGCAACATTTACAGCAGCGAGTCGCTCTGGCGCGCGAAGCTCGATCCGCGGCGTCGCGCAAATCGCTTGACACCCGCGGAGGCGCGGCGGCTTCATAATTCGATTGTTTACGTTCTTCGGCGTGCATTAGAATGTTGCAGGAATCCGGCTCCAGATTTCCGCGATCCGAAATGGTGGTTTCAGGGGCTGGAACGCATCCTGCGCGTGTACCAACTGGCGGGAAGGTCGTGCCGGCGATGCGAAAAGCGCATTCAACGGATCGAGCAGGGCGGGCGGTCCACTTTTTTCTGTCCGGGCTGCCAGAGATGAGGCGGACACAGTGGTGAATCCAGCTCCTGGCAAGAAACCCGAGCCATCCAAGAAGCCGGACTTCGAGCGTTCGCTCGCGCGCCTCGAAGAAGTGGTGCGACGCCTGGAAAACGCAAATCTCTCGCTCGACGACGCCATGAAATTATTCGAGGAAGGCGTGCAGCTCTCCCGCGAATGCCAGAAGCAATTGGAACAAGCCGAAGGCCGCGTGGAAATCCTGCTGAAGAAAGCCGACGGAAAGCTGGCCGCCGAACCGTTTGAGCCCGAGGCCGAGGAAGAATCCTGAAGCCCGGCTGAACCAAGTGGTGACCCGCCCCGCGAAGATGATTCCCGCAAACTCAGCGTTCGGTGAAGAATGAAACTCCCTGCATTTTGGGAAGAAGACCGCAAGGCGGTGGATAAGGCGCTGGAGCAGCTTCTTCCGGCGCAAGAAACGCCGCCGCCTTCCATTCATGAAGCGATGCGCTACAGCGTTTTCGCCGGGGGCAAGCGCGTGAGGCCGATCCTGTGCCTCGAAGCCGCGCAAGTCTTTCATGCAGCGGCCCCGACCAGTTTTCCTCCCGGCGCGCTGCGGACGGCGTGCGCGCTAGAGTTCATTCACACATATTCGCTAGTCCACGACGATCTGCCCGCACTGGATAACGATGATCTGCGCCGCGGGAAACCAACCTGCCACATGAAATTCGGCGAAGCGAACGCCATCCTTGCGGGCGACGCGCTGCTCACACTCGCTTTTGAGACGCTGGCGACGGCGGAGGTCGAACCCGGGCGGCGCGTGGCCATCATCAAGGAGATTGCAGTGGCGGCGGGGACGCGCGGCGGCATGGTCGGCGGACAGGTGGCCGATCTTGAAGCTGAGGGGCGCGACGTCAAGCCGGAGATGCTCGAATACATCCACAAATCGAAGACCGCTGCGCTGATTCGAGCGTCCGTGATTGCGGGAGCGCTCTGCGGCGGCGCCGCATCGGAAGACCTCGGCCGCATCCGGCGGTTCGGCGACACGATCGGCTGGGCGTTCCAGGTGGTGGACGACATCCTGGACGTCGAGGAATCCTCCGCCGCGCTGGGGAAGACCGCCGGGAAAGATCAGGCGCAGAAGAAGGCGACCTATCCGGCGCTCTACGGCCTGGAAAAATCCCGAGAATTGGCGGCCAAGCTCGAAAGACAAGCGATGGCCGAGCTTGCGATCTACGGCGACCACGCATCGCGGCTGCGCGAGTTGGCTGAATTTCTCGTTCAGCGACGCGCCTGAAGAAGTGCCTCGCTGTGCCTCCCACTTCTCATCGAAAACCGAAAATTGGAAAAAAGCGGCTGGATATTTTGATGGTCGAGCGCGGGCTCACCGAATCCCGCCAGCGCGCCCAAGCGCTGATCCTGGCGGGCAGCGTTTGCGTCGAAGGACAAAAGGTGACAAAGGCCGGCGCGCCTGTTGCGATTGATGCGCGGATCGAAATCACGGGTGCGCAACTTCGCTATGCGAGCCGCGGCGGACTGAAACTCGAAGGCGCGCTCGCAGACTTTGGCGTGGACCCAGCCGGCAAGACCTGCCTTGACGCGGGCGCTTCGACCGGAGGATTTACGGATTGTTTGTTGCAGCAGGGAGCGCGGCGAGTCTACGCGGTGGACGTCAGCGTGGATCAACTGGACTGGAAGCTGGCTCAGGATTCGCGCGTGGTGCGAATCGAGAAGAACGTGCGCTATCTCACTCCGGAGGATCTCGGGGAAACGGTAGACCTCGTCACGCTGGATCTATCCTTCATCTCCGTTTCGAAGGTGCTGCCGCAAGTCGCAGCGGTGGTCCGGCCGGGCGGCGAGTTTCTCATCATGGTGAAGCCGCAGTTCGAGTTGGAGCGCGGCGAGGTCGGTAGGGGCGGAATCGTGCGCGATCCGGCATTGCACGAGCGCGCGATCGAGCGTGTGCGCGCTGCCGCGGAAAAAAGTGGTCTTCGAGTGCTGGGAGTGTGCCCGAGCCGGATCACCGGGGCCGAGGGTAATCAGGAGTTTTTTGTGCATGCGCGTCGAGAAGCGCTGGAGTAGAATCGCGGGCGATCCGCCGTGAGTTCGAGCGCAACGCGTAATCGGTGGGAGGCCGCCAAGAGTAGATGATCAAGTCGGTTGGCATCATCGCGAGACCCCGGCGCGAAGACGTTGCCGCCGTCGTTCCTCCTTTGCTCGCATGGCTCAAGGAGCATGGTGTCGAGGCGCTCTACGATCACGAAACCGCGTCGTGCTTACCGCCCGACGGCCGCGAGCGCCCACGCGAGGAATTGCCGCGCTTGGCAGAACTTCTCGTCGTCTTGGGAGGCGACGGTACGCTGCTGGCGACGGCGCGCGTGGCCGCGGATCACTCCCCTCTGATCCTTCCCGTGAATCTCGGCGGCCTGGGCTTCCTGACCAGCGTCACGCTCACGGAGCTTTATCCGATCCTCGCTGAAATCCTCGAAGGCAAGCACCGCATCAGCGAGCGCGTGTTGCTGCAGGCGGAAGTGATGCGCGGGGGAAAAGTGGTCGCGCAGCATCGCGCGTTGAACGATGCGGTCCTGAACAAGGGCGCCGTGGCGCGCATGATTGACCTGGATTTGCACATTGACGGCGGCTACGTGTGCAGCTACAAGGCCGACGGCTTGATTGTTTCCACGCCCACGGGCTCGACGGCGTATTCACTCGCGGCCGGCGGCCCGATTATTTATCCCGTGGTGGAAGCGTTTGTGATTACGCCCATCTGCCCGCACACACTGACAAACCGTCCGCTGGTGATCCCAAATTCGGCGCGCGTCGAGGTGGATTTCCGCGCCGACGACGAATCCGTTTACCTCACCCTCGACGGCCAGGTGGGCGTGCATTTGAAGAACGGCGACCGGGTCTCGGTGGCCAAATCGCCGAACAAGTTGCGGTTGGTGCGGCCGTCGAAGAAAACGTATTTTGAAATCCTGCGTAGCAAACTCAAATGGGGTGAACGCTGATTTGCCCTCCGCGAACCTTCGCCCTCTAGATAAAATCAAGAACGCCGGCCTCCAGGCCACGATTGTTGGCGGAAAAATCGTCCATTCGTAAACGATTTCCTGAAACCGTCGTCTAAGAATCAGGGCTTGCGCGAATTTGAGGGTGAGGTGTAACCGCTCGAATCGCCCGAGGGGAGGCGCCGGATGAGAAATGCGTTTGAGATTCTCTGGCAGGATGTTCGCTACGCATTCCGCATTTTCCTGAAGACGCCGCTCATCACGGGCGTCGCCTTGCTTTCACTGGCGCTGGGAATCGGGGCGAACACTGCCATCTTCAGCCTCATCGATACGGTGATGCTGCGCATGCTACCGGTGCAGAAGCCTGAAGAACTGCTCCAGGTAGTGATGCGCTCTCCGCGCGGCGGGCCCGAGCCTTCGACCCACTTCACCAATCCTCTCTGGGAGCAGATCCGCGACCGGCAGGATATCTTCTCCGGCGCCTTCGCCTGGAGTAATCAGCAATTCGATCTCGCGCGCGGCGGCGAGGCGCAATACGTGAGCGGCATTCTTGCGAGTGGAGACTACTTCAACACTCTGGGCGTGCGTCCGGCGGCGGGGCGATTGTTTACCGCGAGCGATGACAAACGCGGCTGCCCCGGCGTGGCAGTCCTCAGCTACGGTTTTTGGCAGGAGCACTACGGCGGAGCGAAGGATGCGGTCGGGAACATGCTGGCACTGAACGGATTTCCCTTCCAAGTGATCGGCGTGACCGCTGCTGGATTCTTTGGAGTCGATGTGGGAGACCACTTCGACGTGGCTGTGCCACTCTGTTCGGAAGCAATCCTTCGCGGGAAGAATTCGATGTTGGATGTGCGCATGGCATGGTGGCTGGGGATCATGGGCGGGCTGAAGCCCGGACTCCGGGCGGAACAAGCGGGCGCGCGCCTTCAAGTCCTCTCGCCCGAAATCCTCACCGCAGCGCTTCCCCAGACCTGGAAACCGGAGATGCAGCAGAATTTCCTAAAGCGAACTCTGCTGACCCGGGCGGGAGCCACCGGAATCTCCGGTCTCAGGAGGGAATACGACAGACCTCTCAAGATTCTGACGGGCGTCGTGGGACTGGTTCTGCTGATCGCCTGCGCGAATATCGCCAGCCTGATGCTGGCGCGTGCGGCGGCCCGGCGTAAAGAGATCGCTGTGCGGCTGGCCGTGGGAGCTTCACGCTCTCGCCTCATTCGCCAGCTCCTGACCGAGTGCATCCTTCTCTCGGCTGCCGGGGGACTCCTGGGAATCCTTTTCGCCCGCTGGGGAGACGCCATCCTGATTCGGTATCTCTCCACTACGCAGGACAAAGTGTTTCTTGATCTCTCGCTCGATTACCGCATCCTCGGCTTCACTGCGGGAGTTGCGGTGCTGACTGGCCTGCTCTTCGGAGTTTTGCCGGCATTCCGGTCGACCAGAGTTTCTCTTTCCGCAGCAATGAAGGGTGGTCAGGAAAATGAAGGCGCCGGCCGCGGACGTTTCCGCCCCGGACGGTGGATCGTTGCCTCGCAAGTAGCTCTCTCGCTGGTGCTGCTGGTTGGCGCCGGATTGTTCATGCGCAGCTTCCACAATCTGCTGACGCTGGACCTGGGCTTCGACCGAAATAACGTGCTGATTGTCGAGACGGACATTCACAAAGCCCAGGTGCCGCCGGAACAGCGCAGCGCGCTCTTCGAGCAGCTCCTGCAGCGGCTTCAAACACTCCCCGGCGTCGTTTCGGCCAGCCAATCCGTGCTCACGCCAATCGGCCGTAGAACCTGGAACGACGTGTTGTATGTGGACAACCCCAACGCCCCGAAGGGCGACGAGGCCAGCGTCTACATCAATTGGGTCTCCCCGGATTACTTCGTCACATTGCGCTCACCTCTTCTCGCCGGCCGCACTTTCGATTCCCGCGACATTGCCGGAGCTCCGCGAGTGACCATCGTGAACGAAACGCTGGCCCGCAGGTTTTTCCCGAATGCAAACGCCGTCGGCCAATACGCCAAGCTGGAGGAGGGCCCAAACGGCATGTCTGCCCCGATTCAGTTGGTGGGCATTGTGAAGGACGCAAAATACCAATCTCTGCGCGAGTCCATCCTGCCCACCATTTATTTCCCGAGCGCCCAAATGGTCCGCAAGGGCGGCTTCGGAAGCGAATCCACCGTCTTTGAGCTTCGTACCACCTCGCAGCCCTCGGCGCTTGCGCATGCTGTCGCGGAGGCGATGACTGGAGTCAATAGTTCAGTCTCCGTCGAATTTCGCACGCTGGCGCAACAAGTGGACGATTCGTTGACTCGCGACCGTTTGCTGGCCACGCTTTCGGGATTTTTCGGCGGCCTGGCCTTGCTACTTGCGATTGTCGGACTTTACGGCGTACTGGCCTACATCGTCACGCAGCGCCAGAAGGAGATCGGCATCCGCATGGCGCTCGGCGCGGCGCCTGGCTCAATTCTCCGCCTGGTGATGAGAGACGTGGCCGTCGTGCTCGTGGTAGGTATCGCCGCGGGAACCGCGCTTGCCGCGGGCACCACGCGGTTCGTGCAGAAACTTCTCTTCGGCCTAGCGCCACACGATACGACGACGATCGCAATCGCCGTCGGAGTGATGGCCGGTGTCGCCATGATCGCGGGTTTCCTGCCCGCGCGTCGCGCTTCGCGGATGGATCCGATGGCGGTTCTTCGAGATGAATAGGGGCGCGGGGAAAAATCACTCTCCCCGAATGAGATCGGCGCGCGATTCGCGCCGGCGGATCACGCGGAAGCGGTTCCCTTCCACCAGTACTTCGGCTGAGCGAGGGCGCGAATTGTAGTTTGAAGAGGCCACGAAGCCGTACGCGCCCGTGCCCCAGAGAGCCAAGAGATCGCCGGGCCTTACTTCTTCCATCGGCCAATCCTGCAGGAAAAAGTCGCCCGTTTCGCAGACGGGGCCGACGACGTCCACCACTTCGCGGCCCGCCGCGACACCCGTCGTCCGAGTGACGCTCGTCACCGGATGCGTAGCGCCATACAGCGCAGGGCGGATGAAATCGTTCATGGCCGCGTCAACCACGACGAAAGTCTTCCCGTGATTCTTTTTCAAGTAGAGCACTCGGGTGAGCAGGATGCCCGCGGGCCCAACAAGCACGCGCCCGGGTTCGAGCAGGAGCTGGCAGCCAAGCGGCCGAACGGCCGCAGCAATCGCGCGCGCGTAGGCCGCCATGCCAGGTGGCCGCTCATCGGTGTAGCGGACACCCATGCCGCCGCCAAAATCGAAATAGCGCAACGTAATCCCATCGCGCGCAAGCTCACGCACATAACCCGTGACTCGGCCGATCGCTTGCCGAAACGGTCTGAGCGAGAGGATTTGCGAGCCGATGTGGGCGCTGATCCCGTGCCAGGTGATCCAGGGTGAATCGGCGTGCCGGCGATAGAGGCGCCGTGCGTCCTCCCAGTCCACGCCAAACTTGTGGCGGTGTTGGCCCGTCGAGATGTGGGGGTGGCCGCCGGCCCGCACGTCAGGGTTGACGCGAATCGCCGCGGGCGCAGGTCTGCCGCCATGGGCAAGCCGGCGCGAGGCTTCCGACGCGAGCAGGTCGAGTTCGGCTTCGGATTCCACATTGAAGAGCAGGATCCCCGGCTGTTCGCGCCGCGAACCAGCGCCGCGATACTTGAGCGCCTCGCGGATTTCTTCGCGCGATTTGCCGACACCCGAGAAGACGATGCGATGCCCCGGTACGCCAATCTTCTGCAAACGATAAAGTTCGCCGCCGGAGACGATATCGAAGCCGCTGCCGAGCCGTGCAAATAGACGCAGGATTGCGAGATTGGAATTGGCTTTCACCGCGTAGCAGATCAAGTGGGGGAACGACCCCAGCGCGCCGTGCAGGCGCGCATAGGCCGCGGTGATGCTCTTGCGACTGTACACGTACGCGGGCGTACCCACACTCGCCGCGATGTTCGCGACCGGCACGCGCTCGCACCAGAGTGCGGAATCCGCAGTCTTACCGGAGGGCCGGTACGCGAATTCGGGGGTGTAGCGCGTGGGATCGGTCAGCGCACGCGCGGGAGTGGCGCGACGCTTGCTCACGTGACCTTCAGGACCAGCAACGCACGATCATCGGAAATCGGGAGACCGCGCGAATAGTAGTCGATGTCCTCGAGAATGCCGTCGGCGAAGTCCGCAGCGGAATTGCCCGGCTCCTGCTCCCGCGCGAGTCTCTCAACCAACAGGCGGAGGCGTTCCGTGCCGTAGAGCTGGCCCTCGCGATTCGCGCTCTCGGCGAGGCCGTCGGAGTGAAAGACAAGAATATCGCCCGGATCGAGCGTCACGCTCCACTCATCGTAGGTCGCCTCTTCGTACAACCCGAGCGGAAAACCCGACAGATCGATTTTTTCAGCCCGCCCGTTCCGCCAGAGGAAGGGCTGCGACTGCCCGGCATTCGCGAGGCAAAGTTTGCGGCGACCCTTCTGCCAGGTCGCGAAGCATAGAGTCATGAAGCGGCCCTCGATGCGCCTCTCGCAGAGGAACAGGTTCATCTGGCGCAGCATTTCCGCGGGCTGAAGCTTTTGCGGTGCGAGACTGCGGAAAATCCCGATGGCCACCGCGCCGTATAGCGCCGCGGCGCTGCCCTTGCCGCTGACGTCGCCGAGGGCGATGCCAAGTTGCTGCGAGCCATAACGCAGGAAGTCGTAGAGGTCGCCGCAGACTTCGCGCGCGGAGATGTAGCGCGTGGCGATGTCCAGGCCGTAATCCTCGTTGGGGGCGGGGCGCAGGAGAGCGCCCTGCATGCGACGGGCCGCGTTCAACTCACGCTCCATGCGCGCTTCGTCGCGGGCCACTCTTTGATAGAGCCGCGCGTTCTCCACCGAGACGGCCAGGTTCGCGGCCAGGATCGAAAGCGCCTGCACGTGCTCCTCGGTGAAATAGTCGAGTTGAGGGCTTTCGAG
>JBGQGH010000070.1:0-16358 GCA_041497315.1 Terriglobia bacterium | reverse complement strand
GCCGCTCGAGCGGCGTGGCCACCGAGGAAGCGATCGTCTCCGGACTCGCTCCCGGCAAACTGGCGAAAACCAGGATGGTCGGGAAATCCACGTTGGGCAAGTCGCTGACCGGCAGTGACCGGTACGCGATCACGCCGAACAACAGAATGGCCAGCATGACCAGCGCGGTCGCCACCGGCCGCTTGATGAACATCCCCGCGACGTTCATGAACTTTTACCCGGAGCGGAGGTTACGCCGGTATCGCTCCCGGACTTGATTTGGACTTTCGCGCCAGTTACCAGGCGGAGCTGCCCGTCGGTGACCACCGATTCGCCCGCGGCCACGCCTTGCTCTATCACCGTGCTGCTCTGATAGGCCGCGCCGGTAGTCACTTTGCGTTCTTCCACTGTGTTGTTCTGTTTGACGATGAAAACATACTGGCCGTTCTGGCTGGTTTGCACCGCGACCGTCGGCACCACCACCACGTTCGGCCGTTGCGTCAGCGTGAGTACGACGTCCACGAATTGTCCGGGCCATAGACGCCGCCCCTGGTTCGCAAACGTGGCTTTGATTGTGATTGTGCCCGTGCTTCGGTCCACAGCATTGTCCACGAAGCTCATCGCGCCTTTTTCCTGCGGACCGCCGTCGGGCACGGCCGCCGCCACCGACAACGCGCCCTGGCTCCGGTACTTCTTGATGTCCGCGAGAAATTGTTCCGGCACGGCGAAATTCACGTAGATGGGGCTAATCTGGTTGATGACTACAAGGATCGGCACGTCGTTGCCCTTCACCAGATTGCCTCTGTGAACCATTAGCGTTCCCGTGCGGCCGTTCATCGGCGAACGGATCGTGCAATAATCCAGCTCCAGTTTGACCTGATCGATCATGGCCTGATCCGCCTTGACCTGCGCTTCCGCGGTTTCGGCCGCGGTGCGGAATTGATCCGCCTGCTCTTTCGAGACGACCCCTTCCTGCAGCAGACGCGAGTAGCGCGCTTCCTGCGCGCGGGAGTTATCTGCCGAAGCTTTGTCGCGCGCCACGTTTGCAGTGGCCTGCTGCAGCGCTACCTCGAACGGACGGCGGTCAATATCAAACAGCACATCCCCGCGGTGGACGTCCTGCCCTTCCTCGAAGTGCACGCCGATGAGTTCGCCGGAAACCTGCGGCTTGATCGAAACAGTTGAAAACGCCTCGATGTGGCCGATGGCGCGGACCTCGACCGGCACCGTCTTTAACTCCGCGGTCCCCACTTTGATCGGGATGGGAGGCGGTGGCCCCTGCGCGGCTTGCTGCTTGGCGCAGCCGTTGGCGCCGAGCACGGCCGCCAGCGCGGCGAGGAGGCAGGCCAGGCTTTTCCTTGTACGAAAAATCGAATTCGATGATTTGCAGTTCATGGTTTCCTGTTCCTCGGCTTTCGCCGCGCCTCTCGTTAAGATGCTCGACGGCTTCCGACGTTACCGGCCAGACCGATTCGCGCCGCTGCCCGTTCGATCTTTTGTCTTTTGACGCGGGCGGCCGCGCGGCCGTTCCTCGCATGCACTGCGCGATGTCCGCGTTCGCGCATCCCTTCCACCCAAATCCCCGCCAGCGTCCGGCACACGCGCCGGAGATCCCCTGCGGTGTACCGGCGGTCGCCGAAGAGTTCCTGAATCTGAAAATGGTAAGCCACCATGCCGATGAAGCCGCGCGCGGCCAGCAGCGGGTCCACAGGACGAAATGTCCCCGCGCGTATTTTTTCGCGGATGTGCCGGGCCAGGACGTCGTAGTACCGCTCCACGTGCGTCTGAAAAAATCGCCGGGAAAGGCGGTGATCCTCCAGCGCGCTGAACAGGAGCAACCGGCTCAGCGAAGAGTCCGCCGTATTCCGGCGGAGAATGCCCTCCGCAATCGCTGCGAAGATCTCCTGCTCGTTTTCGCCGGTCTCGAACAGTTCTTCCAGCTCTTTGCGGCGCGCCGCGACGCGGTTTTTCCCGTCCAGGATGGCCCAGTAGAGGTCCTCTTTGCGTGGGAAATGGCGGAAGAGGATGGCCTCGTTCACGTGCGCGCGTTCGGCGATCTGCCGCGTAGTGGTGCCGCGGAATCCGCGCCGCGCAAAGAGCTTGGCAGAGACCTCCAGAATCTGCCTGCGCCGGTCGGGGCCCGAGACGCGATGACCATTGGAAGCCATGTAAGTGGGCACTTACTTTAGCGCTTCTCCCCCGCCGTGTCAAAGGCCGCCGCCAACATTCATGTACCCGGCCGCTTGCGCGCCACGTCTAAATAATGATTCAATCTTTTCTTTCGCACTAATCGAGTTGACTGATGGCCACTCATCGCATCTCTGATCCCGCTGAATCCAACAATTCATTCGCCGTCAAGCCTTTGCCCGAGCCTCCCGCGCCGCGCCGCCGCAGTTGGATCTGGCTGCTGCTGCTTGTCCTGATCGTCGGCGGAGGAATCGGCGCCTACCGCCTGCGCAGCGCGGCCCAAGCGCAGTCCGCGGCAAAGCCAAACCCGGCGCAAGCACGCGGCGTGATGGTTTCCGTCGCTCCCGTCGAGAAGAAAGACATGCCCCTCTACCTGCGCGGCCTGGGCTCCGTGACGCCGTTCAACACCGTCACGGTGAAGAGCCGCGTGGACGGCCAACTCATCCAGGTTGCGTTCACCGAAGGGCAGTTCGTCCGCGCCGGCGAATTGCTCGCGCAGATCGATCCGCGACCGTACCAGGTGGCGCTGGACCAGGCTGAAGGCCAGCTCGCCAAGGACACGGCGCAATTGAACGTGGCCAAGCTCGACCTCGAGCGCTTCGAAAAGCTCTACAAGGAAGGAATCATTCCCAAGCAGCAGCTCGATGCGCAGGCGGCTTTGGTCGCCCAATATCAGGGCACACTGCAATCGGACCGGGCGCAGATTGACAACCAGAAACTCCAAATCAGCTACTGCCACATCACCGCGCCCATTTCCGGCCGAATCGGTCTGCGCCTGGTGGACCAGGGCAACATGATCCGCGCCGCCGACCCGAACGGGCTCGTGGTCATCACTCAGGTGCAGCCCATCGCCGTGATTTTCACCGTGCCGGAAGACAGCCTGCCCGACGTGGTGAAGCAGATGCGCGGCGGCCAATTGCGCGTCGAAGCTTTCAGCCGCGACGACAAGACCAAGCTTTCCGACGGCCGCCTGCTCACCATTGATAACCAGATTGATCAGACCACTGGCACCGTGCGCCTGAAGGCGCAGTTCGAGAATGCCGATCTAACTCTCTGGCCCAACCAGTTCGTCAACGTGCGCCTTCTCCTGAGCGTGCGCAAGGACGCCATCGTGGTTCCCTCCCCCGCGATCCAGCGCGGCGCGCAGGGCAGCACTTACGTTTACGTCGTCACCAGCGATCGCCGCGCCGACGCGCGCAACGTCCAGGTGGATTTTACCGAGGGCAACGAAACTGTTCTCAAGAGCGGCCTCGCGCCCGGCGAGCAGATCGTCATCGACGGCCAGGACAAGTTGCAGAAGGACGCCAAAGTCGAATTCCGATCCGCCGGCGATAACGGCCAACCGCCGTCCAAAGCCGGCCAACCCCGCTCGCCATGAACCCGTCCAAGCCGTTCATCCTGCGGCCCGTCGCGACGTCGCTGCTGATGGCGGGCGTTTTGCTCGTCGGCTTCGTCGCCTATCGCCAACTCCCCTTCTCCGCGCTCCCGCAGGTGGACTACCCGACCATCCAGGTGCTTACGTTTTATCCCGGTGCCAGCCCCGACGTGATGACTTCGTCCGTCACCACTCCCCTCGAGCGCCAGTTCGGCCAAATCCCCGGCCTCAACCAGATGACCTCGACGAGTTCCTTCGGCGTTTCCGTCATCACGCTTCAATTCACGCTCGAACTGAACATTGACGTGGCCGAGCAGCAGGTGCAGGCCGCCATCAATAGCGGCGGCACATTTCTCCCGCGCGATCTGCCGAATCCGCCGATTTACAGCAAGACGAACCCCGCCGATACGCCCGTTCTCACCCTCGCGCTTTCGTCGGACACGTTGCCGCTTTCCAAAGTCGAGGACCTCGCCGACACCATCCTGGCGCAAAAGATTTCGCAGCTCTCCGGCGTTGGCCTCGTAACCATCAGCGGCGGACAGAAACCCGCCGTGCGCGTGCAGGCCAATCCGACCGCGCTCGCTTCCTATGACATGAGTCTCGAGGATTTGCGCACGGCGCTCGCGCGCGCGAATGTGAACCAGGCCAAGGGAAATCTCGACGGCCCGCGGCAAGCCTATACCATCGGCGCGAACGACCAGCTCTTTTCGAGCGAAGCCTACAAATCCGTGATTGTCGCCTACCGCAACGGCGCGCCCGTGCGTCTCTCCGACGTGGCCGACGTGGTGGACAGCGCTGAGAACGTGAAACAGGCCGCGTGGGAGAATGAATCGCCCGCCGTTGTGCTCAATATCCAGCGGCAGCCCGGCGCGAACATCATCAACGTGGTGGACCGCATCCACGCGCTGCTGCCTCAGCTCAAAGCTTCGCTGCCATCCGCGGTCAAGGTCGCCGTCCTCACCGATCGCACCACCACGATTCGCGCCTCCGTCGCCGATGTTCAATTTGAGTTGCTGCTGACCGTCGCCCTCGTCGTGATGGTGATCTTCCTTTTCCTGCGCAATCTTTCCGCCACGGTGATCCCGAGCATTGCCGTGCCGCTCTCGCTCGTGGGCACGTTCGGCGTGATGTACCTGCTCGGCTACAGCCTGGACAACCTCTCGCTCATGGCGCTCACCATTTCCACCGGCTTCGTCGTGGACGACGCCATCGTGATGATCGAAAACATCGCGCGCTATATCGAGCAGGGCGAATCGCCGCTGCAAGCTGCGCTCAAAGGCTCGGAGCAGATTGGTTTCACCATCGTGTCGCTGACCGTCTCCCTGATTGCCGTGCTGATTCCACTGCTCTTCATGGGCGACATCGTCGGACGGCTCTTCCGCGAGTTCGCCGTCACACTTGCGGTCACGATTCTGGTCTCCGCCGTCGTTTCGCTGACCCTCACACCGATGATGTGCGCGCGCCTCCTGCGACACAAACCGGAGTCGCAGCAGGGCCGCGTCTTTCGCTGGTCGGAGCGCGTCTTCGAGCACACCATCGAAACGTACGGCACCGTGGTGCAATTCGTCCTGCGCCACCAGACCGCCACGCTGATCGTCACGGTCGGCACGCTCGCCCTCACCCTCGTTCTCTACGTCATCGTGCCCAAGGGCTTTTTCCCCGTGCAGGACACCGGCGTGATTCTCGGCGTCTCCGAAGCTCCGGCCGCCACCTCCTTCCCTGCCATGGCACAGAGACAGCAGGCCCTCGCGCACGTCATCTTGAAAGACCCAGACATTGTCAGCCTTTCGTCATTCATCGGCGTGGACGGCATCAACGTCACTCCGAATAGCGGGCGCATGCAGATCAACCTGAAGCCGCGCGACGAGCGCGCCGCCGACGCCTCCGAAATCATTCGCCGCTTGCAGCCGCAGGTCGCTGCCGTCCAAGGAATCACGCTCTATATGCAGCCGGTGCAGGACTTGACCGTCGAAGACCGCGTGACCCGCACGCAATTTCAATACTCGCTCGAGGATGCCGATCCTAAGGAACTCGCCGAATGGTCTCCGCGAATTGTGGAGAAGCTGAGGTCGCTGCCTCAGTTGCGCGACGTCGCCAGCGACCAGCAGGAACTCGGCCTCGAAGCTGCTCTGACCATTGACCGCGACACCGCTTCGCGCCTTGGGATCACACCGCAGGCGCTCGATGACACGCTCTACGACGCGTTCGGCCAGCGTCAAGTCTCCACCATTTTCACGCAGCTCAATCAGTACCACGTGATTCTCGAAGTCGCGCCGCGTTTCCAGCAGGATCCCGACGCCCTCAAATCCCTCTATGTGCGCTCCGCCACCGGCGCGCAGGTGCCGCTCAGCTCATTCACGCACTACGAGCCGCGCGCGACGCCGCTGGCCATCAATCACCAAGGCCAGTTCCCTGCCGTCACGCTTTCCTTCAACCTCGCGCCCGGCGAATCCCTCGGCGACGCGGTGAAGTACATCCAGGCCGCCGAGCATGACATCGGTCTGCCCGCCAGCATCCATGCCAGCTTTCAGGGAACCGCGCAGGCCTTTCAGGCTTCTCTCGCCAACGAGCCGTGGTTGATTCTCGCCGCCGTGCTGACCGTGTACATCGTCCTGGGCGTTCTCTATGAGAGTTACATCCACCCCATCACAATTCTTTCCACGCTTCCCTCCGCCGGCGTCGGCGCGATTCTCGCGCTGCAGATTTGCCGCACCGACTTGGGTGTGATCGCGCTGATCGGCATCATCCTTCTCATCGGCATCGTCAAGAAAAACGCCATCATGATGATTGACTTCGCGCTCGAGGCCGAGCGCAAGGAAGGCAAGAGCCCCGAAGAAGCCATCTACCAGGCCTGTTTGCTGCGCTTCCGTCCCATCATGATGACGACGTTTGCCGCGCTTCTTGGCGGCCTGCCGCTTGCACTCGGCGGAGGCACCGGCGCCGAACTGCGCCGCCCGCTCGGCATCAGCATCGTCGGCGGGCTGATCCTGAGCCAGGTGCTCACGCTCTTCACCACGCCGGTGGTTTATCTCGCGTTCGATCGCATGGCGCGGCGCTTCGGGCGGTATCGCGTCAGCAATCCCGTGGAAGCAGACGCCTCGGCGGACTAGCAGTCATGAATATCTCCGCGCCATTCATCAAGCGCCCCATCGCCACCTCGCTCTTGAGCGCCGCGATCTTGATTTCCGGCGCTGTCGCCTACCAGTTTTTGCCCGTGGCTCCGCTGCCGCAGGTCGAGTTCCCCACGATTTCGGTGAACGCTGGATTGCCGGGCGCAAGTCCGGAGACGATGGCCTCCGCTGTGGCCACGCCCCTCGAACGCTCGTTCGGCCGCATCGCCGGCGTTACGGAGATGACTTCGACCAGCCAGCTCGGCTCCACCTCGATCACTCTACAGTTCGATCTCAATCGCAACATTGACGCCGCGGCGCGCGACGTCCAGGCCGCCATCAACGCCGCACGCGGACAGCTCCCCGCCAACTTGCCCAGCAACCCGAACTATCGCAAGAGCAATCCTGCCGACGCTCCCATTCTGCTCCTCGGCGCGAACTCCGAGACTCTGCCGCTCTCGCGCGTCTACGATTATTGCGATTCGATCATCGCGCAGAAACTTTCTCAGGTGGAAGGCGTGGGCCAGGTGAACTGCGGCGGCGGCGCGAAACCCGCCGTGCGCGTGGATGCCAACCCGCTCACCCTCGCGCATTACGGCATCGGCCTCGAAGACGTCCGCGCCGCGCTGGCCGCTGCGAACGCCAACGTGCCCAAAGGCGAGCTGGCCAATGACCAGGTGCGCTGGACGAGCACGGCGACCGATCAGCTCTTCCGCGCGAACCAGTATCGCCCGCTCATCGTCGCTTACCGCAACGGCGCGCCAGTCCGACTGAGTGACATCGCCGACGTGCAGGACTCCGTCGAAGATACCCGCGCCGGAGGCCTGGCCAACGGCAAGCGCTCGGTCCTGGTTATCGCGTTCCGCCAGCCGGGCGCGAACATCATCGGCACAGTGGACCGCATATACGCCCTGATGCCAGAACTGAAAGCATCCATCCCTCCAGCGATCAATCTAACCGTGATTTCGGACCGCACCGGCACGATTCGCGCTTCCGTGCACGACATTGAATTCACGCTGTTGCTTACCGTCGCCATGGTCATCATGGTAATTTTCATTTTCTTGCGTAACGTCTGGGCCACGGTGATTCCAAGCGTGGCGCTGCCGCTTTCGCTCGTCGGCACATTCGGCGCGATGTACTTGCTAGGCTATAGCATTGACAATCTTTCGCTGATGGCCCTGGCCATTGCCACCGGATTTGTCGTGGACGACGCCATCGTGGTCATCGAAAACATCACGCGCTACCTCGAAGCCGGCGAAAAACCATTGCAGGCCGCGCTCAAAGGCTCCAAGGAAATCGGCCCGACCGTCCTTTCGATGAGCATGTCGCTCATCGCTGTGTTTATTCCTATCCTGCTGATGGGTGGAATCGTCGGGAGGCTGTTCCGCGAATTTGCCGTCACGCTCAGCGTGGCCATCGCGGTTTCGCTGGCCGTTTCGCTGACGGCCACGCCGATGATGTGCGCGCGCTTCCTCCGCTCGCAAAAGGAACGTTCGCACGGCCGCCTCTACCGCTTCAGCGAGAATACTTTCGAGCACGGCCTCAATGTCTACCGCGCTGGCTTGCGCTGGGTATTGCGCCATCAGCCGGTCATGCTCACGGTCACACTGCTGACTATCTGCCTGAACGTCTATCTCTTCATCATCGTGCCCAAGGGGTTTTTCCCTCAACAGGACACCGGGCGCATCTCCGGCAGCATCATCGCTTCGCAGGACATCTCTTTCGCCGCCATGCAGCAAAAGCTTCGCCAGTTTTCAGACATTGTGATGGCCGACCCCGCGGTTGAAAGCACGGGCAGCTTCTTCGGCGGCCGCGGCGCCGGAAACTCCGCGAACATGTTCATCCAGGTCCGGCCGATGAAGGTACGCAAGGAAACGCTGGAATCGGTGATCAACCGCCTGCGGCGCAAACTTTCCGTCGTAAGCGGCGCTACGCTCTTTCTCCGCCCGGTGCAGGACGTCTCGGTCGGCGGCCGCATGAGCAGCTCAACGTATCAATTCACCTTGCAGGGAGAAAACCTCGAGGAGTTGATGCAGTGGGCGCCGCGCGTAGCGGACAAGATGCGAAGCATGTCCGAATTGCACGACATTTCCAGCGATCAGCAGGACCGCGGGCTGCAGGCCGCGCTGGTGATTGATCGCGACACCGCTTCGCGACTCGGCATCGCTCCCGCGGACATTGACAACACGCTCTACGACGCCTTTGGCCAGCGCCAGGTCTCCAATATTTTCACGCAGCTCAACCAATATCACGTCGTGCTCGAAGTCGAGCCGCGCTTCCAGCAGAATCCCGACGCGCTCAAAAATATTTACGTGCGCTCGTCCACTGGCGCGCAGGTTCCGCTCAGTTCGTTCACCCATTACGAGCCGCGCACCACGGCGCTCGCCGTCAGCCACCAGAGCTTTTTCCCCGCCGTCACCATTTCATTCAACCTCGCGGACGGCGTCGCGCTTGGCCAGGCTGTCACCGCGATAGAAAACGCCGTGCGCCAGATGGGCTTGCCCGCCAGCATCCATGCAAAGTTCGCCGGCACCGCGCAGGCCTTCCAAGCTTCTCTCAAGAACGAACCCTGGCTGATTCTGGCCGCCCTCATTACCGTGTACATCGTCCTGGGCGTGCTCTACGAGAGTCTCATCCACCCCATCACGATTTTATCCACATTGCCATCGGCCGGTGTGGGCGCAATTCTTGCGTTGCTTCTCTTCCACTTTGACTTGAGCGTGATCGCCCTCATCGGCGTCATCCTCCTGATCGGCATCGTCGTCAAAAACGCCATCATGATGATTGACTTCGCGCTCGACTCTCAGCGCCGCGAAGGCAGAGCACCCGAGGACGCCATTTACCGGGCCTGTGAACTCCGTTTTCGCCCCATCATGATGACTTCCATCGCTGCCATGCTCGCCGGTTTGCCTCTCGCCATTGGCGGCGGCACCGGAGCTGAGCTCCGCCAGCCGCTCGGCATCAGCATCGTCGGGGGATTGATTGTCAGCCAGGCGCTCACGCTCTTCACCACGCCGGTCGTCTATCTCTATATGGACCGCTTCCGCCTCTTCTGGCTGCGTCGCAAGGAAGCGCGCCACGCCCGCACGCATATCGCTCATCCCCAGCCCGGTTTTCCTCACAGCGCGGATTCAAGCCGCGCGCCGCCCTTCGATTTCACGTTACGTCTGCCGAAGCGTCTCTCCTGTGTAATCCGCGCGTGGAGTAAGATGATTGGTTCTGCGCGCTCAGGAATTGCCTTACCGGAGGACAGTATGAGAGTTCGCGTCATCGCGCTTGCGCTCGCCGCCGCTCTGTTCTGCGTCAGCAGCGCTTCCGCGCAGCAAACGCCGCCGGCGAAAAAACCGCGCCCGAGGATCGGGCTGGCGCTCGAAGGCGGCGGCGCGCTTGGCCTCGCGCACATCGCCGTCCTCCAGTGGCTGGATGACCATCACATCCCCGTGGACTATATCGCCGGCACCAGCATGGGCGCGTTGGTCGGCGGCATGTACGCCACCGGCAAATCCCCGCGCGCGATCAACGCCGAAGTCATCCGCCTCAGCGCGGAAGATCTCATCTCCGGCGAGAATCATTTTCCGGATCTTTCTTTCCGCCGCAAGGAAGAGCAGCGCGCATATCTGAATTCACTGCAATTTGGCGTGCGCATCGGTCTGCACCTCCCCGCCGGGCTGACCACCGGCCAAAACATCAATTACGTCCTCTCCGAGGCCGCTCTGCCGTACTCCTACCTCGACAGCTTCGATCAATTGCCGACGCCCTTCCGCTGCGTGGCCACCGAACTCGTGAACGGCGAAAAGAAAGTTTTCGATCGCGGCTCGCTCTCCGAAGCCATGCGTGCTTCGATGTCGATCCCCGGCGTGTTCTCCCCCGTCCGCATCGGCCAAAATGTCTATGTGGACGGCGGACTGGTGGACAACCTCCCCACCGACGTGGTGAAGGAAATGGGCGCGGACATCATCATCGCCGTGCACCTGCAAAAAGCGACGCCGACCCCGGAAGACGTGCAGTCCATCGTGGACGTGCTGCAAGGCACGATTGAAGCGGTGATTCGCACCAACGAGCGCGAAGGGATGAAGAGAGCAAACGTCGTGATCAACGTCAACCTCGCGGGCTTTACCTCCAGCTCCTACGATCAGCGCCACGAAATCATGAAGCTCGGCAAGAAGGCCGTCGAGGATATGGCCGTGGAGCTGACGAAGTACCGCCTGGACGACACCGAGTGGGAGGAGTATCTTGCGCAACGCAAATCGCGGATCATCAAATCCCCGCCGCCGCCGCAGAAAATCGTCGCGGAAGGCGCCGCGCCGGACCCCAAGCAGGAAATCGAAGACCGTTTAAACGCGCTGCACCTGACCGGCCAGCCGCTCGATCAGGAAAAACTCCAGCGCGCGCTGACCGAGCTGAACAGTGACGGCCGCTTCACGCGCATGGATTACCGCATGCAGCGCACGCCCGTGCCGGATACGCTCGCCGTGAAGACGCAGGAGCCGGGCAGCCACGTGAAACGCATCCGCGCCGGCTTTGTCCTCGATGGCTCGCAGCCCGATGAGGTTCAGTTTTCACTCGGCGCGGGAATCACATTCCTCGACCTCGGCAGTTTGCATTCCGATTTGCGCGTGGACCTCGCCGCCGGCTCAACCTATCGCGCCGCAAGCGAATATTTCCATCCCTTTACGCCGCAGAGCCGCTGGTTCTTTGCGCCGCGCGCGGAAATCAGCAGCAAGCCGCTGAATCTCTATTCGCGCAATTCCATTGTGTCGGGCTACCGCGTGTATCGCGGCTCCGCGGGCGTGGATTTCGGCTACAGCATCAACCGCTCGAGCGAGCTGCGCTTCGGGTACGAGATCGGCGCGCTGCGCGACGCTCTGCGCATCGGCGCCGCAGCTCTGCCCAGCGTTCGCGGGCGTTATGCCGCCGCGTCGGTGCGCTTTCGCCTCGATCGCGTGGACGATCCCATCGTTCCGCGCCAGGGCGTCGCCTGGGACATCGCTTTCCGCTGGTTTGACGCCTTTCCCGGCGCCACGCGCTCGTTTCCGCTCGCCGAAACACATTTCGGCGCGTACCAGCGCGTGTTCGGCCACGGCAGCGTTTTTTTCACAGCGTCGGGCGGCACAACGTTCGGCCGCGGCGGCACGGGACTCCCGCAGTTTATCCTGGGCGGCCCCGAACGGCTTTCCGCCTACGGCTCGAACGAGCTGCGAACGAATCAGTACTTCATTTTCCGCGGAGGATACCTGCACGAACTTTTCCGGCTCTCTCCGCTCGTAGGCAGAGCTGTGTACCTCACCGCGGCGTTTGAAGGAGGCAAAGTTTATGGCGTATCGAACGCTTCACGTTTTCCGAACGATTTCGCTTCGGGGATTCTTGTGGAGACGATTCTCGGGCCGGCGTTTTTCGGCGGCAGCGTGGGTGATACCGGCCATCGCAAGTGGTATTTCCAAATTGGCCACATTTTCTGATTGTCGGCGCGTGCGGCGTCGAGCGATGGCCTGACAGTCTTCAGGCCTTCATCTTCGCGGTGAACTTCTTCGCGAATTTCTGCAGCTTTGGAGCGATGATCATCTGGCAGTACGGCTGGTAGGAATTGTTCGCGAAATATTCCTGGTGATAGTCTTCGGCGACGAAGAATTTGCCCGCCGGCTCGACCGCCGTCACCACCGGTGCGGGCCACACGCGCTCCGCATTCAGTTTGGCGATGGCCGCCTCCGCTTCGCGCCGCTGCTCCTCCGAGTTGTAGAAAATCACTGAGCGGTACTGCGTCCCCACGTCGTTTCCCTGGCGGTTCAGCGTGGTCGGATCGTGGATCGCGAAAAATACGTCCAGCACTTCCCCGAATGTCACTTCTCGCGGGTCAAACGCGATGCGCACGACTTCCACGTGCCCGGTATCGCCGCCGCACACTTGCCGGTACGTGGGGTTGTCAATCTTCCCGCCCATGTAGCCGGACTCGACTGACTTCACGCCGCGCATCCGGTCGAACACCGCTTCCAGGCACCAGAAGCACCCGCCGCCCAGCACGGCCGTTTGAAGATTCACGTTCGCCATCATTCTCCCATCATAAACCGGTCGAGGCTCGCATGTTGTCATTCCGAAGGTCCGCGATGTTTGCGGCCTGAGGAATCTCTCTTACTTCCTACATCCTAACTCCGACCTCTCTCCTTCACGAACTCATCCACCTCGGCCCGCTCACAAACGGATTCCCGCGCTCGTAGAACCGCCACGGGCGGTGCGTCTCGCGGTTGATCCCGATGCGCACGCTTACGCCGATTTTTCCGGCGGGCCGCACGGCGCTCCCCAGCCAAATCGGCCCCGCGGCGCACAAATCGCGCCCATCGTAGCGCCTGTCAATTTTGAACGCGGCGGCGAGACGCCCGGGGCCGCGCGTCAGGTCGTGTAGAATTCGCGTGCCGCGGTTTCGCTTCATCCGCGCGACTCCCTCGAGCGGCTCAACCGCGCGCACCAGGACGCCCGCGCCCACTCCCAATTTTTCGCTCGACACATTGAGCATGAACGACGAGCCGTAGGTGAAGTAAACGTAGGCGTGTCCGCGCTCGAGAAATAGCGAACGATTCCCCGGCGTCAGCCCGCGAAACGCATGTCCGGCCGCGTCGCCGATCGGGTAAGCCTCGGTCTCGACGATCCGCGCACTCATCCTGGATTTATTGCCGTTCTTGCCCCAGCTTCCGCCCGAATCCTCGACGACAATCGTCTTCCCAATGAGATACCGCGCCAACGCTACCGTGTCCGCCGGCAATTCCGCCCGCCGCAATCGCCGGATGCGGTGTTTTTTCTCGCCTGTTTTGCGCGGAGACATTCGGCTCGCCTTGAGAATTCGCCGCGGCACATCCTACACGATGCCACGCCACGCCGCGAAACCTGGAACGTACTGGCAGACCCAAGCCGCCGACTTCCCCTATTCGCGGCTGCCAAAATAATCTTGAGATTCGCTGCGATCAGGGTTTGACTTGTGTGGGATATGCTTTCGTCTGTTGGTTGTCGAACTCAAATCGCAGGATCCATTCACTCGCCACCGAACGGCCATCCACTTTCGCGGGCGCGAATTCCCACTGGCGCGCTGCCTCCACTGCCAGGTTCGCAAAGTATCGGCTCGGCCCGGGAGAATCGAGCGCCGCTCCCACCAGATTGCCGGAAGGATCGATCGAGACGCGCACCGCGACTCTTACTGTGCCGCGAATCGTGTCTCTTGCCTGCTGTGACACGCTGGGCATCACTTGCCGGAGGACTTCCCCGCGAACAACTTTCCCCGCGGGCACTCTCAGTTCCGCCGCCGCGGATACGGGGCTGGATTGTTGCTTTCCACCATCCGATTTTTGTTTTTCTCCGGCGCTTTTTCGAGCCGGCACATTCGTAGGCGCGCTCAATAGTTTTTGCGGTGTGCTTGGGTGTTCATTGGACGGCTGCGGAGCAGTCGAGGGAGCCGCGACCTCCGCCGGATGATTGATCAGCCTGGGCACGCCCAGCACGGCCAACACCACCGCGGCCACGATCGCCGCTGGAACGACGTAGCGCCGCTTCGTGCCCGCCTGTTTTGGCGGAGGCTCCACCTGCCTCCGCGGCGTAGAAACGGGCGCATCCAGCCGCGCTGCGATCTCGGCAATCGTCCAGCGGCGCCGGGGGTCACGCCGCAAGCAGTGCCGCGCAATCTCCAGGAATGGAGACGCCATGCCTTCCGGCAAAACCGGATCTCCCCCTTCCGTTCCGTCCAGGAGCGGCAATCGCTGCGTGAGAATCTCGACCAGCGTCACGCCCAGTGACCAGACGTCAGCCGCGGGTGAGATCTCTCCGTTTGCAATTTCCGGCGCGTTGTAAATGTCCGGCCGCATCAGATCTCGGCGCCTCTCGCCGGCCGAAAACAGTCCGTCGCTCGAGATCTTTACTTGGTCTTCGACTGCCATGATGTTGGAAGGTTTGATGTGTCCGTGAACGAAGCCTCTGGCGTGAAGGAATGCCAGGGCGCTCAGCACCGGTTTGAGCATGTCGCGAGCCTCGGCCGGCGTCAGTGCCCGCTGCGGAAGGATTTGCGAGAGATCCTCCTCGGCGAACTCCATCACCGCGTAACAATGCTCCCTGCCGCTCAGTTCACAGCGCCCCGCCTTAAAGATGCGCATGAGGTGGGGATGCGACAGTTGCGCGGCTGCGTTCCATCGGGAGATTTGCACCTCCGCGTCCACTTCCTCCGCCGGAATAATTTTGACCGCGGCGCGTCGCGGCTCTGGCCCGGCCAACTCCGTCAGGAATACACCGCCGCGCTCGGAGCCTCCCAGGTATTTGCCAAGGACAAGCCCCTCAGCGACGGTTTGGCCTTCGTACTCCGTCCGATGTTCTAGCATTTCGCTCCCCGTCATTTCAGCCTCCAAGGAATCTCCCTTAGAATCCTAGCTCGCACTCCGTGACTCACTCCGCCGAGGGCCTCTTGGCATTCCAGAGCGGGATCATGCGGAACGCATTCCGGCCGGCCGGGACGCAGAACCCGGCAGTTGACTCCAATTATTTCAAAATCGGGGCTGGGGGGTTGCGGGCCGCAGAGGGTGATCTTTTCCTCTGGTCCTGGCCCATGCTAAAACGACTCGGCTTTATGCTGACTCCATTCCGCCCGAAAAGCAAAATACTTTTTGCCCAAACGCACATCCTCGCTGTAAATGCCAGCCACCGTGTGAATACATCCTGTCCGCTTTCTGTGCCTTTGGTCAGGTGACGCAACACCGGTTCTCGCGGGAACATATTGGACGCCCATTACTGTGCCCTGTTTTCATCTGAAGTGATGCCGTTCGTTGCCGGGGATTCTCCTAACCAAACCGCGCCCAGGGGAGCGCAAATGACAGAACTGGCCATCGTGCAAGCACTTGCCTCGCCTCCCGCGGATCAGCCCGCGACCCCTGCGCCGGAGACGGACCTGCGCGAGGTCCTGCAGCAACATACGGCGTGGCTGGAATTCAATGGCGAGGCAGG
The DNA here is from genome assembly GCA_041497315.1 of Terriglobia bacterium. GTDB lineage: Bacteria > Acidobacteriota > Terriglobia > Acidiferrales > UBA7541 > JBGQGH01. The sequence continues at coordinate 737 of JBGQGH010000070.1, read as the reverse complement.
CCGGCAAGCGGACCTGACTCGCGCTCGCCTGGAGGGCGCCGACCTCACCGACGCCAACCTTCGCGAAGCTGTTCTCAATCGAGTGAATCTGAGAGGGGCGGATCTCCTCCTCGCGAATTTCCAAGGCGCAAGCCTTCTCGAGGCCGACCTCCGCGACGCAAATTTGTTGGGGAGCAATCTTCAGGAGACGGATCTCCAGGGCGCGACGCTGGAAGGCGCGACCGGTCTTCTCTCCGGACAGCTCGCGGGCGCCAATCTCTTTGGCGCGACGCTTCCCGCGTCCCTCTCACTCTCCGAGGCCATGAAGCAGGTCGGGAAAGTTGGCCAGCGCGCGGGCTGGCTGGCGCTCTCCATGCTGGCGCTCAATGCGTTGGTGTGGCTGAGAATCGCCACCACGCAGGATGCGCGGCTGCTGACCGACGCCGCCACCTTGCCCTTGCCGGGAATGCGCAACGTCCTGCCGCTGGTATCTTTCTACCTCTTTTGTCCTGTTCTCATTCTGTGTCTCTACGTCTATCTCCATCTGTACCTGCAGCGCCTCTGGGAAGGCATCGCCGCGTTACCCGCCATTTTCCCCGACGGGGAACGGCTCGATGCCTGCGTGCCCTGGTTTGCAAGGTGGCCGGTGCGCCGCCACGTCAAATGGTTGAACTTAAAGTGGCGGCCGTCCTTCCTCCTCGAAGCGGCGATTTCCAGCCTGGCGCTCTACTGGGTAGTGCCCGCGACTCTGGTGCTGT
>JBGQGH010000069.1:0-16589 GCA_041497315.1 Terriglobia bacterium | reverse complement strand
CCTCCATTTTTCGCTCCCATCCGGCTCACTTTGATTTCCTAATGGGTCGGGGCTGCACGTCTGGAGGCGGCTCGAATCTCCGAATTCCGGCCTGCCACAATGTGGCCTTTCGAGTGATGCAAAATGTCACTATCCCAGGTGATGCGAGCTTATGGCCTGGACCAGGCGCTGTTTCATTCCGCCTCTCTATCCGCAACCCGCTTGTCCTCTGCATGGTGCAGCCCATTTTGCCCGAGTAAAAGAACAGACGAGCATTGGCCATCCAGGTGCCTCACTCACAGTGAGATTCGAAGTTCCCGAGCACGAAAATCTTGCACCACCCAAGAGAGAGAAGGAACCAGAATGCGTAAGACACAGAAGGGTTTCTCCCTAATCGAACTGCTGATCGTCGTGGCGATTATTTTGATTATCGCGGCGATCGCCATCCCCAACCTCCTCCGCTCGCGCATCGCGGCGAACGAAGCTTCCGCGGTCAGTTCACTCAGAACTCTGAACACGGCCTGCATCACGTTCAACTCCACCTACGGCCAGTATCCCAACGCCATGGCGGACCTGAACTCGCCGGGCGTCGGTGTTCTCCCGTCCAGCACCGCGGCGGACCTGATTGACCAGGTTTTGGCGGCCGGCCTGAAGAGCGGTTATAAGTTTGCGTTCTTGCCCGACCCATCGGGAAAACACGCAACGTATACGATCAACGCTGACCCGATCACGATCAACCAAACTGGCTTGCGCGGGTTTTTCACGGATCAGTCCGGTGTGATCCGCTTCGACCCTAACGCGCCGGCAACCGTAACGAGCACACCTCTCCAGTAGTTGTCTCTCACCTCACCCCATACCTCGGCGCAGAGGGGAGGAAGCCAAAAGCTTCCTCCCCTTTGTGTTTTGCAAGTCTTCCCGCGGTAACCCGGAGAGTTAAGGTCGCCCGGTCAATAGGCCGCCAATGAAGAATCCAAATCCGAGGATGGAGTCGCAGTGTGGGCAGGAGTACATGATTTCTTTTTTCACCAGCCCCGAAACTTCCTTGTGAACCTCTTCCGAAACCGAGGCCGCTTCCCTCTTCGTCTTGTCCAGGCTGACGGCCATTTTGCAATAAGGACACTTTGCCATTCGCTCTCTCCTTTAGGACGGGCCCTCCGCGTAAACCGCTCGTTCATCGCACCAGGCGGCCCGAAGTTTCGTCCGCAACCCTACTCGGGAAACTTCCTGCTGGGCGTGGCTTCTTTTTCGCGCTGCAGCTCGATGATATCCGCTTGCGTTTCGGAGGTGCCGAGCAGCCAGTGCGCGAAGAAATCCATCCGTCGCCAGATCACATAGTCGCTGATGGGCATGTACGCGTGGCGGATGCCGGGGAACACGATCATTTCGAAACGCTTGTTGGCCTTGATGAGCGCGTCGGCGAGGCGCATGGTGTTGGCCATGTGGACGTTATTGTCCATGTCGCCCGTGGTGAGCATCAAATGGCCCTTCAGGTTCTTTGCGATCTGTGAGTTTTGATCAATGTTGTAAATAAACTTTTCCGTGCCGTCCTTCTGCACCTCTTCGCGCACGCCGTGGTACTTCTCACTCCAGGTCTTGTTGTACACGTTGTTGTCGTGGTTGCCGGATTCCGACCAACCTGCCCTGAAAAAGTCCGGATACTGAAGCATCGCTGCGGCGGTCATGAACCCGCCGCCGGAGTGGCCCCACATCCCCACGCGGTTCATGTCAATGTAGGGATGGATCACCGCAAGCTGCTCGGCGGCCGCCTTCTTGTCCGCCAGGCCGTAGTCGCGTAGATTGCCGTAGCCGTAGCTGTCGTACCACTTGTCACGCTGCGGGCTGCCGCCGCGGGCGCCCACTTCGATCACGATGAAACCAAGTTGGGCGAGGGCGATATTTGCGGCTTCGGTGCCGCTGCGGGCCGGGAATGTCTTCGTTACGCTCTCGGTTTGCGGCCCGGGATAGACGTACTCGATGAGCGGATACTTGCGGGCCGGATCGAAATCGAACGGCTTATACATCACGCCGTAGAGGTCGGTGATTCCGTCATCGGCCTTGACGTGGAACATCTCCGGATACTTGAAGCCGGCCTCGAGGAGACGTTTCACATCGGCCGTCTCCAGTTCTGCCACCACGGTTCCTTGCGTATCCAGCAGCATCGACTTCGGGGCCGTATCCACCCGCGAAAATGTGTCCGTGAAATACTTCCCGGAGTCCGGCGCCGCAAACGCGTGGTTGAAGTTTCCCGGTGACAGAAGTTTGAGGCCCGTTCCGTCGAGATTCGCGCGGTAGAGGTGATCGTAGTAAGGATCCTCGCACGCCTCGTAGCCATTGCCGGTGAAGTACAAAACGCGCGACTTCTCGTCAATGGAGACGATCTGGTCGGCCATCCACTCGCCCGTCGTGATCGAATTCTTCAGCTTGCCGTCGGCGTCGTAAAGGTAGTAGTGCGCCCAACCGTCCCGTTCAGACCACCAAATCAATTCTTGGCCGTTATTGACGATGCGCACCGGCCGCACGTCCAGCCACACGTTCGAACGCTCCTGAATCAGCGTCTTCACCGCGCCGGTCGAGGTGTCCGCCACCAGCACGTCCACGCCGCGGAAATTCCTCGCCATGCTGGTGAAATAGAGCTTGTCGGAAGTCTCGGAAAGCCATCGAGGGCTGCGCACGGGCCCGAAAGCTCCCATCCCACCGCCTCCGACCCCAATGTTTTCTTCGCGCTCCTTATTGGTGATGGGCGAATCCGAAATGGAAACCATGGGATCGAAGAAATCCTTCACCTGGACGGTCACGCGCTGCTTGCTGGCGACGTCCCAGATTTGCAGGTCCGGGATGGGCACGTTGTCTTCTCCCGGCAAGGCGTAGCTGTAGCTTTCCAGGATCGGCCGCGGGTTCGAAAGCGTGTGAATCACCCAAAGATCGGCCACCTTGCGGTTGTCCTCGCGGATCAGCGCGAATTTCTTCGAATCCTTCGACCAGTGGATCGTGATGGACTGCGTGCGCATTCCCGCCTTGTTGTTGGCGTCGCCCTTGTTTTCCTTCTTCAACGTTTCCTCGTCCTCTGGCAGCAGCACGCGGGCGTAACTGAACTTCGCCACGCCGTCCGTCGCGAGTTGCGTCTCGACGATGCTCGAATCGTCCGGCTTCTTCTGCGCCTTCTTGTAGTTCTCCGCATCCATCATGTAGAGGTTGAAGCCGCGCGCGAAGACGATGGTTTTTTCATCCGGCGAAATCGCTGCCCAAGTGGCTTTCTTCGACGGCGCTTCGAACTTGTCCAGCCGCGTGACTTTTCCTGTCGCCAGGTCGTATTCGAAATAGAGCGTGCGGTTCTCCGGCGCCGGTTCGGCCGCTGCGCCCGCCTGCTGGCCGCGCTGGCCTTGTCCTCGCTGGCCGCGCTGTTGCTGCTGGTTCTCGATGTTCTCCTGGTTGGTCTCTTCTTCCTTGGTTTCTTCCTTTTTCACCTCGTCCGGGATGACGGCATTCTTCCGGACTTCAACTTCAAATCGCATCTTCGTGTCTTTTTCGACCAGTTTGAGGTTGTGAATCGGCAGGTGCTGCGCATCATAGGGAAAGTTCGTTAGCGTGGAGAGAGCCGCTGCAACTCTCGCGTTGTCCCACAGTGACGCCTTGACCTTTTTCAGCGGGTCCACGATGTAATACTGCTTGCCGTCTGTGGTTTCATAGCTGTACCAGAAGCGGTCGCTCAGTTCGAACCAGTGCGGCATCACGGAGGTATCAAAGACCAGCTTGTTGATTCTTCCCGGCATAAAGCGCGCGGCCAAATCATAGTTCGGCTTCACGTGCATCGGTGCGCTGGCGGAGTCGTGCCCCTCCGGGTTTCCCGCGGCGGCCGAAGTCCCTGGGCCGCCCTGCGCCAGCAAACTCGCGGCAAACAGCGCGGTGATGGCCAGCAGCGATGATCGACACAACATGCCCAACTGGCGATGATGACTAGATCTTTCCGAACGATGCGTCATGACACACTCCTCCTTCAGAATTCCTCGCGAACAGAGCCAGCCCGGCGCGAAAGCCGCGCGATCTAGGATTTCTTGATCAGCCGGATCAGCCACAACAAGACGAGCGCTCCCACCACCGCGACCACGAGGCGACCAATCGCGACCACGAGGCGGCCAATCAAACCATAGGCGCCGAGGCCGAGCAATCCGGAGATGTTGTCGAAGATAAAACTCCCCAACAGTGAGCCGAGGATGCCGACGACGAGGTCGCCCGGGAGGCCAAAGCCACTGCCCTTCCAGAGCTTGTCCGCGAGCAATCCGGCCAGCATGCCGAGAAGCACAACCCAAACCAGTTCGGGTAGCATCGTGATGCTCCTTTCGCTCGGATACCGAAACGTGTGAAAGTGCGAGAGAGTTCCAGCAAAAAAAGAATGGAGCCGAGGGGCGGATTTGAACCGTCGACCTGACGATTACGAATCGTCTGCTCTACCAGCTGAGCTACCTCGGCTCGAGGTGAATTCACTGTAGCATCCGCGGAAAAAAACTGTCAAACGGGGGCTGGGCGAGCATGTCGAAGTTGAACCCGTGCCGCACCAGCCGTGCTTCAGCGAGAGGCCGGATACATGATCCAGCCGACCACGACCGCCACGGCCACAAAGGCAAGAAAAGCCCACAGTGTGTATCGGAGGCGATCCGCGACCGTCCGCTTGGTGAGACACGCGAAGGCGACGGAAACCACCAAGGCAAACAGCAGCATGGCCTGGAGATGAGTGAGCATGAGCGGCTGGGCTCTACGCTTTCCTTCCTCGCGCGATTTCATGCGCGTCCAGCACGCAGAGAAGATTCAAAACCCCCGCGGTGGCGAAAAAACGCGTGCCGTAGTCCCCTGCGGCGCGGGAAACGTCCGGACCGGCGGACTCGATTGAACGTGAAATGAAATAGAAAATGCCGGAACCCACGTCGGCAAGAAAACCGAGAGTACCGAAGGGGTCGTCGCCCCCCGGGGTGAACACATTGCCGCGGAGGAGAAGTCCCGCGACGGCCATAGCGGCTACCCCCAGGAAGAAGATTGAGGCGCGGCCCCACTTCCGAAGCAAGAGGTGACCCAGGCCGGGCACCAGCCAGGCAGCGATGGAAACAACCACCGCTTTTGCTGCGTTCCCTCCGCCGGAAAGTTTATGCGGCTCGGTTTGACTGATGACCTCGGGAGATTCAGGCACGATGATCGGTTTTCCTCAGCTAGGCCAGAAGCGGCAGAATTTCCGTCTGAATCGCGCCGGTGACGCGGGCGCGGTGGTCCTCGACGTACATGTTGACCTCGCTGCGCACGCCGAATTCGGGCGTGTAGATCCCCGGCTCGATCGAAAAGCACGTGCGCGGGATGATCCGGCGGACGTCCTGCGTTTCCAGGCCGTCCATATTCGCGCCATTGCCATGTACCGAGGTGCCGATGCTGTGGCCGGTGCGATGAACAAAGTATTTCGCGTAACCCGCCTTGCGGATCACTTCGCGGCAGGCGTGGTCCACCTGCCATCCCTCGATCGAGCGTCCCGCCTCGATGGATTTCGTCACGAAAGTGATGGCGGCGTCGCGAGCGCTGCGCACGATACCGAAAACCTTGGCGTACTTCTCCGGAACTCTCGCGCCGAGGTAGCCCATCCAGGTTATGTCGTAATAGACGCTGCCCTCGGCGAGCGTCTTGCCCCACATGTCCAGCAACAAAAGGTCACCTTCGCGGATGGGCGAAGAGCCCTGCGACTTGGGTTCGTAGTGCGGATCGCCGGCATGCGGCCCGACGGCCACGATGGGCGGCTCTTCGCTCATGACGCCGCCGGCACGAAACTGCTCGAGGATCCACTGCTGCAAATCGTATTCGGAGAGCGCCCGCTTCTCGCGCACGTGCTGCGCGGCGTATTGAAAAGCGGCCTGCACGACGCGATCAATCACACTGCCCGCGGCCTGATGCGATTGGAGCTGTGCGGGTGACCAGCAGGCTTCAAAGCGCTGTACAAGATCGGCGGAGCTGACGACTTTGGGGCCGACGCTGCGGACCAGTTCAACCGTGCCCGCGTCCACCATGGAGACGTAAGGAATCGCATTCTTCGGCGAATACTGCATGGCCAAAGTCTTGGTGCCGGCCACCAGGCGCTTCAAATTACGCTGGAGTTCCCCGCGCTCGGCATAGATCAGCTTCGTTCCCGGCAGGCTATCGAGCGCCGCGGCTTCGATGCGGTGGACGAGTTTGCGCGGCGAACCCTTCGCGGGAATCAAATAGAACCATCGGCGCGTGGCCATTCCGGCGGAGTCGAGGCCCAGCACGCGCTGCGCGATGGGATCGCGATGATGAAAATCGTAAAAGAGCCAGCCGTCCAGTTTGGCGGCGCGAAGCTCGGCTTGGATTTCCTTGATTTCTGGCATTTGCTTCACTCGGACGAAAGAGCGCGGACCTGGTCCGCGCTGACGCCGCTTACTGCAATTCGTTTCATGCGGCTGCGTTCGCCGCCGAGGATTCTAACAGCCGCGAGCGGCACTTTCAAACGCTCGGCGAGCAGACGGCGCAAAGATTCGTTGGCGCGATCGTCCACCGGGGGCGCGGTCAGCCGGACTTTGAGCGCCCCTTCGCGTTCGCCTTCAATGGCATCGCGGCTGGCGCGCGGCTGCACGCGAACCATGAAAGTCATGCTGCCATCGCGTTGTGCGCAGTCGATCATAATGAGACTCGTGATTGCTGACCAGAAGTTCGTGACTCGTGATCAGTGATCCGCGACTCGTGTCTGCTGAGGCGAGATTCGTTTCTCGCCAATCTTAAGTCCATTCCTTTCAAATACTTGATTTCGCCGCGAGGGGCACCCCCCCCCGCCCCCCTCAGTGATGTAAGTGCGCATTCTAAAGACTTTAGGCCGAAAAAAAATTGGAACAGTGATGCAACTGCACATTCTACGGCACATAGAGGCGCGGCAACATCTCCCCGGCGGCCCCACATCTGACCTGCACACGGGCTTGCAATTCAATTATAACAGGTAGGGCAAGAGTGCTCGAATTCCGAAACAAGGAGTTCGAGGTTCGAAAAGGAAAAATGCGATGAATGGATCAACGACGAAGTCCGCGCGTGCTTTTCCAGCGATTTTCTGGGGCGGGCTGCTGTGCGGCGTGCTCGACATCAGCAGTGCGTTCGTGGCCTACGGATTTCGCGGTGTGAAACCGATTCGGATTCTGCAATCGGTGGCCAGCGGCCTTCTCGGCCCGAACGCGTTCAAGGGCGGTGTTGAAACCGCAGCTCTCGGCGCCGGGCTGCACTTCCTGGTCGCGTTTACGGCAGCCACGGTCTTTTACCTAGCGAGTCGAAAGATCTCCTGGCTCACGCAGCGAGCAGTTCTTTCTGGCTTCCTCTACGGCGAAGTGGTGTACATGTTCATGAATTTCGTGGTGATTCCGCTATCGCTGACCCATCGGCCGCCGATGTCGATTGCATACCTTGTGACCGGCCCCGTGGGCCACTTGTTCTTTGTCGCGCTGCCCATTTCCCTCGCCGTGCGCCGGTATTCGAGTTAGTAAGTACGTGCAACTGCGGCTGCTCAGTCCTAGAATAGGGCAAACCCCTCTCGCAGAAGAGGGACACGAACTCCGCAAATGGGACGATTTGGCTACCCCCGGCGGACCATCCGTCCCTTGGAGTCAGGAGAACGCCGTGAACTTGTGGCGCATGTGGTTTTGGCCCAACGTCGCTATCCGCAGGCAAGCTCAGTATGCGATCAATGAAGCTTTCTGCGCCGCAGCCCTCGTAACGGTGGTTACGGCGGTTCTGGCGGCGATGGCGATTTATGGCGACTCCGTTCCTGACATTGACCCTTCAGCGCTTGCGGAGGCAACCATTTTTGCCGGCATTACATTCGGGATTTACCGCAGATCGCGCACTGCGGCTGTGGCTGGCCTTGCGCTATATGTGCTTGAACGCGGCTACCTCATCTACATCTCTGGCGGTCCCAGAAATGTTTTGTGGTCTTTCGTGATTGCTATGGCATTCGTAAACGGAGTGCGCGGCACATTTGCATATCACAGGCTCCCCCCGGCACCGACCGGATTGCCACCCATTGAGCAGAGCTTTCAAGACATGGCGAAAAGGTCCGGAACAGCCAAACAAAGCACCCAAACACAACATGATGATCAGAAGAAAACTCCCGAGCAGCTGACGTAGCTGCGCGGCGAAGGAAATTCGGGGCAGCATGCTGCGCCCCTACGCGGCATGAATCAAACGAGGCCGGTAGGCGGAATTGACTTCATCGCAAGCGCATCGTAGGATGCGAAGTCCCTGGGGAGACTTTCGGCTTGATGGTCGGTCAGACAATTTCACACTACAAGGTGCTGGAACGGCTCGGCGGCGGCGGCATGGGTGTGGTCTTCCGTGCCGAAGACGCGCGTCTGGGCCGGAATGTGGCGCTGAAGTTTCTCCCCGATGATGCGCCCACCGACAAGCAGGCGCTGGAGCGGTTTCAGCGCGAGGCGCGGGCCGCTTCAGCGCTCAACCATCCCAATATCTGCACGATCTACGACATTGACGAGCACGAGGGCCGCCCCTTCATCGCCATGGAATTGCTGGAGGGCGAGACGCTGAAGCACCTGATCAGCAGCAAGCCGCTCAGCATGGAACAGACTTTGGATGTCGCCATACAGATTACGGACGCGCTGGAAGCGGCGCATGCCAAAGGGATCATCCACCGCGACATCAAGCCTGCGAACCTTTTCCTTACGCAGCGCGGGCAGGCAAAGATTCTGGATTTTGGTTTGGCGAAGCTGACCGCGCGCAAGCAAGCCGTGGGCGAAACAGTGGGAAAATCCGTGCAAGCAACCGCAGTGTCCGTGGCACGAGATGATCTGACTTCTCCCGGCACGGCGCTGGGCACAATCGCCTACATGTCGCCAGAGCAGGCGCGGGGCGACGAACTGGACGCGCGCAGCGACCTGTTTTCCTTCGGCGTGGTGCTATACGAGATGGTTACGGGCCAGCAGGCGTTCTCCGGCAACACTTCGGCGGTGATTTTCGAGGCCATCCTGAACCGAACGCCGACGCCGCCGACGCGCTTGAATCCGAAAGTGCCGCCCGAGCTCGCGCAGATGATCAACAAGACGCTGGAAAAAGATCCGCGGGCGCGTTACCAGACGGCGGGGAGCCTGCGCGCGGATTTGCAGCGCCTGAAGCGCGATTCAGACTCGGGACGATCCACGGCCACGGCGGGCGCGGCGGAAAAATCGGTGGCCATGCTCTATTTCGAGAACCTGAGCGGGGCCAAAGAGGACGAATATTTCCGCGACGGCATGACCGAGGACGTCATCACCGAGCTTTCGAAGATCAAGGGGCTGCGCGTATTTCCACGGGCGGCGGTGCTGGGGTTCCGGGACAAGCCGGTGACCGGCCCGCAGGTGGGCCAGGAGCTGAACGCTACTTACGTGCTGACGGGCTCGTTGCGCCGCGCGGGGAACCGCTTGCGCATCACCGCGCAGCTTGTGGAGACGCGCACGGGCCATTCCGTGTGGGCGGAGCGCTACGACCGCGAACTGAAGGACGTGTTCGAGGTGCAGGACGAAATCGCGCGCAGCATCACGCAGGCCCTGCGCATCACGTTGACGCCGCAGGAAGAGAAGGCCATCGCCGTCAAGCCGACGGAGAACGCCCAGGCGTACGATTATTTTCTGCGCGCGCGCAGCCACGCACGGCGCGAGACGCGCACGGACCTCGAATTTGCGCTGCAACTTTTCGATCATGCCATCCTGGTGGATCCAGGCTTTTCGCTGGCATGCGCCGGAATTGCGAATGCCTGCGCGACGGTCTACGAATGGCATGAGAAGAAAGAAGTGTGGGTGGAACGCGGGCTCGAGGCTTGCGAGAAGGCACTGAAACTTGAACCGCAGCTTCCCGAGGCGCTGGTGGCGCGGGCGCGAATGCTTTACGCGCAGAAACGATACGACGAGGCCATTCAATTCGCGCGGCAGGCCATCGAGCGCAAAGGGGATTGCCCGGGCGCGTATAACGTCCTAGCGCGATCGTTATTTGTTTCCGACCGCTGGCAGGAGGTGGCGGACCTGGCCCAGCGCGCCATCGAAGCGAACGGCGAGGATTACAACATGTACATTCCCTTTGCCATTGCCTACGACCGGCTGGGGCAAACAGAGGCTTCCCGAGAGATCCAGCGCCAGTTCATCCGCGTCCTGAAGCAGCAGATTGAACTGGTGCCCGAAGACGTGCGCGCGCGGATTCTCCTGGCGAACTCCTATGCCTTTTTCGGAGACGAGCCCTCGTCCATCCGGGAACTGCAGATCGCGGTGGCGCTGCGGCCGAATGACTCCAACATTCTCTACAACGCCGCGTGTACGTACGCACTTTTTCAGAAGAAGCGCGAGGCGCTGGACATTCTGCATCGGGCTATCGCCGCGGGATACCACAACTACGACTGGATCGCGCGCGACCCGGATCTCGCTTGCCTGCGCGAAGATCCTGAATTCAAGCAGTTGGTCGAAGAGGGCCGCGGCAAGAACTAGGGGCGGGCTCTACCATCCTCCAGAACTCCCTCAGTCGATTCGGACACCGGTGTGGTCAGAAAACGAAGGCGTGGCGAACCCGGATCCGAAGAATGGGACCCGAATTCGCCCCGCGCATTGAACGAGTCACCGTCAACAATACGCTGAGGTGACTCACCCTCTAGCTGGTCTTCACCTTCACCGGCTGTTCCAGCCGGAACGTAAGCGCGCTTTCTGATCAGCAAGCCTTTGCCGCCGCCCGCGAGTCCGCCGATCACCCAGCACGAGTGCCGTCGGGCACAGGAGCTTCGGGGACAGCGAGCACGGGCGTGAGGCCGTCGGCAGAACCGAGATCGAAGAGCATGCCTTCGGAAACGACGCCTCGAATTTTGCGTGGCTCGAGATTGAGCACGAAAAGCGCCTGTCGGCCTTCAATCTCGCGCGGATTCGCGCGCTCCTGCCGCATACCGGCGACGATGGTGCGCGTGTGGTCGCCGAATCCGACGCGGAGTTGCACGAGCTTGTCGGAACCGAGAACGTCTTCAACGGAGTGTATCGTTCCGACGCGAATGTCCACTTGATTCAGCGTCTCAAGAGAGATTGCGGGTTTCAAGGGAGCGGGTGTCATTGCGCGATTCTACTTGAGGAGTGGGCTGCACCCAAGTTGACAGCCGGGATATCCAATACGAGCGACGATCGCGGCGAGTGTGCCACACACCGTGCCCGGCGGAATGAAGTCCTCACGCCGCGCGTTCAGGAATTCATCGGCTTACATCCGGAAGAATTGAGAGGGGGAACAACGTGGGAGAGAAAGGGATTCATGTCGTCGTCATCACCGGAAGCGTGCGCCCGGGAAATTACACGCGCATGGCGGCAAACATTGTGGTGGATGAATTGAAGAAGCAGCCGAACGTGTCCGTCGAACTGATCGACCCGGCGAAGCTTTCTCTTCCCTTCCCCGGAACTGATGCGGATTCGCCGGATTCGCGCATTCTGAAAGACAAGGTCGCGTCGGCCACCGGCGTGATCCTGGCCACGCCAGAGTATCACGGTAGCTTCAGCAGCGTGATGAAACTGGTGATCGAAAACCTGGGATTCCCATCGGTGTTGGCCGGCAAACCGATCGGATTGCTGGGCGTTGCCGCAGGATCGATTGGAGCGATCAAGTCGCTCGAGCAACTGCGCAGCGTGGTCTCGCACATCGGAGCAATCGCGCTTCCGCTGCCGATTTCCATTGCTAACGTGCAAAAAGTTTTCGACGCGGATGGACACATTCTCGATCCGGCCTGCGACAGGATGATCCGTAGCGTGGCAACTAATCTCTTGGCGTACATCAGGCAAAATTTGTGTCCGCGACTCGCGCTCGAACGACTGCTGCGCGAGGGCCCGGCGGCGCTGGAGTTGGCGAACCACTAGCAGAGAATGCCGCTCATTGGAGTGCGCTACGGAGTGTGGACTGCACCCGGAACGGACGCGGCGCGATACTGCGCCTCGAGCTTCAGTTTCAGCGCGGCCATGATGTCCTTCGTCTGACTGCGAATATTGCGCGCAATAATTCCGCGTATGAGAAAAGCGAACGAGCTCCGCAGAGCGTCGACCCTGGTTCGATTCAGATAGATGAGGTAGCACCGCGGGGCCGCTTTGTCCTCGGTCGCATCGAGGAGCAAGGCAACGCCCAGCGAGGCGTCAAAGTAGTGGCTGGCAAAGATCTGCTTGGAAGTGATGATGAGAGGCGCCCCGGCGGAACTTTGCTGCTTGTAGATGCTTGTGTTGGTGATGGTGATGACGGTCTTCAGGCCAAACCCGTATTTCTCTTTCGACCAGAACGAGAAGTTTTCGGTGTTCGGCAAGCTTGTCTGAGGCCCCGTGCGCAAATAGCGTTCGATTTCGGGGACGTTTGCGGCCAGATAGGGCGACTGGTCGAGGATGCTGTTGAATTCGGCGGAGACGTCGAGCGAGGCCTTCTTGTCATCATAGTGCCCCAGTGCCGCATCGCCGCTGCTGAGAAAGGCTTGTAAGCGCCCGAGCAACACATTGCGCATGAGTGCGGAAGCCTGCCCCGCGGCATCCGGAGCGGCCCAATTGATTTCCTTCTGGAAGCGCTCGAGGGCTTCAGCGGTCAGCCTCCAATCGCAACGGTGGAGCTTGCACTTTTTTAGGGACTCGATGTCCTGGGGTTCGAGGGAAAGCGCGGCCAGATCCTCGACCTTCGGCACACTGCTGAATTTCTTGACCTGAAGAATGGAGGCGCTCTTCCTGAACTCTTCGATGTCGCGATCCCGTTCCAGAAAGAACTCGCGGGGCAAGTCGAGACGCATCACGCCGAAAGTGGCGACCTCGTACTTCACCTGGCTGGGCAAGAGCTTCGTGACGACTTTGCCCTGATTCACCTCCTCCATTTCCGCCGGAGTCAGCCGGGCCACTTTGTCGAGGAATGCGTAAGGCCAGGCGGGCGGAGTTTGTTGAGCGCGGGCGGGGCTCGCGGCGAGAACCAGAGCGGTCACGCCGAGACAAGCCGAATATCGAAGCATGGGAGAGGGAGCCAAGTTCACGATTTTAATGAGCGGGCCGCCTGCGCGCAACGAGAAGATGCGGAGGCTGGAGAATGTCGCTGCGAACCCTAAGCGGGAGGCGTGCGGCTGCCAAAGAGAGCGGTGCCGATGCGCACCTGCGTGGCTCCCTCTTCAATCGCGATTTCGAAGTCGTGGGACATTCCCATGGAGAGTTCGGGCAGGGGGCGCGCGATCTGCGCGCTCAAAGAATCGCGAAGTTCGCGCAGACGGCGAAAATAGGGCCGGGCGCGGTTGGGGTCTTCATGGAGCGGCGGAATGCACATTAGGCCGCGAAGATTGAGATGGGGCAACGCGAGGATCGCTCCGGCAAGAGGTGAGAGACCCGCCACTTCGACACCGGTCTTGGTTTCTTCGGGAGAGAGGCGCACTTCAATCAAAACGCTTATTGAACCGTCAGCACTTCGATCCAGCTTCTGCGCCAACTCCAGATCATCTATGGAATCGACGGAGTGAAAGAGACGCGCCGCGCGGGCGGCTTTGTTGCTTTGAAGATGGCCGACGAGGTGCCAGGTGGCATCCAGATCCGCAAGCAACGGTTGTTTCGCCTCCCACTCCTGCACGCGGTTCTCGCCGAAGTGGCGCACGCCGGCTTGGTAGGCCGCGCGGACTTGCTCCGCAGAAAAAGTCTTCGAGATACCGATGAGGGTAATCTCTTCGGCGTGGCGGCCGGCGCGGACGGCGACATGTGCGATGCGCTCACGGAGCGAGGCGAAGTTATCGGAGATGGAGATGGAAGCCACGGCTGCAGAGAATCTTAATGGAGAAGGAGGAGGTAAAGGAAGTGAGGAGGCCGAGGAAACCACAAAAGACAGAAATGTGCGAGGCCGCTTTACGAGGCGCGGGAAGTCAAGCTAGACTGAACGACCATGCGGCGCATGCACCCTCCCCGCCGCGGCCCGGACGCATGACCCAGCGCGGAAAACTCATCGCCATCGAAGGAATCGACGGCAGCGGCAAGCGCACGCAAATTGACTTGCTCGCGCGCGTGTTCGAGGCGCGCGGCGTTCCCTGCGCCCGCTACAGTTTCCCTCGGTACGAGTCCACGTTCGGGCGGCTGGTGGCGCGCTTCCTGAACGGCGAATTCGGCAAGCTCGAGGCGGTAGACGCGCATCTTTCGGCCGTGCTCTATGCCGGTGACCGCTTTGAGAGCAAGGCGGAGCTCGTAGCGACGCTCGAGGCGGGCAAAACCGTACTGGCGGACCGCTACATCGGTTCGAATCTGGCTCACCAGACAGCGCGGGTGTCTGCCCAGGGACGCGAAGAGTTCATCTCCTGGCTGAAAAAATTGGAATATGGCATCTACGGCCTGCCCGTTGAAGATCTGGTGATCTATCTCCGCCTGCCCGCGAGTGAAGCGCACAAATTGATCGCGCAGAAGCCCGCGCGCGAGTACACCGCTCTCGAACGCGACCTGCAGGAATCCGACCTGAAGCATCTGGAGCAGGCCGCTCTGACTTACGATCGGCTGGGCACGGAGCCCAACTGGGTCACCATCGAGTGCATGGATGCGGAGAGAAGCGCTCTGCGCCCGCCGGAAGAGATTCATCAGGCGATTTTGCAGGCCGTGGATGCGCGGCTGCCGGACCTGCTCGCCGGCGGCAGAGGGAAGTAACCTTTTCCCGCTTAGATTCGTCCAAGACAGTAGAAACGCCTGCCTCACAATTCAGCCGGGAAGGGCCAATGGGGTTTTTAAATTTTCTGGGTAATGATCGGATTGTTACCGCGCTTCGCGGCGCCTTGCGCAGCGAACGAGTGCCGCACGCCATGCTGTTCACCGGAGCGCGCGGCGTGGGCAAGTACACGCTGGCGCGCATGTTCGCGCAGGCGGCGAACTGCGAACGGCTGCGCGACGATTTCTGCGGCGAGTGCGAAACGTGCAAACGCATCAGCGAGCTGGCCGATCCGGCTCCGCTGATCGTGCGCGGGCTCACCGAGCGCGGCGAAAACCCGGACGCGGCAACGGTGGAGCGCATGCCGCTGATCCTGCAAACGCACCCCGATGTCTGGGCGTTGGTGCCCGATCCGGTGCGGCTGCGCAATCCCGTCGCGCGGCCGGTGCTGCACGTGGGCCAACTGCGCGCGGTGCAGCGCGCTGCCTATTTCAAGCCCGCCGGACGGCGACGCGTCTTCATCCTGGACGGCGCGGAAACCATGCGCTGGGACTACGCGAACATTTTCTTGAAGATTCTGGAGGAGCCGCCCGTGAGCGCCACCCTGATTCTGCTGGCGCCGAATCCGTACGTGCTGCTGGCGACGATTCGCTCGCGGTGCCTGCAATTCTTTTTCGCGCCGCTCGAAACTACGCAGGTGGAGGAGCTGCTCGAACAGCGCACTAAGATGAAGGCCGCGGAGCGCAAGCACGCGGCGCAGCTCTCCGAAGGCAGCCCGGGCGTGGCGATGACGCTGGATCTCGAGGGAACCATGCGCCTGCGCCGGGAGGCGCTGCGGGTGCTCGAGCTGGCCTGCGAAGCGAGGTCGTTCGGGCCGTTCTTCGCGGCCACCGCGCCGCTGGTGAAAAACCAGAAGGAATCGTTTGAGAACATCTTGGAGTTATTCTATAGTTTGCTCAGCGACCTGCTTGAGCTTTCCTCGGGCCCCACGCAGTGTGTCCTGAGGAATCCGGCCCTCCGGAAGGACTTGGAGGCACTCAGCAAGAGAATTGATTTTGCGTGGGCGGCGCGCGCCCTCGAGGGGCTGGACGAACTCCACGGCAGGCTGAGGCGGAATATCAACCGCCAGTTGGGCCTGGACGCATTGGGCGTTTCCCTGGCAGCGCGCTGATGGCAAGAGACGGGTTTGTGCAATTTTCACGTAACTTTTTCGAGGTTTGGCGCATCTCACGCTCAGTGGTCCTGCGCTGATCCAGGCAATTCCGTTTAGAAGAGGTGGGGAATGGTACACCGCAAATTATTCCGTCCTACTTTGACCGAGGTCAAGGAACAATACACCGCTCGGCCGCCGCAGGGAGGCGCGCCGCAGCACAAGAAGCCCGCCCCACCGGAGCAAACGCACGCCGAAAATTTCTATTGGGTGAAACAGATGCAGGCGCGGACGCCCGTGGCCGTGGTTTTGAGCGACGGCGAAGTGCTGCGCGGGACCGTTGAGTGGTATGACCGCGACTGCATCAAGCTGACGCGGATCGGCAGCCCGAACCTGCTCATCTACAAACAGGTGATCAAGTACGTCTACAAGGACGGCGAGGAAGCGGCGCAGGGCGGCTCGAACGGGCAGTAATCTCTGAACTTCAGGGGTGGACCGCTCCGTGCTGCAGCGGCTCGCCCCATTCTTGTCCGCGGCATTTCCCTCAACTCTGTTTCGGCCTTGAGCGCATCATCGCAAACGTCATCAGAGCCTTCGCCGCGAGTTTTCCTTCGGCATCGAAGACGTCGCAATCCACCACGGCGAACGTCTTGCCCTTGCGGAGGACGCGCGCTTCCGCGGTGATGGTGCCCTGGTCCAGCGGCTCCAGGAAATTGATCTTCATCTCGACCGTGGCCACGCGCGTTCCCGGCGGCACCGACATGTACGTCGCCATCCCGCCCGCTGTGTCCGCCAGCGAAGCGAT
>JBGQGH010000068.1:0-17248 GCA_041497315.1 Terriglobia bacterium | reverse complement strand
TTCGGGGTGAATTATGGGGTAGTTGCGAACGAAAGCACAACAAATAGGGTTCTGTTACCCGCCCTACCACTACATATAGACCTTACCTAGACGCGCACAAATTCCCTGCGCGGAGGCGCCCGCGCGCCCGCGCTTCAACGCGAAAATCCGAGCTCACGCCAGAGCGCATCCACTCGCGCTTTCACTTCGGGACTCATGGTGATCTCGTCCGGCCACGGACGCGTAAAACCTTCGGACAGCCATTTGCGCGTTGCGTCGATGCCAATCTTCGAGCCGAAGTCTTGCATGCGCGCGGCGTGGTCCAGGGTGTCCATGGGACCGAAGCTGAACTGTACATCGCGTTCAGGGTCTATTGCGCACAGCGACTTCCAGACTACTTCGCGGAAATTTTGTACGTCCACATCGTGATCCACAATCACCAGTACTTTGGTGAACATGGCCTGTCCCAGCGACCAGATGGCATTCATGATCTTTCGGGCATGTCCGGGGTACGATTTGCGAATGGAGACGATCATCAGGTTGTGAAAAATGCCCTCGGCGGGCATGGCGACGTCAACGATCTCCGGATACTGCATTTTCATCACGGGCAAAAAAATTCTTTCCACCGCGTGGCCCATGAAATAGTCCTCTTGCGGAGGAGGGCCGACAATCGTGGTGAGATAAATGGGATTGTTGCGATGCGTGACGCAGTTCACATGAAAAACCGGATACTCGCCTTCAAGAGAATAGAAACCAGTGTGATCGCCGAACGGTCCTTCCGTGCGGAACTCGTTCAGATGGACGTGGCCTTCGAGAATGATCTCGGCGTTCGCGGGAACTTCGAGGTCCACGGTCTCGCATTTCACCAATTCCACTGGCTCGCGGCGCAAGAACCCCGCGAACATCATTTCGTCGAGGTCCGGCGGAATCGGCAGGATGCCGGAGAGACAGGTGACCGGATCCGCGCCGATGGCCACGGCCACTTCGATCTTCCCTTCCGGATTTTGCGCGCGAGCGCGGCGGAAATGTTCCGCGCCGTGCTTTTGCGTCTGCCAGTGCATTCCGGTGGTGCGTTCGTCGAAGACCTGCATGCGATAGACGCCGACGTTGCGCTTGCCGGTCTCCGGATTCTTCGTGAACACCAGCGGCCAGGTGATGAATCGCCCGGCGTCTTGCGGCCAGCACTTCAAAATCGGAAAATGATTCAGCGAGAAGTTTTCTTTGCGGATCACTTCCTTGCACGGCCCGCTCTTCACAGTTTTCGGAAAAAAAGAGCCAAGTTCAGCCAGCTTCGGCAGCATCTTCAACTTGTCGAAAAATCCCTGCGGCGACTGCATGTCCAGGAATCCTCGGATGCGCTCGGCGATCTCCTCGACGCGGTTCACTTCGAGCGCCAGATTCATGCGCCGCTCGCTCCCGAGCATGTTGATCAGCAGCGGCACGCTCGAACCCTTAGGCCGCTCGAAGAGCAGCGCTGGCCCGCCGGCGCGCGTAACGCGGTGGGTGATCTCGGTGATTTCGAGCACCGGGTCCACTTCTGCGCGGATGCGCTTGAGCTCGCCCTCTTTTTCCAGTCGCTGGATGAACTCTCTCAGGTCCTTATATGCCACGCCGCGTGCCTCCCTGCTCGCTACCTTCCGCCTGCTGCCTGCTGCTTACTGCCTACAAGTTTTTCGCCGACACTCTAGCACGGATGGGAGAGGTTCGGGCTGCCCTGCCCCCACCGCCTTGGACGTTTGAGGGTCCCGGCGGTCCTAGCCGACGAGGAGCGCGCGTTTTCGACGGAGTGTGAAGCTTCACACTCCGTCTAGAATCGTCCGAGGGGCCGGGCAGGTGGGGTAGTAGCCAGAATTATTGTGCGGCCCGGAAAACGGCGTGTAAGCGAAACTCCAGCGTGCGCGTTGGGCCCGCCGCTACAGAGCAGCAACGACACTTGACAGAGAGAGCCCTTGCCTACCGGTGAGCGTTTTGCTAATTTAGGAATTCGAGCGGGCGTCGTACAATGGCAGTATAGAAGCTTCCCAAGCTTCGGACGTGGGTTCGATTCCCATCGCCCGCTCCAGCATTCTGCAAAATTCACGCTGAATCGGCTGCCCTTACTCACCAGCCATCCCTCGATTTGTGCCAAAACAGGCGGGGTTTTGCGCCCAAGTTGCGCCCAAATTCGTTCGGTCGGAGAGGAGTAGTCGATGGAATCCAAGAGCACAGAGGCACCGACACCCACCGCCTCGCAACCAGGCGGGAAAACTTCGGGCAGTGGCTTGATCGTTAACCCGCGCGAAACCCAAACCTCACCAGCCGTTCCCGCAGCACCTACCCTCGAAGAGTTTCAGGCGGTCTTGAGCGAGGCCCGCTACGCGATCAAAGACTTCGACACCCTCAAGGGCGTGCTGGACGATGCCTTCACCTTGTACGACGTGCGGGCTGGCAAAGGACGGGTGAGCGACCTGCTGGCCGTCATCGAAAAGCAGACGGATCCGGAAGTCTTCTCACTCATCGTTTTTGACCTGCCCAGGTTCCTCCAGCCGCGCTTGCGGAAGGCCGTTGCGGAGCTCCTCGAGCTGCAACAAGAGCACACATCCACCGTGGCGGATGCTCTTGCGCCGGTGCTGGAGCGCAGACTGACGGCGGTCCAAGCGATGAAGGGACGGATTCACGAGCTCTGGGCCGCAGCGGCAATTACTGACACGTCCAGCGCGCAGTTCGTGGAGGCGGAAATCTGGCGGCAGATTCGCGGCGATGCTGCCGCAATCGGCAGGATTGAAAACGGCGACTTCGGTGACGCGGACCCGAGCGGAGGAGAAGGCGCTCGAAATCACGAATCGCAGGCGGCAGCCGGGGACGCGGACCGCAGGAGAATTTGAGCACTTGCAGACTCTGGGTTTCCTTCGTGGAGGGTTGGCGGCTGGAAGACTGAAACCAGGCGACCTGGCGCGTCGCATCCAAGCGGGCGACATCACCGCCAAAGAGGCGGGGGACATCATGAAGCAGTCGCGCGAGGCGCCGATCGTGCGCTACACGCGCAGCCTGCCGCTTGAGGAATTTCTGTCGGTGTGGGATCTCGCAAACGACAGGGAGCAGGACCTGCTGCGGCCGACGCTGCTCTCGAAGCGCCACCTGATTGCAAATCTTCCGGCTGGCGAACGCGCTGCGATGGCCATGCGCTTCAACGCAGCGATCGAGGCGAAGGCCAAAGCGCCGTACTTGAGCAGGCAACAGTAAAGCGTCGAGTACTTCCGCGAACGGGTAAACGCAGGCGAATCCTGTGGCCCGCTCGAAGGGCAGGAAACGATGGGCAAAAAGGCAAAACAGAGAAGAGCGAAACCTGCCGAGAAGCAGACCAGCCGGGAACGCCACGCGCGAGACTGCAAGGTCTGCAATCACAAACAGCGCGAAGCGGTCGAGCAGGAGTGGACCTCCTGGGGCGACACCACGCAGATCGCGAAGAACTACGGACTCTCGCGCAATTCAATCTACCGGCACGCGGAGATGATGGGCCTCTACGAGAAGCGCCGCCGGAATGTTCGCGCGGCTCTCGAACGGATCATCGAAAAGTCCGGACGCGTGGAAGTCACCGCTGCCGCAGTTGTTGGTGCGGTCCAGGCATACGCGAAGATCAACGCCAACGGTGAGTGGGTGGATCGTGTGGAGCACGTAGACCTGAGAGCCGTGTTCGACAGAATGTCGCGCGAGGAGCTGGACCTCTACGCGAGAGACGGAACACTGCCGCCGTGGACAAGGGAATTTCTGGGTGCAACACCTGTTCAGGCAATCGGGGAGGAGCGCGATGGCTAAACTATTGAAAATGAATCGCGGGACCGGAGAGTTGGGCGGTACAGATTCGCTGCCTCATCCGGGAGACTTCCCGCTTGGTTCGGTCGAATCTCGCGCGGCTGCCCGAGCGATGATCCGGCCTGACCGACCGCGAGCTGGCGATGAAGGCGTAACCGAAGACGGACGCTGCTACATGTGGCTCACGCGCGTCCCGGACAAACCAGAATCCGGGTTGATGCAGCTGATTTTCCCCTGGTCGCCTGACGGCACATGGCTCTTCGGGCGCTGATCGCCGGTTTACGCAAAACGCGCTGCCTGCCTCCAGGAGCGCCGGAAAATCGGCCAATGAGGGGAGAATGCCGCCACTCGAAAACTGGCAGACAGCATGAGTTTTCATGCGTCCCCGATAGTGTCTGGTGTGGCCTTGGCAACGGCTGAGACGCCGAAGCTGGAAGAAGCTGGAAATCGGGGGGTGAGGGCCTACTGCAACTTTTCGGTGGCCTGTGGCCGCGGAGTTGCGCTGGCGATCATCGCGAGCACACCCGCGTAGCAGCGCAGCGCCCTTGCGGTTTGAAGAAGATCGAATTGCGGATTTCCTTCCTGGTGGATGAGCATGTACTTGCGGATCGCGGTGAGAGCGCCGATCTGCTCGAACTGGATGTAGAGGCCTTCGATCTCGTCAGCGATGCGCCGAGCTTCCCGCGCTACGGCGGTGCGATTCGCTCTCCGGTCTGCGGAGGGAAAGGCTGGCATCGAGCGCGAGTGTAACACACGACGCAAATTGCAGCGGTTCGGCGGCTACTTCTTCTTGCTCGTGTTCTGGGTAATTGCCCTGCACGCATCCCTGGCGGCCGTCTGCATTCGGTGGCTGGCGCCACTCCAGACCAAATCCCCGTTGCGATCATAGAGCGCCAAGTTATTCTGGTGGCCGGTCCAGGCTGTCTCATTCCAGTTGGTGCGATCCCACACCAACGCGTAATCTGCTTTTTCTTTGTTCTCGGTTACGGTGACGCCCGGGCAGGCAGCGTGAAAGGTCTTGACGTTCTCGGTGTGCTCGCGGACCACCCGGGCATCTTCCCGAGCTACGACCATACCGTTTGAGGCGACCAGCCAGCCGGACACTTTCCAGGAGTCCCGATCAGTGATGTACACTCGCGGCTTCTCCTGCGAGGCCACAGACGAGGCGAGAACTAAGACGGCAGCCAGTGCTCTAAGCTTCATTGTCCGGTCGCCTTCCGCGCCGCCCCCTGAATTGTCTGCCGGAAAGCTTCCTTCGTGCCTTCGGCGAGCTGTTGCACAAATGGATTGTTGCGGTAACGGGCGAGTCGGGCATCCACGATTCTCTCCGCCTCTTTGATGGCTCTCTGAACGTCTTGCGGATCGGCGGCGTTGAATTTGATAGTGCCAAGCTCACCCCCGAGTGCCTCCGTTGCCTTCTGTGCTTCTTCGAGCTGTTTTGCTAGATCGTCAAATCCCTCTATCTTCAATGGGGTTCTCCTCTCGCGCAGACCTGCCGCACCCCAAGCATAGTCTCACTGGTATTCTGACACCAACGTCTTGCCGGAACTGACGGCCCAAAAACAACTCTCTCTGGCAAGGCAAATTGGCCGAAGGGAGAGCCGAAGAATCAGTCGGCTGCGGCTGCGCCGGAAGAGACGTTTTTGGAAAGGCCCTGGTATGCCCGATACGCAGTTCCAACCCCGATGCCGAGCTCCACGGAGATCTGCGGCCAGGAACGCCCCTGCGCGCGCAGAGCAGCAATCCTGCGAGTGTCCACGTAGACTCGTGGCCTTCCGAGCCGCTTGCCCTTCGCCCGCGCGTTCCGCAGGCCGGCCTTCACCCGCTCAACGATGAGGCTGCGCTCCAATTCGGCCACGGCACCCAGGACGGTGAAGATCATCTTCCCGGTGGGCGTCGAAGTGTCCACCTGCTCGCTCAGGCTGACAAACTCGATGCCTTGCGCCTTGAAGTTTTCGAGAGCTCGAAGCAGGTGGCTCACCGATCGCGCAAAGCGATCAAAGCGCCAGACAACTACAGCGTCGAACCGGCGACGGTGCGCGTCAGCCAAGAGTCGGTCGAGTTCGGGGCGTTTTTCCTTCGTACCACTTATGCCGATGTCCACGTACTCCCCGGCGACTGTCCAGCCGCGGCGCTCGCAATACTCCTGGAGCTCGCGGGTCTGCATGGTTGGGTCCTGGCCGTTGTTAGCCGTCGAGACTCTCGCGTAGATGGCTGCTTTCATGATTGCTCTCCCTTCCCTGTGAGTCGTAACTGTGAAGCCTTCGGACGAGGAAACCTGTCCTGCCAGGTCTCGGCCTTCGGCAGAGCGGCCCCTAGCAGTTCTTCGGCGGTTCGCGCGCGCGACGTCATGTTTTCCATCTGCTCGGCTGGATCTGCATCCCCGTATCGATGGGAGAACTTCCGTTCGATGGCCACCAGGCGCGCTCTGGTTCGGAGATAGCACCGCCCGCACATTCCCAAAGAGTTGTGCGGTACGTCCCTCCGCGCGCAGACGAGGCAGCCGTGCCGTTCAAAGTAGAGTCGCCAGCGGTTCCGCTCGAAGACCGATTGGTGACGGTGGATTTCGTCGCAGAGCCGCTTGCTGCGGAAGAACGGCTCAAATTTGAGGTCGCTCTGCCGCGCGAGAATCTCGGAGAATCGCGCGTCCACCAAGCGCCCGAGCAGTCGTTCGAGGTCTGCTGGATTCAGTGTCAGCACCGTTCCGGGCGACGCGGCGGGGGTAATTTCGACGGTCGCCGCTTTTTTCTTTTGCATGGTCGTCTCCAGTCAGCCGCGCGGATGGCAGCGGCGAAGTGTCTCCACTAGATTTCCGATGGCCAGATGCGTGTAGCGCTGCGTGGTCGAGATGCAACTGTGCCCGAGGAACTCTTGGACGTACCGAATATCGGCGCCGCCGTTCAGCAGGTGCGTGGCGAAGGTATGACGCAGAGTGTGAGGGTGAACGCCATCCAGGCCCGCGCGCTGCGCTGCTTTGCGGACGACTTGACGAAGCGCCTCATACGGAAGCGGACGGCTGCCACTTCCGAAAACGTACCCCGTCTCCCGATTCCCCAAGTGTTCGCCGAGGGCTCTTGCTGCGGGACGCCCGAAGTAGGCGATGCGGTCTTTGTTGCCCTTGCCCTGGTGGACCAGAACCGTGCCAGCCTGCAGATGCAAATCCGCGACGCGGAGCTTGCAAGCTTCGGACGCGCGCATTCCCGAGGCGTAGAGCAGCTCCAGCACCGCACGGTCGCGCGGCGTGTTGGCAGCGGCAAGTAAACGCTCCATTTCTTCAAGGCCGAGAACACGCGGCAATCGCTTCGGCAGCTTTGGCAGGCTGAGCTGTCGCGGTAGTGAGGTGCTGAGAAGTCGGCCAACATGCAAGAAATCATAGAATGACCGCAGACAATAAACACGCTTGGCTCTGGCGTCCGCCGAGCGGCCGGCGCCGGCGGCCTCGGCCAGGTAGGCCCGGAGGTCGGCAAGAGAAATATCGGCAAGACTGCGCGAGCGAAGAAATCTGCAAAATTCTCGGAGCAGAACCTGATACTTGCGGCGCGTGGATTCGGCGAAGTTTTGTACCAGGAGCCACTCGTCGAACTTCCCGAGCAGCGCGGCATTCGTGCGCGCGAAGGACCGGACTGGGGCGCGACCTGGATGAGCCAGAACGAGCGCGGAAGTGGGTTGCGCGGGGACGACGGACGGAATAGATTTGCTTGCAGATGCCATGGGAGACAACCCTCCTCTTGGTGTTTAGGGGCGTGTCGGTGTTCCTGCACCGGCGCGTCCCGTTTTTTTCTCTACCGCTTCGACTTCGGCTTGCGCGAGTGGCCTTCCTGATAGATCTTCATTTTCACCCGCTTGAGCCTGGCAACGTCGACATCCGTCCAAAGCCGCACGCCAGCGATCAACTTTGGAGCGTCAAACTTCTCCGAAGCAATCCATTCCTGCAGCGTCGCCCTGGAGATGCCTACTGCCTTGGCGGCGCCTGCTGTCGTGCGGAATTTGTTCGGCATCACTTCCTTATACCGACTCTTGACAACGATGTCAAGAGTATAATAGCATCCAGTTCGGAGTGGATCAAGGAAACCCTGGAGGAAGGAAAAGCCTCGTCGCAGGCCGGCCCAGCCGGTACCAGAAGACAAACCGGTGACACCACCGCCGCCAACGCCGCCGCAGCAGCAACCCGGTTCGGTAGAGTGAGCTGAAAAAGAAAAAGCCCCGGGCCACGAACCCGGGGCGGAAGAGAAAACCATTGGATCGTCAAAAAGAGAGTAAAGCGATCATTCGACCTTGCGCAACACCCGCGGCGCCGGGAGCGGTGGCCCCCAGCGCAGACACATTATCGACGGTTTTTGATTTCGAAGCGGTCCGGTTCCTCCCGCCCCCTGGCGCACAACGGCAACAATGGGAAGAGCAGATCGGGAGGCAGATCACTCGAAACATAGTAGCGACGCTTTCTCCCGCAGACCGCGCTCTGTTTGGGGCTCCCGGTTGGAAAGGCCGAGATGGGATGGCGGCCGCACGGATTCTAGTCCGGCTCGACCAGGCAATTTTACAGCGCGCGCCCAGCGTTGGGCCGCATCTGTTTTTTTCTCCTCTTGTCATGGACCGCCTGACGCAGTGGCGCGAGATCGAGCAGAACGGCCCAGAGCTCTTCGACAAGCTCGGGAAAGCTCTCAAGTGTGGGTCCCTCGCGCGACGTGGCAAGGCTAAACTCCCTGTCGAGCCGTGGATGGCTGACTTCAAAGCAGAGGCCCAACGGGAGTTGAGGACTTTGCAGCACAATTTCAAAACCACGGTACTCCCGCGGCGGCGGAAATTGACGGAAGAGAAGTTGCGCGACGAAGTCGAAAAGATGGTCCACCGCCCCGACAACCCCTTTCCAGTGCTCCTTGAACATTGGACCTCGTTCAAGAAGTTGCCTCTGGACCTCGTCTCCAAGTTGTTCTACGGGCAAATCGGACCGGCAAGGTTCGCCGATACATGGATCGCTCGGAGTTTAGGCCGTGACGCTGAAACCGTGCGTCAGGACCTCTCGGGTATCCGCCCAACGCCCCGCCCACGCCGCCGCTCGTCGTAAGCAACGTTGTAGGGAAAATCCCCCGTTTGGTTACAGGCCCACGTGCAGTGCTTCGGGTACGCTTGTCTGCGTGACAGATCTCAAGCGAATGCGACTTCTCTGTGACCTGCGCCAACTCGATGTGTGGGCTGGTACGGGTGTTCCGGTCTACAGGATCTCTCTCGCGGAGCGCGGCGACCTGCGCCTTACTGAAAGCGAGGAGAAGCTCATTCATGGCTTTCTTCGTGAGCAATGGGGATCGCTCCAGGAGGTCGAACTGGTCGCGAGGCGTTCAACCAGCGCCGGCATGTCACAGCCCGCAATGTCTTGCGGCGCTCGCGAAGGCTAAGCTTACACACCCCGAGCGCGTGTAATGGCGCGCTCGGGAGAAAAACACAAAGAGAGAAGCAGACGTGCAGACCGTACAGGAAGCGCCCTCGCGAAGTCAAGGGGCTAGTTCATGTCCCTGCCAATCCAAACGTAATTCAATCTCCTCCCCGCTTCGCTCGCCCGCTCGCCGTGCCCACATCGACGGCAAGAACCGCGCCGCGCGATTCCTGGTCTTCGTGTGTCGAGCGTGCTCTTCCGAGCGAAAGTTTGGATTCGCTCTCGCAGCCGAGCCGCCTTGCAATCCTCAGCCAATTCTTTTTTGCGGACGGTGTGGCGGTTCACGGCGCCACGACTTCCTGCGTGCGGATTTCCCGCGAAGCGGTGCCGGGCGGTGAACGCCAGAAGCCAGTGCGGCCGCATTTTGCAACTTCTGCGCTCCCATGGGGGGCGCTGGGTGCCGCTGTCAGAGATCCTCGGCCTTCACATCGGACAATATAACGCGCGGATTTTCTCGCTCCGTCGCGCCGGCATCAAAATTGAAAATCGAATCGAGCACGACGATTCCGGTGCCGTCCGTTCGTGGTATCGGCTCGTATCAAGCACGAGTGACCGGCCACGTCAGGATGCCCCGGCAGCACGCCCACAGGCGCTAGCGCAAGCGGAGCGGCCCGCCACAGGCGACTGGTACACGGATTCTGTCGGGCCGCGGCCATCGGGAGAGAAGCGGGCGACGGAAGACTTGCCGCTTTTCGCGGGAGTACGGTCGTGAGCAAAGGCTTCATCCAGATCCGCCGCGGCCTGAAAGAGCATTTGTTGGCCGGCCGGATCGGTCTCTTCGAAGCTGGCGTCTACCTGGTAATTCACCTGCAGACCACATTTGAAACGGGCATTTGGACCGGATCAGCGCCACGTCTGCTAGCCACGGCGCCGCGCGGCGCGAGCTTGCGCAACGTTCAACGGGCCATCGCGCGCCTCGAGGAAATCGACTTCATTCGCGTCTTCCGTCAGCACGGACAGCGGGGAAACTACCGCGTTCTGATTAACAAGTACGAGCCTCAATCCGGCGCGCTGAGGGGGTTGCGGCTAAATGCTCTGGCTTCTACATCTTGGCAGAAACCAACCTATGAACCTTGCGCTGAGACTGACGCTGTGTCTGTCGCTGAGGCCGCGCCTTATCTAAAAAAAGAAAGAGAAAAAAAAGAAGAGACGACCATCATCCCTCTTGTGAAAATCAAAAGGGGCTCAATCGGACGAGCGGAGCGCTTGGATGCGGATTCTTTCTCACGGCTCTTTGAAGAGTTGAAACGTAGCCTGTCCGACCTGTCGAGAAGGACGTTCGATTTTGCCGTCGGTCGAATTACAGCCCGGGCGAAAACTCCGCCAAACAGCGCCGCGTTTTTCGAGAAGAGCCTCCCTACATTTTTCGACCCCCAACATTTCGTCCCTGAGGTCCAAGACTTCTTGACTGATCGAGCGTGCCTGCTGCTCCAGGAGAGCGACTCGCTTGCGAGTGTCTCGGAGGATTTGAAGTGCGCGGCCGCGGAATACGATCTTAAATACACGGCGATGTTGATTGACGACGCCCTGGAGGCCGCGCTGACTCGGCTGCAACGTGAGGCGGCTTTGAGGACGGAAATGCACAGCGGGCAGGGGCCGCTCCTGCGCAGCTATCCAGGGGCCGCGGCTCGGCAGGGCACGGCGTGAACTCCGTTCCAAAAACCCCACTTGCGGGAGCGCCGCAAGTCGTTGAGCCCAGGCAGCCCACGAGAGGGGTAGGAGGCGCTCCGAAAAGATTTGTTTGTTGAAGCACACATGGCGACCTCGATCCAAGTCGTTCCTGTCAGAAGTGAAAACGAGTCGTTGCCCCGCTCGCGGCAGGCGTGTAGTGTGAGCGCCAGGGCAGCCGAGTCAGCGAGCTGGGAGGACAGCTCGATGGCAAGGCGGAGGTATCAAACAGGGAGGATCTATGAACGTGGCAAAAAACGTCGGGTATTCGTAGGCCGGTGGAGGGAAGACGTGATCCAGGGGGACGGAACGATAAGACGCGTCGAGCGTTCGATTGTGCTCGGCACTGTCGCGGGACTCAAGACGCTGAAAAACGCACAGCGCAGCTTTGAACCGATCCTCGCAGGTGTCAACTCCCCCGATTACCGGCCGGGGAAGTTTGCGAAGATGCGCGACTTCGCGGACACGTGGGAAGCGCAGGTCCTTGCTCAACAGAAACCATCAAGTGTGAAGGCGGCTCAGTCGCACTTGAAAATCTACATCCGAAACTGGCTCGGGGAAGTGCGGCTCGAAGACTTCACTCGCCAGGCTCAGCAGAACTTTGTGACTCGTCTTTCGCAGCGCGTTTCACGGAAGACGGTGCGCAATGTCCTCGGGACTCTTGGCTCGATGCTGAGAACGGCGAAGTCGTGGGGCTACTGCTGTCACACGATCACGATGAACGAACTGGCGCTGCCGGCGGAGGAGGTCCGGAAGCAGGTTCGATTCTTCACAGGAGACCAGGCCCGAAAGATCATCGCGGTCGCGGCCGAGCCTTACCGCACGATGTTTGCGATCGCGGCGATGACAGGACTCCGCGCCGGCGAAGTCATGGGGCTGCAAAAAGCGGATCTCGACTTCGACCGTCGTGTGATTCAGGTGCAGCGCTCGGCCTGGTACGGCCGAGTGCAAACGGTGAAGAGCAAGGCGAGTCGGGCTCCGGTGGTGATGTCAGAGGCGTTGTCTGCGTTGCTCAAGGATTATCTGGCGACGTGGCGGCCAAACCCGGAAGGGTTTCTCTTTCTGAATCGCAACGGGCGGCCTTACGCGGCGAACAAGGTCGTCGAGTACGGACTCTGGCCGGTCCTTGAGAAGCTCAACATTCCTCGCGCGGGCATGCACGCATTCCGGCACTGTCACGCGAGCTTGCTGATGGACGTTGGAGCGAATCCGATTGTCACAAAAGAACAGATGCGGCACTCGGACGCGCGAGTTACGCTGGGGATCTACGGTCACGTGATCGGTGATTCGCAGCGCGATGCAGTCAACAAAGTGGGCGAAGTTCTGCGCCCAGATGCGCCCAAATCGGAGAAGCCGGGTGAGTGGATTCAGTAACTTGCGGATGACCGGACGTGGGTTCGATTCCCATCGCCCGCTCCAGAAATACATCAATCACGATGCGGGAGCTTCCCCCCAACGGGCCTAGTACAATGTCCAGACCACCCAACGGCGTGATGTACGCTGTGGCGATCCGTGATGCCGATCGCCTGTGGCTTTTTGCTCGTATCTCCCGCTCAAGAGATGGGAGCGTTTCCGTTTTGCCTCCGCGCGATGACCCCCGCTTTTCGGCGGTGACACCTGGCACATCACGTCGCACGCGATGGAACCCTCACGCGACTTATCACCGGAGCGGTGAATGGCACATCCGAAGCTACAATGGAAAGCCTATCAGGGCAAGACCGCTTCTTATAACAGAACGGCAGAAACTTGACGCGTCATTTCGAGACGTGGAAACCGTGATCGCATTGCCGATTCAGCCAGGCGAAGCGGCCTTGCACAAAGCTCCGTGCGTTGCCCGGGAGTTCAACAGCATTTTTGAAATCCCGATTGAGCAATTTGGCCAAGGAGAACATCACACGCTGGTTGTTGACCTCGTGGAGCCCGGCAGGTCCGCCGCTCTGGGGCCGTGGCGAGAAATCATAGTCCAAAGGTCCTTTCAGGATGCGGCACCCTGGATTCTCGTCACCCTTTGGAGGGGAATGACCCTCTAATGCTGACAATTGCCCATCCCGACAAACTCCTGAAGCTGACGGTGCCAGCTCCGGCGTAAGCACGTAATTTTGTGCGGCAAGGCTCGTGATTTAGGGACGTGGGTTCGATTCCCATCGCCCGCTCCAGAATCAGGCCCGAGCCAGGCGAACTGCCTCCGCCCACTTCCCTTGCGCCTTCAGGATCATCTCGACCACTTCGCGGGCGGCGCCTTCTCCGCCGGAGCGCTTCGTGACGAGGTGCGCGACCCTTTTCACTTCAGGAGCGGCATTGGCCACGGCCACCGCAAGGCCCACGCGAGTCATGACCGGCAGGTCGGGCAAGTCGTCGCCGATGTAAGCGACCTCGGAATCAGTCACGCCCGCTTTGCGCAGGATTTCTTCGTAGGCGCCCAGCTTTTCTCCGCGATTCTGGTAGACGAAGTCCATGCCGCATTCGCGGGCGCGTCGCGCGGTAGCAGCGGAATCGCGTCCGGTGATGAGGCCCGTTTTCAGGCCGCAGAGCTTCGCCATCTTGAGGCCCGCGCCGTCGTACGCGCTGAAGCCTTTGATCTCGTTTGCGGTCCCGTCGATCATGGAGAGCAGCCATATGCGCCCGTCGGTGAGCACGCCGTCCACGTCCATCAGCAGGACGCGGATTCGCCGCGCGCGCTTTGCAAGCGCGGTTGCGGGGTCGCGGGACTTACGCGTGCGGTTCATGTTGCCGTCCGAAGAGGGCAGAGACAAGCTCTGCCCCTACAAAACCACTCGGGCGCAGCAAGCAGCACCCCTAGACCAGCGAAAATCTAGAACAATTCCAGCGTCCAGAGGTCGTGCAAGTGGACGACGCCGAGGACGCACCGTTCCGCATCCACGACCACGATCGAAGTAATCTTGCGCTGCTCCATTAGCGCGAGTGCGGCGCCGGCGAGTTCGTTCGGCGGAATGGTCACAGGGTTGCGTGACATGGACTCGCCCGCGGTGAGGCCGAGGGTGGCGTCCTTGCGCTTTTCCATCAGCCGGCGCAGGTCGCCATCAGTGACGATTCCCGCGAGGCGATTGCCGTCGGCGACGACCGTGGTCATTCCCAGGCCCTTCTTGCTCATCTCGTAGATGACGTCGGGCATCTTCGCGTCAACACCCACGCGAGGCAGGGCGTCGCCGGAGTGCATCAGGTTTTCGACGCGCAGGAGTTTTTTCCCGAGGCGGCCGGCCGGGTGCAGCGCCGCGAAATCGCCCGGGCCGAAGCCGCGCCGCTCGAAGAGCGTCACCGCCAGCGCGTCGCCCAGCGCCATAGTGACAGTAGTGCTCGCGGTCGGCGCGAGGTTGAGCGAGCAGGCTTCTTCCTTCACGCTGATGTCGAGCACGACGTCGCTTGTGGAAGCGAGCGTCGAGCGCGGATTGCCCGTCAGTGTGACCAGGGGAATGGTGAGCCGCTTCACCGTTTCGAGTAGGCCGATGATTTCTTCCGTCTCGCCGCCGTAACTGATTGCCAGCAGGAGGTCGCCCGCGACGATCATGCCCAGGTCGCCGTGCAGCGCTTCGGCAGGGTGCAGAAAAACGGAGGGCGTGCCGGTACTTGAAAACGTCGCGGCAATTTTTCGCCCGATCAAACCGGACTTGCCCATGCCGGTGACCACGACACGGCCTTTACACTGAAAGAGCAGGTCCACGGCCTGATCGAATCGCGCGTCGAGCCGCGCAAGCAGGTCTTCGACCGCTTGCGCTTCGATCTTCAGCACGCGACGCGCGGATTCGAGGCCTGACTTCGCGGGCTGGGTCACGATGTGCTCCAGGAGCGCGCGAGCACCGAAAGTTTCGTGATGCGCTCAAGCAGGCCGCTCAATTGATCGAGCGGCAAGGCATTCGTGCCGTCGGAAAGCGCCTTGGCGGGATTCTCGTGCACCTCGACGAAGATGCCGTCCACGCCGATGGCCGCGCCCGCGCGCGCCAGCGGTTCGATGAACTCGGGCTGGCCGCCGCTCGACTTCCCTTCTCCGCCCGGTAATTGCACGGAGTGCGTGACGTCCAGGATCACCGGATAACCGAGATTGCGCATGATGGGAATCGAGCGCATGTCCACGACGAGATTCTGGTAGCCGAACGACGTGCCGCGCTCGGTCAACAGGATTTTTTCGTTGCCAGTGCTGGCAATTTTTTCCACGGCGTTCGACATTTCGGCCGGCGAAAGAAACTGGCCCTTTTTCACGTTCACCGCGCGGCCGGACTTTCCCGCCGCAATCAACAGGTCCGTCTGGCGCGAGAGTAACGCGGGGATTTGCAGGACGTCGCACACTTCAGCGGCCGCGGCCACCTGCGAGGGGTCGTGCACATCGCTCAGAATCGACAAGCCGAAGCGTTCCTTGATCTTCTTCAGGATGCGCAAGCCCTCGACAATTCCCGGACCGCGATAGGATGCGAGCGACGTCCGATTGGCTTTATCGTAGGACGCCTTGAAAATGAACGGCACTTTTTGCGCCGCGGCGATTTCCGCGAGACGCTCCGCGAGCATTGTGGCGTGTGCCTCGCTTTCGATTACGCAGGGGCCCGCGATCAAGACGAGCGGCTGCTTGCCGCCGATCTTCAGCTTTCCAATCGAGATTTCGCGCGCTGATTGCATGGGGTGTCAGCAGGCTGCCAAACGCCCTAGCCTATGCAGGATTGCGAGGTAGGTCAATCGAATCGCGCGGCTAGCTCTTGTGGACGGGCTGGACCGCGGCGGGCACACGCGACTCCGTGCCATTGGGCACCGCGGGATGCCGATGTTCCCACGCCGCGCCGATGAATGACGCGAAGAGCGGATGCGGCTCGAGCGGCTTGGACTTGAATTCCGGATGGAACTGGCAGCCGAGGAACCAGGGGTGCTCCGGCGCTTCGACAATTTCAACGTAGGTGCCGTCGGGGG
Organism: Terriglobia bacterium; assembly: GCA_041497315.1. Classification (GTDB taxonomy): domain Bacteria; phylum Acidobacteriota; class Terriglobia; order Acidiferrales; family UBA7541; genus JBGQGH01. Next base: position 1,467 of record JBGQGH010000068.1, on the reverse strand, counting down.
TGCGTCCGGTAATGCGCAGACCCACCGCGGTCAGAATCTTTTCGTACTCGGAGTTGAATTCGTAGCGGTGTCGGTGGCGCTCGCTGATTTCGAGTTTGCCGTAAGCGCGATGCGCGGTTGAGCCGGGCTCGATCTTGCATGGCCACGCGCCGAGGCGCATCGTTCCGCCCATTTCATCCACGCCGAGGAGTTCGCGCAACTTATAGATGACGCGGTGCGGCGTACAGGGCTCGAACTCGGTGCTGTCGGCGTCGCTCATGCCCGCGACGTTGCGCGCGTACTCGATGGTGGCGCACTGCATGCCCAGGCAAATTCCGAAAAACGGAATCTTGTTCTCGCGCGCGTAACGAATCGTGTGAATCATGCCGGCGATGCCGCGTTTGCCAAAGCCGCCGGGCACGAGGATGCCGTCCACGTGGCGCAGGCGCCGCGCGGCGGTTTCGGCGGAATCGATCTCTTCCGCTTCGATCCAGTCGAGCACGGTGCGCTTGTGATGCGCCAGTCCGCCGTGGACCAACGCCTCGCGCAAACTCTTGTACGCGTCCTCGAGCTGAACGTACTTCCCCACCACTCCGATGCGCACTTCGCCCTGCGGATTGCGGATGTTGTCGAGCAGCGCCAGCCAGCGGCTCAAATCCTGCGGCGGCGGATTCAGTCGCAGATGGCGGATGATCTCGGCGTCCAGGCCTTCGCGAGCCAGCGTCACCGGGACCGCGTAGATCGTGTCCACGTCCTGCGCGGAGATGACGCTCGATCGCGGCATGTTGCAGAAGAGCGCAATTTTTTCTTTGAGCTCGCGCGAAAGGTGGCGGTCACTGCGGCAGAGCAGCAGATCCGGCTGGATCCCGATGCTCAATAGTTCCTTCACGCTGTGCTGCGTCGGCTTGGTCTTCAGTTCGCCCGCGGTGGGGATGAAGGGCACGAGCGTGACGTGCGCGAAGAGCGTATTCTCCGGGCCGAGTTCGAGCCGCATCTGGCGGATGGCTTCGAGGAATGGCAGCGACTCGATATCGCCTACCGTGCCGCCGATCTCGACGATGACGACGTCCACGTCCGTGGCCACCTTGCGGAAAGCCGCCTTGATCTCGTCGGTGACGTGCGGAATCACCTGCACGGTTTTGCCGAGGTAATCGCCGCGGCGCTCTTTGGTGATGATGGATTCGTAGATGCGGCCGGTCGTCCAGTTGTGGTCGCGCGTCAACTTGGCGGAAGTGAAGCGTTCGTAGTGGCCCAAATCCAGGTCGGTTTCGGCGCCGTCATCGGTGACGTACACTTCGCCGTGCTGATAGGGCGACATCGTGCCAGGATCAACGTTCAGGTAGGGATCGCACTTCTGGAGAGTGACTTTGAGTCCGCGACTTTCGAGGAGGCAGCCAATCGACGCCGCTGCGACTCCTTTTCCCAGGGAGGAAACCACACCGCCGGTCACAAAAATATATTTCGGGGTCTTCAGGTCCTGTGTTCCCC
>JBGQGH010000067.1:0-17353 GCA_041497315.1 Terriglobia bacterium | reverse complement strand
TGGATGCGCAGGACGGTATCCGCGACCCGTTGGGGATGCTGGGCCAGCGGCTCGAAGCGGACGTGCACATCGTCACCGCTTCGATTGCCGCGGCGCAGAATTTGGTGACGGCAGTGAACCGCGCCGGCGTGGTCGTCTCCGATACGGTGCTCGAACCCCTGGCCGCGGCGGATTCCTGCTTGACGCAGGACGAGCGCGAGCTGGGCTGCTGTCTGCTCGATATCGGCGGCGGCACGACAGAGCTGTTGGTCTATCAAGGCGGCATGGTGCGGCACACCGCGGCGATTCCGGTGGGCGGCGATCATTTCACCAACGACCTCGCGGTCGGCTTGCGCACGCCGATTCCGGAGGCCGAAAAGATCAAGCGCGAGCACGGCTGTGCCACGCGGGAATTGCTCGGCGAGGACCACGCGCTTGAAATCGCCAGCGTGGGAGACCGCCCGCCGCGCACGGTGTTTGCGCGGATGCTTTGCGAAATTGTCGAGCCGCGCGCGCAGGAATTGCTCGCGCTGATCCGCGACGACCTGCAGCGAGCGGGTTTCGACCGGCAAATCCCGGCGGGAGTTGTGTTCGCCGGAGGTGGCTCGCGGTTGCGCGGGCTGCTGGAATTGGCGGAGCGCGTCTTCGGTCTGCCGGTGCGGATGGCAGCGCCGCGTGGCCTCGCGGGAATGCCGGAGGAAGTTGCCCAGCCGGAATACGCAACGGTAGTCGGGCTGGCCTTGTACGGGATGAAGGCGCAGCGTCAAGCGGCGCAGCGTCCCGGCACCTGGTCGGAAAAATTCAAGAGCATGTTCGCCGGACAATAAGCGCGGAAGGCCGGCGGGAAAAGTCTCAAGGGGGAGAAAAAAATGACGCCCAAAGAGGGGGGCATCCGGATCTCATTCAGCGAAGAACAACAGCAGGGCGCGAGAATCAAAGTGATCGGCGTGGGCGGCGGCGGTTCGAACGCCGTCAACCGCATGATCCGCGCCAAGGTCGAAGGCGTCGAGTTCATCGCCGCGAACACCGACTTGCAGGCGCTCAAGCTTTCGCAAGCGCCGGTAAAGCTGCAACTCGGCGCGAAACTCACCAAGGGCCTCGGCGCCGGAGCCAATCCTGAAGTCGGGCGCAAGGCCGCGCTCGAAGACACCGACAAAATCATCGAGTCGCTCGAAGGCTCGGACATGATTTTCATCACCACGGGCCTGGGCGGAGGCACGGGCTCCGGCGCGGCACCGGTGGTGGCTTCGCTGGCCAGCGAACTGGGCGCGCTGACGGTGGCGGTGGTCACCAAGCCGTTCGCCTTCGAAGGCAAGCGCCGGATGATGCAGGCCGAGCACGCGCTCTCGGAGCTCGTTGGCTGCGTGGACACCGTGATCGTGATTCCGAACGAGCGATTGATGGAAACCGTGGAGCGCGGCACGAGCTTTTTCGAAGCGTTCCGCATCGCCGACGACATCCTACGCCAGGCGGTGCAGGGCATCAGCGACATCATCACCGTGCCGGGCATCATCAACCGCGACTTCGCCGACGTGAAGACCATCATGCAAGGGCAGGGCTACGCGGTGATGGGCACGGCGGTTGCTTCCGGTTCAAACCGCGCGGTGGACGCGGCGAACCGCGCCATCTCCAGCCCGCTGCTTGAAGATAATTCGATTCAGGGCGCGCAGGGGATTCTCATCAATGTTTGCGGCTCATCCAGCCTGACGCTGCACGAGATTCACGAAGCGTCTTCGATCATTCAGAAGGCTGCGCACGAAAACGCCAACATTATTTTCGGCGCGGTGCAGGATGACGCGATGAAGGAAGCCGTGAAAATCACCGTGATCGCGGCGGGCTTCCGCGAAGCCGCGCGCCGCCAGCCGCATCAGAAGCTCTCCTTCCTGCCGAAAACGTGGAAGGCCTCGCGGGATCAGCAGGTGCAGGTGCCCAATGTCGTGCAGGAAGTGGCGCAAAACATCGGCGAGGCCATCAACCAGGTTCCCGCCGACGATCTCGACGTGCCGACGTTCCTCCGCCGCCAGGCGCAAAAAGCTTAACCTCATCGAATGTGAAAAGGGCGGAAGCTTCAAGCTTCCGCCCTTTTCTTGTCTGAATTCGAGTTCTGACTAAATGAAGAGTCCTTCGTCGGAGGGATCGCCGCCGCTGCTGGTTTCCGCCGGGCGTCGCCGCGCACGGAAAAATTCCAGTCCCGCCTGAATGCCCTTGATCAGCGCCGAAACTTGCATCACGGGGCCGGAGACGGTGCGGCGGATTCGCCCGCCAGTGTCTTCAATGGTTTCGAGGGTGCCGCTAAGAATTTGATCCACGTGGATCAGTTGCGCGCGGAGGCGGTCGGTGGCTTCGGTGAAGATGCGATCCACTTTTTGCGCCTGGCCGCGTGCCAGATGTACGATCTCCGCGGCGTCGGTGACCAGTGTAGTGATGCGCGGCTGGGTGTCGTCGAGGAAAAGTTGCAATCGCGACAAAATGGGCGTCAAGCGCGACTGCAAATCTGTGGCTACGCGCGTCATGTGCTCGGCGGTGCGGCGAAATTGCAGATACATGGCCAGCAGAATCGCCATCTGCAGGATCACCGCGAGCGCGGTCACAATGACGAAGTAAGGAAGCCAGCTCTCCATTCAGTTTCCTTTTCTTTTCCCTTACTGCGCTTTGGTTCTCTCCCGCTGGTATGCTTCGCGGCCCGCGTCCACCGCAGCCGTTAGGGAATCTTTCTGCCGCGTGGCCACTTCTTTGCCGCGCTCGATCAAATCTTCCGCGCGCTCACGTAGCTCGCGGGCTTTGCGTTGGGCGTATTCGCGCCCCTCTTCCGCTTTTTTGGCCAGGAATTCGCGAGTCTCTTCGCCGGACTTGGGGGCAAACAAGATGCCCAAGAGCGCGCCGACGCCAAGACCCACAATGAAATAGCTGATTTTCGAACCGGTGTTGTCGGCCATGACAAACCTCCCGAATCGAAAGTAGCACAGCTCCCTGGGTGGCGCAAGGGAACCACATTTGGCCCCGCCTCGCGGCGTTTCACTGTTCAGCCGATGGAGCGTTCCGCAAATGCTCGTAAATCCTCTGCGCTTGCGCGCGAGTGACCACGCGGGCGAGTTCCTGCATTTCGGCCTCACGCACCCGTGCGATGCTGCCGAAGCGGCGCAGAAGTTTTTGAGCGGTGCGCTCGCCAATGCCGGGAATTTCGACGAGTTCGGAAGTCAGCGTGCGCTTCGAGCGGCGCTGGCGGTGGAACGTGACGGCGAAACGGTGAGTCTCGTCGCGGATCTGCTGAATCAGGTGCAAAATCGGCGAGTGGCGTTCGAGGACGATGGGTTCGTCTTCTTGGCCGAAGACGTAGATGATTTCTTCCTTCTTCGCGATGCTCGCCAGCGGCTGGTTGATGATCTCAAGTTTTTCAAGCGCCGCGGCAGCGGCATGGAGCTGCCCGATCCCGCCGTCAATGAGGATCAGACTCGGTAGCGCGCGCTTCTCTTCGCGCAGGCGGCGATAGCGCCGCTCGACCGCTTCGCGCATGCTGGCGAAGTCGTCGTTTGGGGCCACGCCCAGCCCGGCGTCGCCCCGAATGATGAACTTGCGGTATCCGGACTTCTTCATGCGGCCGTCTTCCCAGGTCACCATCGAAGCCACGGTGTCTGAGCCCTGGATATGCGAGATGTCGAAGCTCTCGATGTGCCTCGGTGGCTCAGGAAGATTCAGCGCGCTCTGGAGCGCTTCGGCGATGGCCTTCGAATTCGGCTTGAGCACGCGGAAGCGCAATTCGAAGGAATGGCGCGCGTTTTTCTCCACTAACTCCAGGAAAGCATGCTTCTGGCCGCGCTGCGGCGTAAATATTTCTACGCGGTGACCGGCGCGTTCGGTGAAAATCTCTTCGAGCAGCTCGCGGTCCTCGAGATCCAGCGGCACGTGGATCGCGCGGGGCCGGTAAGCGGCTTCGAGATAGAGCTGCTTCAGCAGGGAGGTTTGAAATTCGGCCGCATCGAATTCTTCGAGGTCCTCCCAATAGAAATCGCGGCGGTCCACCACGCGCCCGCCGCGGACGTGGAAAACATTCACCGCGGCGAGCGGAGGTTCGACGTACCAGGCGATCACATCGGTGTCGTCGCCCTGCGCCGCGGCAACTTTCTGGCGTTGCTCGATGTCCTCGACGGTGCGCAAGAGGTCGCGATACGCCGCAGCCTGTTCGAAGTGCTCCTCGTCCGACGCTTTCTGCATGCGGTCTTCTAGGCTTTTCATCAAATCGCCGCGGCGGCCTTCGAGGAGGAGGCGAACGTCCCGCGCGGCCTCGGCGTAGCGCTCGTCCGTGGTGAGCCCGGCGGCGCATGGCCCCAGGCAGCGGTGAATGTAGTATTGCAAGCAGGGCCGTGGGTGCATGCGGGTGAGGTCCACGGTGCACGAGGGCACGAGAAACGACTTGTGAATGAAATGAACGATGCGGTGCGCCAGGCTGTGCCCGAAATACGGCCCGAAATAGAGCGAGCCGTCTTTTTTCAGCCGCCGCGTGACGTACACACGCGGATATTTTTCGAACGCGGTGTAGCGGATGTAGGGATAGGTCTTGTCGTCGCGCAGCATCACGTTGAATTTCGGTTTGTGCTGCTTGATCAGGTTGTTTTCGAGGGCCAGCGCCTCTTTCTCGTTGTCCACCACGATGTATTCGAGGTCGGCGATCTCGCGCACCAGCGAGCCCGTCTTGGCATCGAGCGCGCTGTGCGCGGCGAAGTACGAGCGCACGCGATGGCGGAGCGAACCGGCCTTGCCAACATAGAGGATTTTCTCCGCGGCGTCCTTGAAGAGGTACACGCCCGGCCCGGCGGGCAGGCTCGCGACTTTTTGTTCCAGGTCCATGGTCGAGTAGAATGTAAAGGCGCGAGGTAATCCCCGCGCGTGCAACTTTCATCATAGCAAAGCGAATCTAAACGCTACCAGAAGCCTTCATGAAGCCCACGCGCACCGCCGTTCTTGTTCTCGCCGCCCTTCTGGGCGCAGCGAATGCGCGCGCGCAAAATCCCATCAACGTCCTGGTGCCGCCGCAGCCGCCGCCTCCCCCGCCGCCGGAAGAGCCGGTTTACGATCCCCTGCACGCGGAGAAAAGCATCGAGGTCGGCCTCTACTACATGAAGAAAAACAATTACGACGCGGCCATCGAGCGATTTCAGGACGCCGCGAAATCCAAGCCGAACTTCGCGCGGCCCTATCTGTTGATGGGAGAGGCTTACGAAAAAAAGGGCGCCAGGCCCGAAGCCGTGAAAGCCCTGGAGACCTATCTCAAGATCCTGCCCAATGCGCCGGACGCGGACAAAGTCCGTAAGCGCATCGAAAAGCTGAATCAAGAACTCGAGAAGAACGCAAAGCGCCGGTCACGCTAGCCGTTCAAGAATCCTTCGCGCGCGTTCGTATTCCCGAAAGCGCCGTTCTTCTTTTCGAAATGCGGCCGAATGGGATTGCAAGCCGCAACTGGCCGCGCGGATGGGATGTTTCACGTGCAACATTTCGTGATAGAGGATGTATTCCACGACAAACTGCGGGACTTCGGCGCGGTCCAGGCGCACATTGATTACGATTTGATTCAAGCCGGGGTCGAAGCAGCCGAGCTGGCGGCGCCACGCGCGTCCGCTCCAGCCCAGTCTTGGGCGGCGCAAGCGTCCGGAAAAGTATTGCCGATTGAGCTGTGTGAACATGGGCGAGAGATCGTGAACCTTGCCGCGCGGGCCGCTCTCGAGTTTGCGCCCGCGGGAGCGCCGCATGCGCACCACGCGGCGGCGCGTGGCGTGCGACATCGTGAAGCGGCGATACGCTTCCAGCAATTCCTTCGGCGGCCGCCGGCGATAGAGCCGCCCGAGCAGAATCGCCGCCGCGGCCTCTTGCACGGCAAGCGGCGCTTTGCACAGCAAGTCCGAGAGCCGAACGAGCGCCGAATCTTCGCGCAGTCGGATGGTGTGCATCAGGTTGGCGTAGGGGAAGTACTCAACTACGAAATGCGGCGGGCGGCCCTGGCATCCCAGGCGCGTGTACATGCGGTGAAAAAGGCGCGCGCCGCCGGGAACGGATTCAATCTGTGGGGCCGGACGTTTCACTGTTTCCGTCGCACCGGTGGCGGCGCGATCTCCTTCTCAGCTTTTTCAGCATCCTTCAAGGCATCCTGGGTGGCTTCGACGGCGTCATCGAGATTGTCCTTGTAGGCCTCGCGGTCCGCGCCGGTCTTGGATAGTTCAGTGAGGTAGGCGAGGAAATCTTTGCCCTTCGTTTGCATTTCCTTCAGGGCCGCGTGAATATTCTGTTGCTTCTCAACCGCCAGCACCACGAGGTCCGCGGCGTCGTCTATGCATCCGGAGTAGGCGTTGATGAGGCCGTTGATGCGCTCCATGCGACGGCGGTCGTTCAAGGGGTGCGCCAGCTCGTATTTCAACTTCGTAATGCGATCGGTAGCGAACAAGAGAAAGAGCTTGATGCGCTCTCCCGGCGTCTCGGCGTCGCGGATCTTGTCCGCTTCGCTGGCGCTCAGGTATTCCTTCTTCACCTGCTGCGCCGCCGCAGGAGAGCCCGCCGCGAGGCACAGAGCGCCAAGGATCACTCCGCAAGCGACTATTCGGGCGAGCATGGCGATTTCACCACTTTGGTTTGTCTTTTCCTGGTTTCTTGTCCGGCTGGCGCGGGAAGAGAAGATCAATCAACTCGCGGTTCACTTTGATCACGTCCTGACGCGCCACCTGGAACGGCACGCGAGGGCCGTCAGGCACTCTTCGAACCAGGTCGTCAATCTGCTTCAGGGCCTTGCGCAAATGGATTTCGAGCTCCTTGAAGCCGCCGGGCTTGCGCTCAGCGTCCACGCCCGTTGCTTTCAAAGCATCAAACGTGCTTTTCACTTCATCGCGGTATTCCTCGAGCAGCGCGCCGGACCTCACGAAGTCTCCGGCATCGGCCAGGCGCTGCATTTCGTCGATCTGCGCGCCGCCCAGCCGGGGAAAGACTTTTGCACGGCGCACCGGATCGGTTTCCCGCTTGAACAGATCGAGATTTCCGGTGAGACGATCCTGCGCCGTCTGCGCGCCGGCGAGGAGTGAAGGCGCAGTCAGGAGAACGGCCAGCCCGAAAGGATACAGTCGCCGCCTCCACATTCGGAGTTACCTCTTGCGTTGGAGTTCGTGGGTCAAAGCCAGGATGCGCTGCTGCGCCTGCCAGTGCTTGTCTTCGGTCCCGCGGCTCTTGTCGAAGTCCAGGAATTTCTGGTAGGCGGCGATCGCTTCCGGCTTCTTGCCCAGTTTATCGTAACACGTGGCGCGGATAAACCAGGAGCCGGAGGGCAGCGGCTCACGCTTCTCCAAACGGTCCATGGCTTCGAGCGCCGCAGGATAATTCTGGCCGAGATAGTACACGGCGACGAGATCGCGCTGCGCGTCCAACCAATTGGCGTCGAGCTGCAACGCGCGGCGCAGTTCCTGCTCGGCGGGTGCGAACTGGCGTTTGGCCAGCAAGACGCGGCCCAGCCGCGCGTGCAGCGCCGCGTTGTCCGGAAACCTTTGGATTGCATTTCGCAATACGCCTTCGGCATCGGGCCAATTCTTCTGCCGCAGAAGAATATCCGCGCGCAATTCGATGCTGGCGAGGGAAGGAGCCGCTCCGGCATCCGCGCGGTCGAGTTCCGCAAGGGCTTGCTCGGACTTGCCAAGTTCGAGAAGTACGGAGGCGTTCTCCCGGCGGCTCTCCTTATCGTCCGGCGCAGCGGCCAGGTACACGGCGAACGCCGCGGCGGAGGGCTCGTACTTTTTCTGCATCATCAATGTTTCGGCAAGGCCGATTTGCGCGCGGGCGGCATTCGGCTTGATGGCCAGGGCCTCCCGGAAGCGCGCTTCCGCTTCGACGAACCGGTCCGTCTGCAACATGATGCGCCCCAGCGCGAAACGCACTTCGAAGTCTTTGGGTTCAAGCCGCCCGGCTTCTTCGTAGGCGGCAATTGCCGCGGGCAGGTTCTTGCCTCGCTCGAGCGCCTGGCCCAGCAAGAAACGCGGACGCGCGCGGTCCGGCAAAAGCTCCGCGGCCTGGCGAAATGATTGCGCTGCAGCAGCGGGATCGCGGTCGAGCAGCAGCAGGCCAAGGTTGATGTGCGCGGCCGTCAACTTCGGGTTCAATTCGATGGCTTTCTGGTACTCGGCCTTCGCGTCGTCCGCGCGTTCGAGACCGGTATAGGCGTAACCGAGCTGGAAATGCGCGGCGGCGTCATTCGGACGCTGGGCGAGATAGTTTTGCAGTGGCGCAACCGCTGCGGCGTAGTCGTTCTTGTTGATGGCTTCGTCGGCTTGCTTGAGAAGGAGCGCCAGCGGATCCTGGTGCGGCTCGGATTTCGCCGGCGCGGTCGGAGCCTCCGGCGGTTTCTTCGTAGCCTGGCCAAATGCGCGAGAGGCGGAGATCAGCGCGAAAATCATCAGGACCATGCACGCTGATTTAGACGACGGCTTCATCGTGTGGTTTGTGGGCAAGGGAAGGCGGGTGCGGCGCCGCCCTGGTTGTTCATGTGGCCGTGATTGATTCCGTGGTTGTTCAGCACGCGCGCCAAAAACTTTCCCGTGTGTGAGTGCGAATTTCGCGCCACCTGCTCCGGAGTGCCTGTGGCCACAACGAGTCCTCCGCGGTCGCCGCCTTCCGGGCCCAGATCAATCACCCAGTCAGCCGATTTGATCACATCCAGGTTGTGCTCGATGATCAGCAGGGAAGCGCCGCCTTCCAGCAGCCGCCGAAACGCGCCCAGAAGTTTCTGGATGTCGTCGAAGTGCAGTCCGGTGGTCGGCTCATCAAAAATGTAGAGCACGCCCTCGTCCGCCTGACGGGTTAGATGCGCCGCGAGTTTCAGGCGTTGTGCCTCGCCTCCCGATAGGGTAGTGGCGGACTGGCCGAGCCGCAAATAGCCCAGGCCCACCTCTTCGAGGATGCGCAGTTTGGAAATGACCTTCGATACGTTTGCAAAAAACGCCAGCGCCTCGCGCACCGTCAGCCCCAGCACCTCGTGAATATTCTTTTCGCGGTAGCGCACTTCCAGGACGCCACTCTTGAAGCGCGTGCCGCGGCATTCTTCGCACAGCAATTCCACATCGGCCAGGAATTGCATTTCCACAGTGACTGTGCCGTCGCCCTGGCAGGCCTCGCAGCGACCGCCGGGAATATTGAACGAGAAGTGGCCGGGGCCGTAACCTCGCTTCTTCGCTTCCGGCGTCGCGGCAAACGCTTCACGAATCGCGTCGAATGCTTTGAGGTAGGTCGAAGGGTTCGACCGCGGCGTGCGCCCGATCGGCGACTGGTCCACAATCACCACTTCGGAGACCTGCGCGTCGCCCTCGATCCGCTCGCAGTATTCCTTGATACTGCCGCCGGCCTTGCGCGATTGCAGCGCTTTGTAAATGACGTCGTAAACCAGCGTGGACTTCCCCGAGCCGGAAACTCCGGTAATCGCCACCATCGTGCCAAGCGGAATCATCAGGTCGATGTTTTGCAAGTTGTGCACGCGCGCACCGAAGATGCGGAGGAATTTTCCGCTGGGTTTGCGCCGCACTGTCGGCACGGGGATGCGCAATTCGCCGCTCAGGTAGCGCGCGGTGATCGAGCGCGTGTCGGCCATCAATTTCTCGCGCGGCCCGGCGAAGAGCAGCCTGCCGCCTTGCTCGCCAGCACCCGGGCCGAGGTCGAGCACGTAGTCCGCGGCGGCAATCGTATCGGGGTCGTGCTCCACAACGAGAATTGTGTTCCCCGTGTCGCGCATCGTTTTCAGGATTTCGATCAGGCGATGCGTATCGCGCGGATGCAGGCCGATGGAAGGCTCGTCGAGCACATAAAGCGCGCCGACGAGTTGCGAGCCCATGGAGGTGGCAAGCTGGATGCGCTGCGCTTCGCCGCCGGAAAGCGTCGAGGTCAGCCGGTCGAGTGAGAGATAATCGAGGCCGACGGCATCGAGGAATCCGAGGCGCTGGCGGATTTCTTCGAGAATTTTCTCCGCGATCTGTGCTTGCTCCGCGCTCAAGTGGAGCTGATCGAAAGACGCGCGCGCCTCGGTCACCGTCATGGCGCAGACTTCGGTGATGGCTTTGCCCTGGATGCGCACCGCTCGCGCCTCTTCGCGCAGGCGCGTGCCGTTGCATTCCGGGCAGATGGCGTATCCGCGATAACGGCTGAGAAAAACGCGAATGTACAGTTTGTATTTCTTGCGCTCCAGCCAGGCGAAAAAGCCCTTCACGCCGGCGTATCCGCCCTTGGGATCGCCATCGAGGATTTGCGTGCGCTGCTGCGGCGTGAGCTGGCGAAAGGGCACGTCGAGGGGCATTCCGTTTGCGCGGGCGAATTTTTTCATCTCCTGCTGCAGGCCGCGGTAGCGCGGTTTTGTCCAAGGCTCGATGGGGCCGTCGTTGAGCGTCTTGCTTCGATCGGGAATCACTAGATCGAGATCGAAATCAATCGTGTTGCCGAATCCCTGGCAGCGCGGGCACGCGCCGTAAGGATTGTTGAACGAGAAGAGGCGCGGCTCTGGCTCCTGATAGACCGCGCCGCAGTTCTTGCACTCGAAGCGTTCGTTGAAGATGAGCCTCTCGCCGGCCCCGCCGGATTGTTCCGCCGGAAACTCGAGGATCGCTTCACCGTGGCCTTCGCGGTAGCAGATTTCGATCGAGTCAATCAAACGCGAGCGACTTTCCGGATTGATCGTCAGTCGGTCCACCAGGACATAGACCGGTTTCGAGAAATCGAGATCGAGGAGAGTTTCCGGCGAAGAGAACTCGTGTACGCGCCCGGCCTGGTAAAGACGATTGAAGCCGCGCTTCTGTAATTCCGTCAGGGCCTGCTTGATGGCCTCTCCCGTCGGCTTCGCCGCTTTGCGTGTGCCGGGCTGCCGAGTGGCAGGCGCGGCGATCACGAGCGAATAAAGCACGTAGAATCGCCTCCCCGCCGGAAGTGCTAGGACGCGCGCGGCGATTTCGTCCATGGTGTCGCGGCGGACTTCCTGCCCGCACTTAATGCAAATCGTGCGCCCGGCACGCGCGTAGAGCAGCCGCAGGTAATCGTAAATCTCTGTCGCGGTGGCTACGGTAGAGCGGGGATTGCGCGTCGAGTTTTTCTGCTTGATAGCGATGGCCGGAGCGATGCCGGAGATCTCGTCCACGTCCGGTTTTTCGATGCGCTCCAGGAATTGCCGCGCGTAAGCGGAAAGCGACTCGATATAGCGCCGCTGGCCTTCGGCGTAGATGGTGTCAAACGCCAGGCTGGACTTGCCGGAGCCGCTGACGCCGGTCACCACGGTGATGGCGTTGTGCGGGATATCGAAATCAATGTTGCGCAGGTTGTGAACGCGTGCGCCCCGGACGCGGATGGCTTCGACCTGCTGGTCCAGGACAGCGGGACTCTTCGTAGCCAAGAGTGGCCTCTACAGTGAGCTCGGTGACGTCTGACTAAACTTTGAATTATACGCCGGGGTTGCGCCGCGGGCAAATGCACCAAATTAAGGCACCGTCGCAATCAGTCCCGTAGCAAACCCCGGTTCGATGCCTCGTCTGGCCCGCGGATTCCAAACGCGAACGTCGCTATGCTAGATTGGATGCGTCGGACGTGAAGAGGTTGATTGGTGGCGGCTTTTTCTCGCGTGATTTGGATTGTGCTGGACAGCGTGGGGATCGGCGAGTTGCCGGATGCCGCGGACTACGGCGACGTCGGCCGCACCACGCTGGGCCACATCGCGAAGTCGCGCCCGTTGCGCATTCCGAACCTGGTGCGGCTGGGCCTCGCGAACATCGCGCCACTTGAACACCTCGCTCCGCCCGCTCATCCCGATGGCTGTTTCGGCAAGGGCGCCACACGCTCGCCCGGCAAGGACACGACCACGGGACATTGGGAAATGGCCGGCATCTGGCTGGACCAGGCGTTCCCGGTTTACAAGAATGGATTCCCGCGCGATTTGATTGAGCGCTTCGAAAAAGCCATCGGGCGCAAGACCATCGGCAACAAGCCCGCTTCCGGCACGGAAATCATCAAGGAACTCGGCAGGAAACACATGCGCACCGGTTTTCCGATCGTGTACACGTCGGGCGACAGCGTTTTTCAGATTGCCACGCACGAAGAGATTATTCCCGTGCCCGAGCTTTATCGCATGTGCGAGATCGCGCGAAAGATGTTGGATGGGCCGCACAGGGTGGGCCGCGTGATCGCGCGGCCGTTCACCGGCACGCCGGGAAACTTCCGCCGTACCGAGCGGCGCCACGACTACGCCGTCGAGCCGCCGCGCCCGATGCTGCTCGATGTGCTGGCCGAGCGCGGCGTGCCGGTTTTCGGCGTGGGCAAGATCCACGACATCTACAACGGCAGCGGGGTGGAGAGCTACGTCACCACGAAGAACAACGTGGACGGCATGGAAAAAATCCGCGCGGCGATCAACGAGCGGCCCGCCGGACTGATTTTCGCCAACCTCGTGGATTTCGACATGCTCTACGGCCACCGCAAGGATGTGGAAGGCTTCGCCAAATCACTCGAGGAATTTGACGCGCTCTTGGGGCCGATGCTTGCGGCCATGCTGCCGAGCGATCTTCTTATGATCACTGCCGATCACGGCTGCGACCCCGACAAGTTCAATCGTTCGACCGACCATTCCCGCGAGTATGTCCCCATCGTGACGTACAGCCCAGAGGGCAGGCAGGGTGTGAATTTGGGAATCCGTTACACACTCGCGGACATGGGGCAGACCGTGGCTGAAAACTTTGACGGTGAGATTCCCCACGGCATTAGCTTCCTCTCACTCCTCATCAAATAAGCCGCGGCGGTCAGTAGGACAGGCTTGCAGCCTGTGTGCTGCAGATCAAATCATTCGTAACGCAGGGCGATCATGGGATCCACCTTTGTCGCGCGCCGCGCCGGATAGCCTGAGGCCAGGAAGGCCACAAACAGGAGCAGCGCGCAGACCCCGATGAGCGTCCCTGGATCCCCGGGCTGCACGCCGAAGAGGAAGCTCGCGAGCAAACGGGAGACGCCGAGCGCGCAAGCCACTCCCAGCCCCACGCCCAGGATCGCCAGTTTCATGCCGCCGCCTACCACAAGCCGGAAGAGATCTCCCTTCTGCGCGCCGAGTGCGACGCGAATCCCCATCTCACGCATGCGTTGCGCGACGCCATAGGCCAGCAGGCTGTAAAGCCCGACGGCGGCGAGCAGCAGTCCGGCGGCGCCGAACGCGGCGATCAAATAGGCAGGAGAGCGCCGCAGAAAAATAGAAGGCGATTCGGCGATGATCTGATCCATGGACTGCACGTCGAAAATGGGCACGTCCGAGTCCATCTCGCGGATCGCGCGCTGCAGCGCCAGCGACATCGTGCCGGGAGGCTGCGCCGTGCGCACCACGACGTTCATATACGTGTCCGCGGATTGCGCGAAAGAAAAATACACCACGGGGTTCGGGTTTGCGTCCAGGGCGGTCTGGTTTTCGTCGCCCACGACGCCGACGACTTCCCAGAGGTAGGGATCCTTCGTGTACGTGAAGTCGATTCGCTTGCCAATGGGATTCTCGTTGGGAAAAACCCGGTCGGCCAGGGTTTGATTGAGGATGACCACGTGCGGAGCCCCGGCCACGTCACGTTCATCGAAGAGGCGCCCGACGCGGAGCGGAATCCCCATCACCGAAAAGTAGCTCGCGCTCACCTCGCGGTGGTTGGCTTCGTGCACTTCCGCATGGTTTGCGGTGCGGCGTCCTTCACGCACCAGGCGCGAGGTGTTTCCGCCGCCGCTGAGCGGCAACGTGCTCGTCGTGGCGACGCCTCGAACGCCCGGCAGCGCGCTCAGTTTATCGAGCAGAGCGCGATGGAACGCGATCGCATCCGCGTCCTTCGGATATTTCCGGCTGGGCAGAGACACACTCAGTGTCATCAGGTTTTCGGTCCTGAATCCGGGGTCCACGCTCAAAACCGTCGCGAGACTTTTCAACATCAGGCCGCCGCCGTGCAGGAGCACGATGGCCAGCGCGATTTCCGCGACGACCAGCGCGTTGCGCAGTCGGGTGCGTCCCGCGCCGGCGGAGGAACGCCCGCTTTCCTGCAGGGCGGCGCGAAGCTGCGTCCGCATCGAGATCAGCGCCGGCGTGAGGCCGAACAGGACGCCGGTGAGCACGGCGAGCCCCAGCGACAAACCCAGAAAACTCATATCAACCTGAAGATTCTGCCAGGCCGGCATGGAGAGGAGCTGCTCCTTGGGGATGCTCGAAAGCGCCGCCGGCAGCAGCCAGAGGCTCAGGAAAACGCCGGCAGTCCCTCCGAATACGGAGAGGAGGCAGCTCTCCGTGAGCAGTTGCCGCACGATGCGGCCGCGGCCCGCGCCAAGGGCCAGACGGATGGAGATTTCTTTCTGCCGGTCAACCGATTTCGTCAGGAGAAGCGCGGCAAGGTTTCCGCAGATAATCAGGAGGAAGCATCCGACCGCAGCCATCAAGAGAATGAGCACGGGCCGGACCCGCCCGGCGATCTCTTCCTGCAGGCTGACCGCCTTCACACCCACGCCTGCATTCGAGTCCGAGTATTGGCGCCCGAGCTGGGACGCGAGGGTGGAAAGCGAAGCTTGGGCCTGAAGGAGATCAATGCCCGGCTTCAGCCGGCCGACGGGGTGAAACCAGTGAGCGTTCCGGCGCGACCTCCAGCCCTGGATACGAATGGGGATCCAAAATTCAGCCGAGCGGCTGGGCGCAAACTGGAAGTCGTGTGGAAGCACGCCGACGATCACGCGGGGCTCGTCGTTCAGGATTGCCGCCTTGCCCACAATCTTCGGATCTCCGCCGAAGCGCCGCTGCCAACCGCTGTAGGTGAGCACGACTGTCCCCTCTGCCTTCGGAGAATCTTCACCGCTCTGGAAGAGTCGCCCTACGGCCGGTTTGACGCGGAGGACATCAAAGAAACCTGCGGAGCAGACTGTGACGTCGACTTGCTCCGCGCCTTGCGGGCCGAGGAGCGTTCCGCTGCGGCCTGAATAGCCGCCGAGCGTTTCAAAGACCTGGTTCCGTTCGCGATAGTCCGCAAAATCGGGATAGGAGAACTCCATCCGGGTAAACGTGCCTTCGGTGCGGGTCTCCCAGAGTTGTACGATGCGTTCGGGCTCGGGATAGGGAAGGGGCCGGAGAAGGGTCACTTTCAAGATCGTGAACGTTACGGCATTCGCGGCGATGCCCAGCGCCAGTACGAACACAATCGCGAGCGTCACGCCAATGTTTTTTCGGCACTGGCGCAGAGCATAGCGGAGATCCTGAATCAGCAGGTCCATGGTACTCGCCTCCTCTGAGTCCGGCTTTTATTCGTAGCGCAAGGCGATAATCGGGTCGACCTTGGTCGCGCGCCGCGCCGGGAAGTAGCACGCTGCCACCGCCACGCCCGCCAGCAGGATGGCGACACCCGCGAACGTGCGCGGATCGGTCGGGCTGACTTCGTAGAGCAGGTGTGCAATCACCTTGTGTAGTGCGAAGGCGCCCATCACTCCGACGCCGATTCCCACCAAGGTCGGCCGCAAGCCTTGCGTCAGCACAAGACCGAACACATCCCTGCGCTGCGCCCCCAAGGCCATGCGCAGGCCGATTTCCTGCGTACGTTGAGCAACCGTAAAAGAAAGCAGCGCGTAGATTCCCAGTGAAGCCAGCAGCAGAGCCAGCCCGGCAAATCCGCCCAGCAGACTCGTTTGAATCATCCGCGGCGAGAGTGCTTCATCCACCAACGCCGACATGGGCGCGACGTGCGCGACGGGCTGTTCGCTGTCCACTTCCCAGACTTGCTGCCGGATCGTTTCAGCCATTTTTGAGGGATCGCCAGTGGTGCGGACGGCAAGATACGAAGGCGCGTAAAACTCCTGCTGTTGGTAGGGAAGATACATTTCCGCGCGCGCGGGTACGTCAATGCCCGCCTGGCGCGAATCCGCTACGATGCCGATGATGGTTATCCACGGAGACTTCTCCTCGTAGGATCCGACTTTGAATCGGCGGCCGACCGCGTCTTCTCCCGGCCACCATTTGCCCGCCATCGTGCGATTGATGATGGCAACGGGAGCCGTTTGCGCGCCGTCGCGCTCGTCGAAGAGGCGTCCTTCCTTCAGGGGAACCCCCATGGCGCGGAAATAGTCCTGGCTGACCACGCGCACGTTGGGGATGGGCATTTTGCCGCGCTCCGGCGCAGGACGGCTCTCGATGGTGATGCCCGTGGCACCACCGTAGTTCGTTAGCGGCACCCACGTCGTGTATCCCGCAGCGACAACGCCGGGGAGGTGGCTCACCCGGCCCAGCACCGCGTCGTAGAAAGCAGTCCGCTTCACAGAGTCCGCGTACTTGGGCCGCGGCAGCGGAGTCTGGAGAGTGAGAACGTTTTCGGGGCGGTAGCCGAGGTCAATCCCTCGCAGGTTGGCGAAACTTTGCAGAAACAGACCCGCGCCCATCAGGAGGACCAGTGCGAGAGCGACTTCCGCTCCGACCAGGAATTCGCGCAGCCGGCCGCTTGCGCGACCCAGACTGCCACGGCCGCCTCCCTTTAAGCTGTCATTCAGACTGATTTTGGAAAGGCGCCACGCGGGAGCGCTACCGAAGAGCGCGCCCGTGCCCAAGGAAATCAGAAGCGTGAACCCGAGAACCTTCAGATCGAGCCCCGCGCCTTCCGGACGCATGATTTCGTCGGGGATCAATTGCCAGAGGAAGGAGGTGGCCCACCGAGAGCCGAGCAACCCAAGACCGCCGGCCAGGGCCGCCAGCAGAAGAGTTTCGGTCAGCAATTGCCGAACGATTCGTGCGCGGCCCGCGCCCAAGGCCATTCGCACGGCCATCTCGCGCTTGCGGCCGGTGGCGCGAGCGAGCAGCAGGTTGGCCACGTTTGCGCAGGCAATCAGCAAGACGAAACCCGAAGCGCCGAGAAGAACGAACAGGCCCAGCCGGAGCTTGCGCGTGTATTGATCGCGCATGGCCACGGCGAAGGCGCCGACCTTGGAATTGGAGTCTGGGAACTGCTCTGCCAGCGCGCGGGCGATGCTGCCAAGGTCCGCGTTCGCCTGTTCCAGCCGGGCGCGGGGTTTCAAACGCGCCACAACTTGGAGGTAGTGGCTCTGGTGGTTTGCCCACTGCTCTTTCGTGAGGGAGAAGGGGACCCACATTTCCGTGTTGCGGTCCGGGAATTGGAATCCCTGCGGCATCACACCGACGATGGCGCGGTCGGCCCCGTCAATCCGGATCTGCTTGCCAATCACATTCCGATCGCCGCCGAAGCGGCGCACCCAAAGGCCATGACTCAGCAGCGCGACCCGATCATTGCCGGGCTGATCTTCGCCAGGCCGAAAGGGGCGGCCGAGAGCCGGCTCAACTCCCAGAACGGAGAAAAGATTTGCTGTGGCTTGGCTCCCCACGATCCTT
>JBGQGH010000066.1:0-17607 GCA_041497315.1 Terriglobia bacterium | reverse complement strand
TGATGGTCCACCGCTATCCCAGCGCGATCAAGGCGTTCTACATGCAGCCGGACGCTCAGCGGCCTGAACTCGCTCTTGGTTTCGACATGCTTGCGCCCGAGGGCTATGGCGAAATCATTGGCGGCGGCGAACGCATCGCGGATTACGACCTGCTCGTCAAACGCCTCCGGGAGAACAACCTGCCCGAGGAATCATTCCAGTGGTATCTTGACCTGCGCCGCTACGGCAGCGTGCCGCACGCCGGATTCGGGATGGGCCTCGAACGCACGGTAGCGTGGATTTGCGGAACCGAGCACATACGGGAAGTCATCCCCTTCCCCCGCATGCTCTATCGCGTCTATCCTTAGAGTTCCTCAGATCTGTCCTTCTGAGGAGACCCGGTGATTCTGCCGGGGCAAGTAAGAATCTCTCTTCGCTTGAGCCGGGCCGAAGCCCGAAAGCCATGCCACAAAAAGTCCGCATCATCGGTGTACCGATGGACCTCGGCCAGAGCCGCCGTGGTGTGGACATGGGGCCTTCGGCGCTGCGCGTAGCAGGTTTGCAAGCGCGGCTCAAACAGCTAGGCCACACGGTGGAAGACATCGGCAATGTGCCGGTGAAGCAGGCCGAAGAGCAGCACTTCGGCGTCAAGAACGCGAAGTACCTGAATGAAATCGCCGAAACCTGCCGCGGCGTAGCGGAGATTGTCGAACGCTCCATTGGCGAAGGGTTCTTGCCGCTGGTCCTGGGCGGCGACCATTCGATTGCGGCAGGCTCCGTCTCCGGCGTGGCCAATCACTTTCGCAAGAACAATCAGCGCGTGGGGTATCTGTGGCTGGACGCGCACGGCGACATGAATACGCCGGAAACCTCGCCGTCTGGCAACGTCCACGGCATGCCGCTCGCTGCGATCATCGGCTATGGCGCGCCGGAACTTGTGGACCTGCTCGAGTTCAAACCTAAAATCGAACCGCGCAACGTCGCGCTGGTCGGTATTCGCGACCTCGACTCCCGCGAACGCCGGCTGGTGAAAGAATCGGGCGTTCACGTCTTCACCATGCGCGATATTGACGAGCGCGGGATGCGCGAAGTGATGTCCGAGGCCCTGCGCATCGTCACCGACGACACCAGCGGCACGGCGGTGAGCCTGGATATGGACTTTGTGGACCCCACGGACGCGCCCGGCGTGGGCACGCCTGTCCGCGGCGGCGTCACCTACCGCGAAGCGCACCTGGCCATGGAAATGATCGCCGATAGCGACGCCATGGTTTCGCTCGAGGTGGTCGAGATCAATCCCGTCATCGATGAACACAACACTACCGCCCTGCTCGGAGTCGAATTGGTCCTCTCCGCCATGGGAAAGAAGATCCTCTAGGCCACCCCATGAGTAACGAAAAAAAGCGTCTCCGCGTTGGCGTCCTGTTTGGCGGGCGCTCGGGCGAACATGAAGTGTCGCTCTCCTCAGCCGCATCGGTCATCCGCGGACTCGACCCTGAAAAGTATGAAGCCGTGCCCATCGGCATCACCAAGAGCGGCCAGTGGCTGGTCAGTGCCGGCGCGCAGAAAATGCTCCCCGAGGTTTTGAAGTCCGGCGAGCGCGTGCTGCTCTCCTCCGATCCCAGCCTCGCGGCGCTGGTGCCGCTCGATGTTGCCCGCGGCGGCGCGCAGCGCGTGGACGTCGTTTTCCCCGTCTTGCACGGCACGTTCGGCGAAGACGGCACCGTGCAAGGCCTGCTCGATCTCGCGGGTTTGCCCTACGTCGGAGCGGGCGTGCTGGGCAGTGCCGTGGGCATGGATAAAGACATGCAGAAACGCCTCTTCATCCAGGCAGGCTTGCCGGTCGGAAAGTTTTTGGCCTTTCCGCGCTCAGAGTGGGAGAAGTCCCGCGCGAAAGTCTTGAACAAAATTGCTAAAGAGATTCGCTTCCCGCTTTTCGTGAAGCCGGCCACACTCGGCTCTTCGGTGGGCATGACCAAGGTGCACAACCGGGCAGAGCTGGCTCCCGCACTCGATACCGCCGCCGAATTTGCGCTCAAAATCATCGTCGAGCGCGCCATCAACGGCCGCGAGATCGAAGTGTCCGTCCTCGGCAACGACGATCCGAAGGCTTCCGTGCCCGGCGAGATCATTCCGCATCGCGAGTTCTACGACTATGCCGCCAAATATCTCGAAGACGGCACAAAGCTCGTCATTCCCGCCAAACTCAACCGTGCGCAGGTTCGCCGCTTCCAGGATTTCGCCGTCCGCGCATTCAAGGCTCTGGACTGCGCGGGGATGGGGCGCGTGGATTTCTTTCTCGAACGCCGCACCGGCCGCATCTTCATCAACGAGATCAATACGATCCCCGGCTTCACCTCGATCAGCATGTACCCGAAGCTGTGGGAGGCCAGCGGACTGCCGTTCGGCAAACTGGTGGATCGGCTGATTGAGCTGGCGCTCGAACGCCACCGCGAAAAAGCGCGCACGAAATACTCCATCGAACTCCCGGCCGGCGCAGGCGGAGCCCTCCTGAGTTAGCTGCCCGTTTTTTCCTGGAACGAATCGCCCTTGACATCTCGGCGCAGATTATTTAGACTAACCAGTTAGTTAAAATGGAATGCCGAGACGACCGATGAACACATCCCCTCAGCCGGACGCTTTGACCAAAGTCCATGGTCTACGCATCCCTGCGGCCTTACGAGGGGCCAAGCGTCCCGCCACGGTCGAGCGGATCCTCGCCGCGGCCGAGCGCATGTTCGCCGAAGGCGGAATGGCCGGCGCGCGAACCGACGAAATTGCCCGCGCGGCGCGCGTCAACAAGGCCCTACTCTACTACTACTTCAGCAGCAAGGAAAATCTTCATCTCGCGGTGCTCGACGCGCTCTTTCAACAATTGGTGGTGGCGGTTGAGGCCGCTTTCTCGGGCGATTCCCTTCCCCGCCAGCGGCTCCTGGCCTACGTGGACGCCTATTTCGATTTCATCCTTCGACATCCGAATTACCCGCGCCTGGTCCAGCGCGAATTAATGGAGGGCGGCAAGAATCTCGTCTGGATTGCCCGGCAGTACATGAGACCCATCCAGGTGAAGCTTTCGCGGATTCTGGAAGCCGGCGTGGCCCGCGGCGAGTTCCGGCCGGTGGACTCGACGCAAACGGTGATGACCATCAACGCCATGATCGTCTCTTACTTTGCCGTGGCCCCGGTCCTGAGCCAGGTCCTGGGCCGGGACGCTCTGGCCAAGGAAGCCGTGGCCGCACGCCGCCGCGCCATTCTCGATTTCCTGGAGCACGGCCTTCTCCGCCAGCCGGCGCGGAGTCGCGCCGCGAGGAAACCATGAATATCTCCAAGTTTTTTATTTTTCTCAGCATCGTCTTCTTGATCGCGCTGGTCGTTTACGTCACCACCACGCCCAAGGGCAATGACATCGCTCTCACTGGGATCGTCACGGCCACGGAAGTAATCGTCAGCCCGAAGATTGCCGGACGCATCGAGCGTCTGCTGGTGGATGAAGGATCCGCGGTGAAGCAGGGCCAGTTGATCGCCGAACTCGATCGCGCGGAACTTGAAGCCCAATTCAATGCGGCTCAGGCCAATATTCACAGTCTCGAAGCGCGCGTCAATCAGTCGAAAGAAACCTGGAGTTGGACCGACGACCAGACCAGCGCGAATGTGAAACGCGCTGAAGCCAACCTGACCGCCACTCGTTCGCAGCTCGAAGCCGCCCGCGCCCAGCTCTGGCGAGATGAAACCGATCTGAAGCGCATTGGAGAGCTCGCCGCCGCCGGAGTCTTCTCCGCGCAGGATCGCGATCACGCCGAAGCCGCCGCGCGCGCTTCCCGCGCCAACGCGAAATCGCTGGAAGACCAGGTGAAGGCCGCCGAAAGCGATCTCGCGGTCGCGCGCGCCAACCGCAGGCAGCTCCAGGTGCAGCAGAGCGACGTCGCTTCCACGCAAGCTTTATTGCAACAGGCCCGCGCCGCCGCGGCGGAAGCCCAGACGCGCCTCGAGTACACTAAAATCTATGCGCGGCTCGATGGGATCGTCTCCATCCGTGTAGCGCGGCAGGGTGAAGTGGTGCAGGTGGGCGGCCCCATCGTCACCATCATCGACGTGGACCACCTCTGGGTGCAGGCGGACGTCGAAGAGACCTACATCGACCTCATACAGTTCGGCCAGAAGCTGCGCGTGCGCCTCCCTTCGGGCAACATCCTCGAAGGCACGGTTTTTTTCAAAGGTGTCGAAAATGATTTCGCCACGCAGCGCGACGTCAGCCGCACCAAGCGAGACATCAAGACCTTTGCCATCAAAGTCGCCGTGTCCAACAGCGAACGCCGGCTCATGGCCGGAATGACTGCCACTGTCCTTCTTCCGCCTCCCGCACAGAAGAAAGGCTGGTTCGCGCGTTTGACGGGGAGCCTCTTCGCCTTCCCGGTGCGCGCCGCATCTGGGAGCAATCCGTGAACGCGATCGAAGTGGATGGCCTGACGAAACGGTTCGGCGACCTCGTCGCGGTGAACGAAGTGAGTTTCACGGTCGGTGATGGCGAACTCTTCGGCTTGCTGGGCCCGAACGGCGCGGGCAAGACCACACTGATCCGCATGCTCACCACGCTTACCCCGAGAACCTCAGGCACCGCGCGCGTCGCCGGGCACGACATCGTGCGCGAGCCGGATGCCGTACGTCATGCCATCGGCGTAATTCCCCAGGCCCTGACATCGGATCCGGAGCTGACCGCCGAGGAAAATCTCTCGCTCCACTCCAAGCTCTACGGTGTGCCCGCTTCCGAACGCAAAGAGCTGATCCAGCGATTACTGGTCGCCGTGGATCTGGAGAAATTCGCAAAAGAACTGGTGCGAAATTTCTCCGGCGGCATGCGGCGGCGGTTGGAGATTGCCCGCGGCCTGGTGCACTCGCCACGGATTCTTTTTCTGGATGAGCCCACCACCGGCCTTGACCCCGTCTCGCGCACCAACGTTTGGGAGATGATCCGGAAACTGCGCGAAGAAGCCCATCTAACGATTCTTCTGACCACGCACTACATGGACGAGGCCGACCGGCTGTGCGAGCGCATCGCCATCGTTGATCACGGGAACCTGGTCGCGCTCGATTCTCCGTCACATTTGAAAGACAGCGTGCCGGGCACCGACGTGGTCGAAGCGGAATTTGCCGGCGCTCCGCCCGACTGGCTCGAACAACTCCGCGGCCTCGCGCAAGTCGCCGACGTCAGCGAGCGCGACGGCGTCACGCACCTGGCCTCGCACAACGGCCCGGCCACGGTTGGCGCGCTGATGGATCTCACGCGGCAACGCGGCGTTACCGTTCGCAAGGTAACCGTGCAGAGCACCACGCTCGACGACGTCTTCCTGCACTACACCGGCCGGCAATTGCGCGACGCCGCTCACGAAGGCGTGATGTACGACGTCGGCCATCTCTACCGCTAGGCGGCGCTGCTTGCAATGTCGCCCTCTGGAGTCTGAAACATGAAGCTGTTCCGGATTCAAGCCATCATCGAGCGCGATATGCGGAAATTCTTCCGCAGCCCCGCCCTCATGGTCAGCTCGATGGTTTTCCCGCTGATGCAACTGATTGTGCTGGGATACGCCTTCGGCGGCAAGGTCCGGAACGCGAAGATCGCTCTGGTGGACGAGGACCGCTCAAGCGAGTCGCGCGTCGTGCGCGAGCATCTCGCCGCGATCGCTACCGGGCCGCAAACGTTTCACACCGTGGAGTACGCTTCGCTCCCAGACGCCCTGATCGACCTCCGCGCCGGGTTCGTCCGCGCCGTGGTCCACATCCCGCCGGACTATTCCCGGCGGGTTTACCAGCACAACCGGCCACGCATCGCCTTCATCGAGGACAATACCGACAATTTCATGAGCAGCGCATTGCTTGAGCGTGTCCAGCAGATGGTCAATGACCTGAACGCGCCGCAACTTCCCCCGCGCCTCCCCGGAGCCGTGGATCTGCAAGTCGTCGAGATCTACCCCTACATCGAGTACATCAAGTATTTGCTCGCTGGTTCGATTTCCATGGCCATTTTCGTCGTGGCCATGATCGGCGGGGGCATCGTTTTCATCGACGACAAAGCCCGCGGCCTACACGAGGGCTACCTGGTCACGCCGATTCAGAAAAGCGAGCTGATCCTGGGCCTGAACTTTGCGGGCGCGATCAAAGGCCTGATGGCCGGACTCACCATCACAATCATCGGCGGGCTGATCGCCGGGATCGACCGCATCTGGGACCCGCTCCGGCTGGTGTACCTGGCCATCGTCATCGGTTCGGCCTCGCTGGCCATGATCAGCTTCATGTTTCTCCTGATGGTGCGCGTGAGCGATCCTTTGGTCCCGCGGGCGATTTTCGGCGTGCTCAACACGCTGCTCTTTTTCCCCTCCGGCGCGATTTATCCCACCGAGGGTTTTCCGATCTGGCTGAAATGGATTTCCATTGTCGATCCCTTCACCTACGTGGTGCATGCGCTGAAAAACTTATTGCTGAAGAATACTGGCTTCGAGGGCATTTACTTCGACGTAGCTGTTTTGTTAGGGTTCTCGGTGCTGCTGATCGGCGGGTGCATTGCGCTCTTCAAGCGGCAGATCTGAGGGGAACTGTGGGCCTGCTGGATTCCGACGTCGAAGAACCGAAATCGAAGCTCCGCCGCTACATCATCTCTGGCCTGGCGTTTGCGCTTCTTCTTGCTTTGGGCTTTTGGTATCTGCTGCGCTTCTATCCTGAAAAGCGCGCGGCCGAGAATTTCTTCAATGCGCTTGTCGCCCGGGACACGCAGAAGGCTTACGCCCTCTGGCATGGGAAAGCTGTGGGGTCATCTCCAAGCTACACCTACAAGGATTTTCTGGATGATTGGGGGCCCAACGGGTATTACGGCCCGGTGAAAAGCTTTCAGATTGAAAGCGCAACGAATCCGCGGAACGGCGGCAGCGGCGTCATCGTCGTTGTAGACGTCAGTCCGCTCCAGCCCTTCCCCACCGGGTCCGACGCTGCGCAAAACCGCCGCACGAAGGTCGTGCGCCTCTGGGTTGAGCGCAGTGACAACTCCCTCAGCTTCCCGCCCTAGCCCGGACGAATGTCATTCCGAACCTGCTTGGTTCTGGCAGGCGAGGAATCTCTCCTTCAGCATTCCCAGGAGTCAGAGGATTTCCTGTAACGTCACCAGCAACTCCGGCGGACGCACTGTCGCCGTCCCCAATTTTCCAACCACGACGGCCGCGGCGGCATTCGCCAGCACCGCCGCTTCGCGCACGGACGCGCCTGCAGCCACGGCCAGCGCCAGCGCCGCCATCACGGTATCGCCTGCGCCGGTGACGTCAAAAACCTGCCGCCCTGTTTCCCCCTGCTCGATTCCGGGCAGTCCCGCGCGCGCGTAGGTCACTTCGCGGCTGATGGCCGGAACATGAAAGCTCCGCGGCTGCGCTTCCTCGAAAACGTTCATGCCCTTCGCGCCGCGCGTGATCACTACGCTCGAAGATCCAAAGTGCGCCAGGAGCGCGCGGCCCGTCTGCGTCAGCGATTCTTCATCCTCGCTGATGGCATGTTGGACAAAAGCGGCGGCCTCGGTCAGGTTGCAGACCACCGCCGCCGCGCCCGGCGCGGTGAAGAGCCGCGAAATCTTTGGCTGCACGAAAACGCGCAGGCCGAGTTTGTGGCAGGCCTCCAGCACGCGTTGCGAAAGCGCCGGAGTCACCACGCCCTTGGCGTAATCCGAAATCACGAGCGCGTCGAGCGTCGGTAACGCAGCCTTGATGCGCCGGATCAAGCGCTCCTCCACCGGCTTAGTCAGCGGCGCACGGCTCTCGCGGTCCACGCGGACCAGTTGGTGCCGATGCGCGATGATCCGCGTTTTCACCGTGGTCGGCCGCGCGCCATCCGCA
This sequence comes from Terriglobia bacterium, assembly GCA_041497315.1. Lineage (GTDB taxonomy): Bacteria > Acidobacteriota > Terriglobia > Acidiferrales > UBA7541 > JBGQGH01. The sequence goes on along the minus strand of JBGQGH010000066.1, from coordinate 9,763 downwards.
ATCACGCCGCCATGCGGGAGGCCCAGTTCGCCGAGGCAGCGGCGCAGTGCCTCACCCGGCGCGTCTTCGCCGGTGACTCCGAAAACCGAAACGCGCGCCCCCAGCGCAGCCAGGTTCGCCGCGACGTTCCCCGCGCCGCCCAGGCACTCGCTCTGCTCCGTAAATTCCACCACCGGCACGGCCGCTTCCGGCGACAGCCGCGAAGCCGTACCCCACAGGTAGCGGTCGAGCATCAGATCGCCGGCCACGCCGATGCGGCGTCCGCGGAATTTCCGGACCAGTGCCCGCGCTCGGGCTGGAGTGAGGAGGGGAGGTTTCATGCAGCCGGCCGGCTCAGGCCGGATCGATCGTAGCTTCTTCGACGATCATGACAGGGATATCGTCCTTCACCGGATAGACGCGCCGGCACGTCGCGCATTTCAGGCCATTCCCATCGGCGGTCAACACGACGCGCGTCTTGCACTCCGGGCAGACCAAGATTTCCAGAAGCTCTTTGTGTACGGCCATCCGATCGCTTCCTTTCGCGTTAAAAACCGCAGCCGAACTCTAGCAGAGAGGCTCAGCCCCGGCAACTGGACGCCGCCAGCCCAACTCAGAGTCCCTTTCGCTGCCGAAATTCCCGCACGACGTCCCGGACGTCGCGGTGCTCGCCGTCCACCGCGTAGTTCAGTCGGCGCACCTCTTCCGCGGAAACCTTGCCGCCAAGCGCACGCAGCACCTCGCGCAGCTCCGGATGCTGTTCGAGTGCCGCGGCCCGGATAATCGGAACCGCCTCGTACGGGGGAAAGTAGCGCCGGTCGTCTTCGAGCACCACGAGGTCGAGTGTCGGAATCAAGCCATCGGTGGAATTGCCCGCCACGATGTCCACCTGCTTGTCGCTCAGCGCGCGGTAGAGCAGCCCCAGGTCCATGATCCGCGGCGCTGCGGCGAATTGCAGGTGATAAGTGTCCGCCCAGCCGCGGTAGCCGTCCGGCCGCTCCATGAATTCGTAGCCGAAGCCCGCGCGCCATTTCGGCGCGTATGGCGCGATATCGGAGATGGTGCGCAACTTCAGATTTCGCGCGTCTACGCCGCGCACAACCATTGCAAATGTGTTGTCGAAACCCAGCGGTTCCGTCACGACAAAACTGAACTTTTCCGCGTATTCCTTGCGCACGCGTTCGTAAACTGCCGCGGCATCGCCGCTCGGGCGCTCGTTGAGCACGGCGATCAGCGCCGTCCCCGTGTACTCGGGATACATGTCAATCTGACCTGCGCGCAGCGCCTGCTGGCAGATCAGCGTGCCGCCCAGATTCACGCGCCGGTCAACGGTTAAACTGGTGTGCGATTCGATCTGTTGCGCCAACAGTTCGGCCAGGATGATCTGCTCCGTAAAATTCTTCGAGCCGACGACGATCTTGCGGTTTCCACGCGAGCCGCAACCCGAGTGCACCGCCAGCGCGGCAAGCAGAATCAAAACCATCCGCCGGGTCATCGCGGCGTCAACCGGCGTTCGGCCCAGCCGAGGCCTACATCTGCAAGCACGGCCAGGATTGCGGCAGGGATGGCTCCGGCCAGGATCACTTGATTATTCACCATGGCCACGCCGCGGAAGATGTACGTGCCCAGGCCGCCCGCGCCGATGGCCGCCGCAATCGTAGCCACGCCGATGCAGATCACCGTGGCCACGCGGACCCCCGCGAGGATCACGCCCATCGAAAGCGGCAACTCCACCTGGCGCAAAATCTGGCGCGGGGTCATGCCCATCCCGCGCGCGGCTTCGAGCACCGCAGGATCGACGCCGGTAATTCCCGTGTACGTATTTCGCAGAATCGGCAGCAGGGCATAGAGGGTGAGAGCCACAATCGCCGTGCGCGCGCCAATCCCGCCGATGAATGGCACAGGAATCAGGAACCCGAAGAGGGCAAGGCTCGGCACGGTCTGGATCACGTTGGCCGCGCCGAGCACCCAGCGGCGCACCAACGGCCGCCGCGTCACCGCGATCCCCAGGGGAACCCCGATGGCCACGGCGACGAGCATCGCCACAACAACCAATCCCAGATGCTGCAGCGTCAGTTCCAGGACTTCAGCGCGATTGCGGATGATGAAGTCAAATACATTCACGCGGCACCTCTCTTCCACCCTTCAGGAATTCTTCGCTCACCTTCCGGAATCACCCAGCGCTGCGGCGAATGCCCGCGCTTCGGGTTCCGGCGCGCGCAGGAACTCCTGCGGCGCGTAAATCCCGACCAGCTTGCCGCCCGCCAGCAATGCGATGCGCGAGCCGAGAAGAAGGGCTTCGCGCACGTCGTGCGTCACAAACACAATCGTCTTCCCCATCCGCGCCGCGAGCGCGCGAAATTCACGTTGGATCTCCGCCCGCGTCACCGGGTCCAGAGCGCCGAACGGTTCATCCATCAGCAGAATGGGCGGATCCGCCGCCAGCGCCCGGGCCACTCCCACGCGCTGGCGTTGTCCGCCCGAAAGCTCCCGCGGCCAGCGCCCTCCGAATTCTTCCGGATCAAGGCCGACGAGTTGCAGCATCTCCTTCACCCGCGCGCGAATCCGCGACGGCTCCCAGCCTTCAAGCGACGGCACCAGGCCCACGTTGTGCTCCACATCTAGGTGCGGGAACAACCCGACGTCCTGAATCACATATCCGATGCCGCGGCGGAGTCGGATCGGGTGCCAATCCGTCGTGCGGCGGCCGTCAATCATCACCTCGCCACTCGTCGGCTCGAGCAAGCGGTTGATCAGTTTCAGCGTCGTCGTCTTCCCCGAGCCACTGCGTCCTAGGAGTACTAGCGTCTCGCCGCGCGCGACTTCGAGGTTCAGATCCTCGAGCAGCGGCCTCCCGCCGTCGAACCGGTAAAAGACTCTCCTGCACTCGATGGCGCTGCCTGTCGCGGTTGCTGTGTGATTGCGTGGATTAGACAACGGGTTCAAGGCCTCTTCCCGCGCGGTACCGTGAAAACGAATGATTGACTTTCTTGCCCAGCCCGGATAAACAACATGGCCCCAGCCGGCTCGACGGCGAAATTCGGAGCATCTTCCCGGCGAGTCACGCATCCAATCTGTAGGCGGGGTGACCCATGGGTACTGCAGCGGTTGCAATTCCGTTTCGCCAATTTCTCTTCCGACGCTTTGTGGATGCCCGCGCGCGCACGGATGAGATTTTTCAAATTGTTCGACCGGAAGCTCTCTACGACCGTCCCATCCCCGAGCGCCATCGCATCATCTTCTATCTTGGCCATCTCGAAGCCTTCGATTGGAATCTTCTGAACGACCATCTCTTCGGTTTGAAATCCATCGACAAGAGTTTTGCTCAACTCTTCGCGTTCGGGATTGATCCCGTCGGCGGCGGGCTCCCCGATGATCCGCCTTCGGCCTGGCCCTCCCGCTCGAAAGTGGAGCGCTACAACCGGCGTCTGCGCTCGGCCATTGATGAGCAACTCATCAAACTTTCGTTCGATGACCCCGGGAAGCCGCTCTTCCGCGATGGATTCCTTCTTCAGGTGGCGATCGAGCATCGGCTAATGCACGCCGAGACTCTGGCCTATATGCTGCACCAGTTGCCGCTCGACCGCAAATCCGCTCACGTGCAAGGGCCTGCACCGGAGTCTTCTCACCAATCGCCGCACATGGTCGAGATTCCCGCGGGCACGGCGACGCTTGGCATGCCGTTTCCGAGCCAGCGTCCTGGCGCGGAACGATTCATCGGCGGCCCCTTCGGCTGGGACAACGAGTTTCCCGAACAGTGCGTCGATGTGCCCGCGTTCTCGATCGACGCCTTTCCCATCACGAATCGTGAGTTCCTGGAATTCGTTCGCGGCGGCGGCTACGAGCATCGGCCTTTCTGGTCCGACGCCGCCTGGGCGTGGAAAGAGAAGGCCGGCATCCGCCATCCCCAGTTTTGGCGCCAGCATGGTGAGACCTGGTTCTACCGCGCGATGTTTGCCGAACTGCCGCTTCCCCTCGATTGGCCGGCCTATGTCAGCCACGCCGAAGCCTCTGCGTATGCTCGCTGGGCCGGCAAGGAATTGCCCACTGAAGCGGAATGGCACCGCGCGGCCTATGGCTCGCTGGATGGCTCTGAACGCGCTTATCCCTGGGGCGCCGCCCTGCCCGCGCCGCGCCATGGGAATTTTGACTTCGAGCGCTGGGATCCCGTTCCGATCGAAACATTTCGCGCGGGCCTGAGCGGTTTTGGCGTTGCCGGCCTCCTCGGCAATGGCTGGGAATGGACTAGCACGGTTTTCGCTCCGCTGCCGGGCTTTCAAGCGTTTTCATTTTATCCCGGCTACTCCGCCAATTTCTTCGACGGCCAGCACTATGTGATGAAGGGCTGTTCCGCTCGCACCGCCGCTTGCATGCTGCGGCGCAGCTTTCGGAACTGGTTCCAGCCCCATTACCCGTATGTCTACGCAAAGTTTCGCTGCGTAAAGCGCTAGTTCTGCTTAGGAAAAAGGGGGCTCCATGCTTACTCAAGCCATCGCACAATACTCGGCCGCGGACTTCGCTGCGGAGGTGCGCGCCGGCCTCACTCTGCCGGGGCAAAAGGAGCTGCCCTCCAAATATCTCTACGACGCCGTGGGCTCTGCGCTCTTCGAAGTGATCAGCGTGCTCCCGGAGTACGGCCTCACGCGTGCCGACGAGCGATTGCTGCGCCAGCACTCCGAAGCGATCGTCCGCCGCATTCCCTTACCCGTCCTGGTGGCGGAGCTGGGCAGCGGCTCCGGCAAGAAAACGCGGTGGATTCTGGAAGCCCTCACGCGCCGCCAGCGCACGAAATACTTCCCTATCGACATCTCACCGACGGCGCTGGCCCAATCCGAAAAGGAACTCGGACACATCGAATCCGTCAGTATGGTGGGCTACGAGAAGTCCTATCTGGACGGATTGCTCTCCGTCGCCGCCAACCGGCACGCGGGCGAGCACATGCTGGTGCTTTTCCTCGGCAGTACCATCGGAAATTTCGACCGGCCCGCCGGCGAAGAATTCCTCGCCGATGTGCGCCGCATCCTCGTCCCCGGTGATGCGCTGCTCCTCGCCACCGATCTGGAAAAGCCCCTCACGCAGCTACTGCCCGCGTACGATGATCCCATCGGAGTTACTGCGGCGTTCAATCTGAACCTGCTCGCACGCGTCAACCGCGAGCTCGACGCGGATTTCAAGCTCCCGGCGTTCCGTCACGAAATCCGCTACGACGCCCGCGAGCGCCGGATCGAGATGCACCTGCGCTCCACGCGCCAGCAGACCGTGGTGATCAACGGCGCGGGGTTTGCCGTGCGATTTGCGGAAGGCGAGACCATCTGGACGGAAAGCTCGCACAAATACGAAATTGAAGAAGTTCGTGAATTGGCGCTGCGCACCGGGTTCCGCTGCGATGCGCAGTGGATTGATCCGGAGTGGGCCTTCGCGCAGAGTTTGCTGATCGCTACCTGAAGAACCGCAGGAGCTCTCGCCACCACGGTTTCTAGCTGTATGCGGAAGTAACTCGAAGGACCAGTTGGCCCGTCCAGGGCGTGTTAGCGCCTAATTCGGCAGGCCACACAGCAAGAATCTGCGAACCTTGATACACCCTCTCGAATCCTTCCTCTGATTCCGAAACCGTTTCGATTGGCGCGATCCAGAAGTGCGTCGCGCGAGGCGTTTCGAGCGTCGCCGCGACATTTTGCCATTCGTCCACAATGCGCAACTTCGGTGCGGGCATCACACCGGTCCAACGCAGCGGCTGCCGCTCGCCCGTAGCGGATTCAAAGTAGCGGTCAGGCTCGTTTGGAGCCAGAAGATTGAGCACGACCTCCAAGCCGACGAGTAACTTGATCGGCTGGGTGCCTGCGTAACTCAGCGCCAGGTCGCAGGCGATCTCAAATCCGCCTTGAACCTCGGAAAATGAAAATATCTTCGTAGCCCGCAGAGCCGGGTCGAGCGGCGCGCCTCCGACCGGCGCGATCAGTGGGCCCTCCGTCACCATCTCCACGCGTCTCGCGGATACTCTTTCCGCGGCGTAGCGCCCTCCGGCGAAGAGCGTGCTCTCCTCCAGCGCCAGAGCGGCATGGTCGCCTGGCGTCTTCCACGGCGAAAAAAGCAGCAGGCGGAAAGCGTGCCGAGGCCAGCGGTCGTAGCGCAAGTGGCGCTCGAGGCCCTCTTCCTTCGCGCGAGTTTGCTCGTGGATCGTGGCCACGCCCCCGCCAGCCTTCCCCGCCTCGCGGAGACGCGCGTGATACGCCTCCACGCGCCGCTGGAGCGAATTGATCAGGGTGACGTCCCGAGTGCGAAAGTCCAGCGCCGCGAGCGTTGCGCCGTCCGAAGGTTTCACCAGCGCGGCGTAGGAACTCGACGTGAGGTAGATCTCTTCCGCGCCGTCCGCGTCAAAGTCCAACCTCTCGATGCGGGGCGCGCCGGATTTTCCGTCCATGGACTCGGCGATCTTTTCCGCGCGGATTAATTCCTGCCATAACGCCGTGCGCAAATGCGGCGAATAGAGCCCGCCGAATACGCCGTGCCAGTACGCGTCGTTGCACTGCGCGCGCAGCAGATGCGTCGTCGCGGCCTCCAACTTTTTCTTCTTCTGGGGAGTTCTCAGCCTGCGGCCCGTCTCGCGCTCCAGCCGCACCGCAACGTACAGCATCTTCTTGTGCAGTAGGTTTGCTTCAGCGTACTTGCTGAAGAAGCCGCGCCAGAATCCGCCGCGCAGGAACTGCTGCACGTCCGGCCGCGAAGCAAATTCCTGCTGCACGCCGTGGAAGCGCTGTCGCGCCGTAGTCGGCAGCACCCACTCCATCATCTCCGGGTACGAGGCCGTGGGCAGATCGGCGCGGCCCAGTGGCGCGTGCGCGGCGACGTAGTCGCCAGGCGTCGCCAGGCTCAACCAATCGCTGTTTATTTCGAGCATCGAGAAATAACGCTCAAGCCAGCCATTGCCGTAACAATGCTCGTGCGTGCCCGGCCACGATCCGAACTTCTCGCAGTCATCACCCATGGCCACGCACCCTCCCGGGTGTTCCGCGGCGGCGTTGCGCAGGTAGTTGAGGTTTTCCTCTACGCTGCGGAAAGGAATCAGGTAGCGCAGCGCCTTGAGGCCCGGAATGACCTTCACGGTAGCGCCGCGATCCTCGGCGATGTAGCAGCCACAGAGGGCGTCACCCTCGATTCCCGCGGCGAGAAAATGGGTGTCGTCCACCAGCGTGTACTCCACGCCAGCCTGATGAAGGACGCTGGGCAATTGCGGCTCCCAGACGCGCTCCGCGAGCCAAGCGCCCGAGGGCATGCGGCCGAATCGTTTCTCCAGATAGCGGCTCATCCGCAAGACTTGTTCCTTCTGGCTCTCCGGCGGGATCGAAACCAGGATCGGCTCGTAGAATCCGCCCCCGACCATCTCCACCTGGTCGCGCTCGACCAGCGCGCGCAGGAGATCGAAGAACTCTGGATGTCTTTTCTCAATCCACTCGAGCAGCGGGCCGGAGTAGTGCAGGCCTAGGCGGACACCGGGATGGCGTTCGAGGCATTCGAGAAACGGCAGATAGGCGCGCTGGTAGATCCGCTCGAAAACCTCGTCGAAATTGCCGACGGGCTGATGAGCGTGCAGCAGCAGGACGAGGTGAAGTTTCGTCACTTCCCGGCCCCAGGGTGAAACAGCCTGATCATGTTAGCGCCCTCACCGTGTTAACCGCGCAAGATTCGCCGATCAACAATGCGCGCGCCGGAAAACTGCTCCAGACGCTTCGCGTACTGCTCCAAGAATTTCTCCACAGCGTCCGCCGCGCTGCCGGCCGGTGCGTAGATCACCGTAACGATGGCGCCCGCCGACTCCGTGATCATCGTTCGCACCGAATCGCTGATGGGACTCCCGAACGGCCCTTCGGAGTCGGCCATCACCGGCCGTTCGTGGAGGTGCCACATCTGCTTCCCGATGCCCTGATATGTTTCGCCATCGCGGCCGTGGCGGAATGCAATCGGCGGGTGAACATGCGCGCGATCGTACAAGCCGAACGGCAAACCGGCTTCGATGGAGCACAAATTACAAATGTCCACGACGTTCGAGATGCGATAAAGGCCCTTGCCCTGTACGACGCGACGCAACAGCGCTTCCGACGAGGGGCGATACTTCGACGGGTCTATCCCCCAGGCGCGAAACATCGCGCGCACGCCGCGCACGGAGTCCAGTTCGGCCACCTCTTCGACGGTGAGTCTGCCGCGAATGCGCGCGCACACTGCGTCCATCTCCGCGGCAAGCTCGGCGCTCGCAGGCGCGACTTTTACTTCTTCAGCTTCGAGGAAACCGAGCTGCACATCCGGAAGCTCGATGGCGATATCCATTGTCCTTCTTGCGCTCCAACCGGCCGCCGCGCGAGTCTGCTATTATGCCGGGTTTCCGGCACCGTGCTCAAACGCACCCAACGGATTCCACCGTATGCACCCGACCGAAGCCGAAGAGAAGTTCCAACGTGGTCTCGCGCAATTCAATCGCGGCGAGTTCTTCGAGGCTCACGAGACCTGGGAAGAGATCTGGCTCGCATCTCCCGAGTCGGAGAAGGCGTTTCTGCAAGGAATCATCCAGGTTTCTGCGGCGTTCCATCACTATTCGCGGTCGAACCACAAAGGCGCCTGTTCACTGCTCCAGGCCGGACTGAAAAAACTCGAGAACTTCCCCAACACACATCGAGGCTGCAAAATCGAAGCCCTGCGAGCATCGGTGCGAATCTGGATCGAGGCTCTATCCTCTGGCGGCGATCCGGGCCGCGCGAAGATCCCGAGAATCGTCCTTGGCGCTCCGGGAAACGTGGACGAACGCGGTTAGGCCCTGAATTGCGAGACAGGAGCGCGCCGACCGTGAAAAAACAGGGAAACGTGGGGCGCGGACAACGCGTCCCCTGTGTTGTAGCCGCCGTGCCAAGCTGCGAATGGCCAGACGTTTGGCATTCCCTTTGACAACTTCTCCACTCCGGGGTAGAAGCAGCACCATGAAAATACAAGAACTGCATCTACGTGCGTGGTTCTTTCTGATCGTGCTTGTGGCTGCGGCTGGCGTTGCCGGCGCGCAAACGCCGTCGAAGATCACCGAGCCCAAGGATTTTCTCGGCTTCAACATCGGCGACGACTACCACGTAGCCACCTACACGCAGCTCGAAGCCTATTGGAAGAAGCTCGCCTCCGAATCCGATCGCATGAAGCTGGTGGACATCGGGCCGACCTCCGAGGGCCGCCACCAGTGGATGGCGATCATCAGTTCACCGGAGAACCTGAAAAAGCTCGACCGCTACAAGGAGATCGCGCGAAAGCTGGCACAGGCTGAAGGGCTGACCGAAGATCAGGCGCGCGCATTGGCGCGCGAAGGCAAGGCCGTTGTGTGGATTGACGGCGGCTTGCACGCCAGCGAGACAGTGGGCTCGCAGCAACTGATGGAGACCGTCTATCAACTCGTGAGCCGCACGGACCCGGAAACCATGCGCCTGCTGAATGACGACATCGTGCTTTGTGTTCAGGCCAATCCCGACGGCCAGGAACTCGTCGCTGGCTGGTACATGCGCAATGAAGACCCCACGAAGCGCTCGATGGCCAACCTGCCGAGGCTCTATCACAAGTACATCGGCCACGATGACAACCGCGATTCCTACATGTCCAACATGCTGGAAACCACGAACATGAACCGGCAACTCTTCCTCGAGTGGTTCCCGCAGATTATGTACAACCACCATCAGACCGGCCCGGCGGGTGCCGTCATTTTTATTCCGCCGTTCCGCGATCCCTTCAACTATCACTTCGATCCGCTGGTGCCACT
>JBGQGH010000065.1:0-18226 GCA_041497315.1 Terriglobia bacterium | reverse complement strand
GATGCCTGGAAGATTCCCACCGGCCAGATTTTCAATCGCGTGTACTTTGAGGAGTTCCTCGACGCGGGCCTCAAGAAAGCCTTCGCCGACTATCCCCTGCACTACGACAAGATGGGTCATTGGCTCCGCAAAAATCCAGAGACGCACACAGTTGACGTCTTGCTCGATTTTCAATGAGCGAGCACCGCGCGTTTCGCGCGGCCTGCGGTATAATCTTTGTGTGCCGAACGAACTCGTTTCAGTCGTCTCCTCCGCGGCCGGGCTCGACGAAACGTCCCTCAGAGTGAAAGAGCAGCGCCTTTTGGAATCCCTCGGGCGGCTCGATTCCCTGCTCGTCGCTTTTTCCGGCGGCGCGGACTCCGCGTTTCTCGCCTGGGCGGCGCACAAGTCGCTTGGCGAACGGGCTCTCGCCATCACGGCACTCTCGGCCAGCTTTTCCGCGCACGACCGCGAACAGGCCGAATCCTTTATCCGCCACGCGGGCCTGCGCCACGAATTCATTGAAACACATGAATTCGAGAATCCGCTGTACGTCGCCAATAATGCCGACCGGTGTTACCACTGCAAGTCCGAGCTTTTCACCGAGCTGGATCGCCTGGCCGCTGAACGCCGCTTCGCCGCCGTGGCCTACGGCGTGAACGCCGACGACACCAGCGATTTCCGTCCCGGCCATCGCGCTGCGGCCGAGCACAAGGTCCTCGCTCCCCTTCTCGACGCTGGACTGCGCAAAGCAGAGATTCGCGAACTCTCCCGCCGCGCCGGCCTGCCCACTTGGGACCGCCCTGCTTCTGCGTGCCTGTCTTCCCGCATCCCCTACGGCACGCCGGTGACGGCGGCCACGCTCAGTCTGGTGGAACAGGGCGAAGCCATCCTGCGCGAGCTGGGCTTCCGGCAATTCCGCGTCCGCTACCATGAAGAGCTCGCGCGCATCGAAATCGCTTCCGCAGAATTACCGCGCGCGCTCACTGCGGAAATGGCCCGAGTATTCGCCGAACGCTTCAAGGCCCTGGGCTTCACCTACGTTACGCTCGATCTCGAAGGCTACCGCCAGGGCGCGCTCAACGCCGCTCTGAAGAAGTAGCCGGGAACCTTCTGCACCGAATCTTCGTAGGATAATGTGTGTGGACATCGAGCTGCGAAGGGCAGCGTTGCTGGGAGGCACCTTGCGAAGAGAACGCGTAGCACTCCTCTGGATTCTGGCGCTGGTGATGCCTGTTCTGGCGGCCGGCTGCAACGTGGGGCCGGGCTACTCCGGCAATTTTGACCGCAGTTTGAACGTACAGGGACCCATCCGCATCGAACTTGGCAACGGGTCCGGCAGCGCGGTCATACGAACCGGTGACGCCGGCCAAGTGCGCATCCACGCTGAACTCCGCGCCCAATCCTGGATGTTTGGCAATGGTCGGGAGCGCCTCGACGACCTGCTCAAGAATCCTCCCGTCGAACAGCAGGGCAATACAATTCGAATCGGCGGCGATGAACAACGCCTGCGTTTTGTCTCCATCGATTACACAATCACGGTGCCGGCGGAAACGGAAGTGCGCGCGAGCATCGGATCAGGAAGCTTGGAAATCCGCGGGATTCAGGGGCCGCTGCAAGCCACTACTGGTTCCGGAAGAATAACCGCCTCGGATATTCGTGAAGAGGCTCAGGTGACCGCGGGAAGTGGCGGCATCACCCTGCAAAATATCGGCGGCAGCGTGCGCGCCACCACCGGTTCGGGGTCACTGGATCTTCGCGGGCTTCGCGGGGACGTCCGCGCCGGAACAGGCTCCGGCAGCATTCGCCTCGACGACGCGCCGGGCCGTCTGAATCTGCACACCGGCAGCGGCTCCATTCACGTCAGCGGCGCCAGCGGGGATCTGCGCGCGGGCACCGGCTCTGGGCGCGTCAGTGTAGACGGCAATCCCGCGAGCGGCAGCTACTGGGAGCTTTCAACGGGCTCCGGCGGCGTAGATCTGCAGGTTCCTTCCAGTGCGAGCTTCCGTCTTTATGCGCGCTCAGGTTCCGGCGGGATTCATACCAACATTCCCTTGCTGGTGGAAGACCAATCGCGCCGCGAATTGCGAGCCAAGGCCGGAGACGGCGCCGCGCGCGTGGATATTCGTTGCAGTTCGGGCAGCGTTCGAATCAACTAATTCTCGGTCCATGGTTTCGCAGTCTTCCCCGAACTCAGTTGAATCCGGCCATCTGCCATTTCTTCAACGTGTCCTGCACCAGTCCTTTCACCTTTGCGATCACGCGTTTGTAATACTCGTCGGCTTTCTTTTGATCGAAATCTGTGGGATAGCCCTGCCCTTCCTTGTATAGCCCGATCGTTGAAGGAAACGGCGTCGCCGACCATGTGCCCGGCGGAGGATTTGCCGTGGCCATGTCTTTTCCGGTGTAAAGCTCCTTGTGCACCAGCTTCGGATTCACCGCCTGGATGAATGCCGTTTCGTTATTCCCCGCATGGCCGCCGTCCTCGCCGAACACGGCAAACGTCGCATCGCTGGCCAGCGACCACCAGTTGATGACCAGCGTATTCACGTTGTGCGCCATGGCCAGTTCGCTCGACAACTGGTTCAGGATGCCGGCCTGCCCGCCGCCGTGGCCGTTAATGATGATGATGTTTTTGAAGCCGTTCTTCACCATGCCTTCGAGCACCGCACGCACATACGCGCGGAACGCTTCCTCGGGAATGTGCGTCGCGCCGGGATACGGCGCCATCGAGCCGGTCACGCCGTAGGGGATGTGCGGCGCGATCAGTGCGTTCACGTCGTCCGCAATGGCCTTGGCGATGGCCACCGGCGCCGTGTTGTCCGCTCCGTTGTTGATCACGCCGTGCGGCTCGAGCGTGCCCACGGTGACGATCACTGTTTTCGTTTTGGCCGGCACAATCTGCCGAAACTCCATCCAGTTCAAGTCGTCCATGAGCCGCGTCGAAATCCCGCTGGCTCCGCTCTGCTGGGCAAACGCTACGCCACCGCTTGCGAAAACGCACACCGTCGCCACAAGAATCGAAATCCATCGAGAACGCATGGTTTCCTCCTCAGGAATAATTTACGGGGATTCTACTGCGAATCAATTCGCGGTGCGGGAGGATTGTTTCGCGGCGAGGTCGCGCGCGGCCAGAATCGTGTTGACGTGGATGCGCACCGTATCCGCCACGCTGCGCGCATAGCCCCCGGCCAGGGTGATGGCAACGGGAATCCCCCGGCGGCGCGCGTGCTCGAAGACCAGGCGGTCTCGATCGGCGAGGCCCTCAATCGTCAGCGCGAGCCCGCCGAGCTGATCTTCGCGGTACGGATCGGCGCCGCCAACGTAAACCAGCAGGTCGGGATGGAAATCGTGCAGAGCCTGCGCCAGATGTTTTTCGAGCATGGCCAGGTAATCTCCGTCACCCGTGCCGTCGGCCAGGTGCATATCAATCGTGGATTGCGGCTTGACCAACGGATAGTTGTTCCGCTGGTGGATGGAAATCGTGAACACGTCGTGATCCTTGGCAAAGATTTCTGCCGTTCCATTTCCTTGGTGAACGTCCGTATCCACCACCATCGCCGTCTTGATCGCGCCGTCGGCCTGCAAGCGCCGGATGGCGATCGCTACGTCGTGAATCATGCAGAAGCCTTCGCCGTGGTCCGGAAACGCGTGATGGAAACCGCCGCCAATGTTTGCGGCGAACCCATCGGTCAGCGCCCGGCGCCCGGCAAGAATTGATCCGCCCGCCCCGAGCCAGAATGCTTCCACCGTCTTCGTCGAGTACGGAATCTCGAGGAGCATCAGCTCGCTCGCGCTCAGCATGCCCGTCTTTAGTTTTCGAACGTATTCGGCCGTGTGCACGAGCAAGACGTCCTCATCGCGTGCCGGCTCCGGTGCCAGGAAATCTTCGTCTCCGGCGAGTTTCTCATCGAGGAGTTTCTTGACTACCAAACGGTATTTCTGTGATGGGAAAACGTGAGTGCCGAGGTTCAGGTCGTAGTGTTCGTCGTAAACCAGCTTGAAGGGGAGCATCGCGCGCCCGGGCAGTCTCTCAGGAAACTCTAACTCTCACGGTCGAGGATGAAGTCCGGAACAGTCATCAGCGCGCGTCCGTAGTCGGAATCCGCGCAGCCGTTCAACGAAGCCTTGGCGCGCGCGGCGTAGTCGCAAGCCAGTTGACGCGCGCGATCGAGCGCGCCGGAATTCTGCACCAGGGCGGTAATCTCCTCCGGCCGCACGCTCAAAAAATCCCGCTCTTCGAGGACTTTGCTCACCATCTGGCGACCGGCAGCGTTGCCATTTTCCATGGCGTAGATCAGCGGAAGCGTGACCTTGCCCTCTTTCAGGTCGCTCAGCACCGGCTTGCCGAGTTGCTCGGGCGAGCCGGTAAAATCCAGCACATCGTCCACGAGCTGGAAGGCGAGGCCGGCGTAGCGCCCGTACTCCGCCAGCGACTGCTCCGCAGTCTCATCCTGCTTGCCCAGCACCGCGCCCAACCGCGCGCAGCCGCAGAAGAGGCACGCCGTCTTGCGATAACAAAGCTCGAGCGCGTCCTCGGCCGTCAAATCCATCCGGCCGATTTTCGTGAGCTGGAGCAGCTCGCCTTCGACCATGTTTTGGGTGAGCTCGATAAGGATATCGAGAACGCGGAAATTTCTTTCTTCGAGCGCCATCTGAAACGACTGCATGTACAGCCAGTCGCCCGCGAGCACGCTCATGTGATTTCCCCAGCGTGAATTCGCGGAGGCCCGGCCGCGGCGCTTGTCGGCGCCGTCGATCACGTCGTCGTGGATCAGCGTGGCGCTGTGGATCATCTCCACCACGGCGGCGAGGCGAATCGCGCTGGGCCCGTGGTAGTTGCAAGCGCCCGCGGCGAGCAGCACCAGCGCGGGCCGCAGGCGTTTGCCGCCGCCGCCGAGCAAGTAGCCCGCGATTTCGGCGACCGGCTCGAGGGCGGAGCCGTTCTGTGCGGCAATCTCGAGTTCCACGCGCGCGAGGTCCTCGCGAACGAGTTCAAAGAGTTCTCTGGCGGTCAGAAGCGCGATGGCAGTCCCCCAAGTCGGTGCGCGAAAGGCACGTCTCTACTGCGTTGGCTCGTTCGTGGCCTTCAGCCCGAAAAAACGCCGGAAATTTTCAGCCGTAATGCGCGCGACCTCGTCCCCGGGCAAGTTTCTCACACTCCCAAGGGTTCGCGCTACCTCGGCCACGTAGGCGGGCTCGTTGCGCTTGCCGCGGTAGGGCTGCGGCGCAAGGAACGGCGAATCGGTTTCGATCAGGATGCGGTCGAGCGGCAGATCGCGTGCGACATCCCGCAGATTCTGCGCCTTGGGATAGCTCACGTTGCCCGCGAACGAAACCAGGAAGCCCATCTCCACGCCGCGGCGCGCGTCTTCGAGCGTGCCTGTGAAACAGTGAAAAATCCCGCCGAGCCCGGTGCTGCGCCAATCGGATTCGAGTAGCTGGAGGCAGTCCGCCCAGGCTTCACGGCAATGGATGATGATGGGGAGCTTCGCGGCGCGCGCCAGCTCCATTTGCCGGCGAAAGACGGTCAGTTGCACGTCGCGGGGAGAATAATCGTAGTGGTAGTCCACGCCGATTTCGCCCCAGGCGATGACCTTGGGATTCCGGGCGAGTTCCGCAAGCTTCTCGTAGTGCGATTCGGTGGCCAGGCGCGCTTCGTGCGGATGAATTCCCACGCTGGCGTAAATCCAGTCGTACTTCTCGGCGAAAGGCATTGCGGTGTCCAGCTTTTCCGGCCCGGGGCCGCTGCCGATCGCCAGCACCGCACGCACTCCTGCTTGACGAGCGCGCTCCAGCATCTCGGCGCGGTCGTCATCGAACTGCGGGAAATCCAGGTGCGCGTGTGAATCAATCAGTTCCATCGACAGAGATTCCTCGCTGAACTAAGGATGACGCTGCGCGTCACTTCAACCGCGAGCCCACCGGCACATCTTCCAGAAATCCCGCCAGCACCGGCTTCCCTTCCGGGCCCACCGACGCGGCGACAATCATACCGTTGGATTCCACTCCACGCAGCTTCCGCGGCTGCAGATTTACGACCACCACCACTTTCCGGCCCACGATCTCCTCAGGTTTATACACCTCGGCGATTCCCGCCACCACCTGGCGTACCTCCTCGCCGATGTCCACCAGGATTTTCAGCAACCTGTCCGCGCCCGCCACTTTTTCCGCGGACTTGATTTGTCCCACGCGCATCTCGATCTTGGTGAAATCTTCGATGCCGATTTTCACCGGCCCCTGTGGCGCTGCGGGTGCGGCGGGCGTGCCCCCTGCGGCAGGCGCCGCGGGATGCTTGATTTCTTCTTCCATGGCTTCAATCCTTTCCCAGGCTTCTTTTTTTTCGACGCGCGGGAAAATGGCTTTCAGTTCCCCGATGTGCGTCCCAAACTCCAGTTGGCCCCATTCCAACTTATCAATTTGCTGTTCTCGCAAGTTCCCGCGCTGCCCCAATTGTTGCCATATTCTCTCAGCTGAGGTCGGCAACACGGGGTACATAAGCACGCAGATCGCCCTTAGCGACTCGGCTGCAGCATTTAGAACTCTAACCAATTCGCTGCGCTTCGAGAGATCTTCTGCGAGCTTCCAGGGTTGCTGCGCGGTCAAATACTTGTCGACCTCCGCGACAAAACCCCAAATAAACTCGAGCGCCCTGGAGAATTGAAAAGCATCGTAATGCTTCAACGATCCTTCGATTGTCAGCTTCAAATGTAGGTTTAAGTCTAAAGGTGCACGCAACTCCTTCTCGGACATTGCTTCAACAGGCCCGGGAATCACTCCATCACAGTATCGCTCGATCATTGCCAGCGTCCGGCTGGCCAGATTGCCGAGCCCGTTGGCGAGGTCGCTGTTATACCGCGTGATCAGCGATTCGCGGCTGAAATTGCCGTCCTGCCCGAAAACCATTTCGCGCAGCAGGAAATACCGCAGGGCGTCCACGCCCAGAACGCGCGCCACGGGTTGCGGATATTGCATGTTTCCGCGCGACTTCGACATTTTTTCCTGCTCAAAGAGCCACCAGCCGTGCGCAAAGACCTGCTTGGGCAACGGCTCGTCAGCAGCCATCAAGAACGCCGGCCAGTACACGGCGTGAAAACGCAGAATCTCCTTGCCGATCAAATGCAAGTCCGCGGGCCAGTAGCGTTCCCACTGGAGCTCGTCATCGCCGTAACCAACGGCGGTCATGTAACTGGTGAGCGCGTCGTACCAGACGTAAAAAACGTGCTTGTCGTCGTCCGGCCAGGGAATGCCCCACTTCACGGAAGTGCGGCTCACGCTCAGATCGCGCAGGCCGCCCTGCACAAACGTTCTCACTTCGTTGCGCCTGGTTTCCGGCTGCACGAAGCCGTCGCCGTCTTCATAGAGTTTCAGAAGCCGGTCCTGAAACGCAGACAGTTTGAAAAAATAGTTCTCTTCGGTGACGCGCTCCGTAGGCCGGCCGCATTCCGGGCAAGGCGCGTTCGGCGTCGGATCGTCCACGTAAAGCTCATCGAAAACGCAGTACTGGCCCTCGTAGCTCCCTTTGTAGATGAATCCGTTGTCGCGCGCCTTCAGGAGCAAGCGCCGCACCGCGCGCTCGTGGCGCGGTTCGGTGGTGCGCACGAAGCGGTCGATTTGCAATCCGAGTTCCTGCCAGAGCTGACGGTATTCGGCGGAAACGCGGTCGGCGAGCTTCTCCGGATGCACGCCGGCGGCCTTCGCCGCGCGCTCGATCTTCTGCCCGTGCTCGTCCGTACCCGTCGTCAAAACCACGTCGTATCCGCGCATACGTTTGTAGCGCGCGATGGTATCCGCCACGATGGTCGTGTACGCGTGACCCATGTGCGGCCGCGCGTTCACGTAGTAAATCGGAGTGGTCAGATAATATTTGGGCTTTCCGGTCATCGGCTAGTGAGGTTTCCCGTGACGCTTCTCGAACTCGAGCGCCGCTTCCGCCAGCACCTGCTTCAGCGGCACATTTTGTTCGCGCGCCAGCCGCTGGCAGTCTTCGTACTCCGGCGCAGCGTTCAGAATCGTGCCGTTCGCGCGGCCGGAGCCGTCCGGTGCAAATCCGCGCGACACTTTCACGCGCACCGTGCCGAAGCGCGTCTCCACCGGCACGCTCTCGCGCTCGAGCGTCCGCCGGTGCGCCTTGTGCATGCGCACGCCGATTGTCGTCGTCTCGCGAAAAATCAAATCCACCAGGCGATCCGCAATGGATGGTTCACAGAGCACGGTCAGAAGCTGCCCCGGGCGATTCTTTTTCATCTGCACGGAGGTGGCGAAGACGTCGAGCGCTCCGGCGGCCAGCGCGCGTTCCACAAAATAGCCGTAAATCTGCGGGTTCATGTCGTCAATGTTGGCTTCGATCACGGAAACGCATTCTTCCGCGTGTCCCCACTTCGCTGCGTCCTGTTTGGCCGCGGATTCGCCGATGAAGAGCCGCAAAACGTTGGGCTGTTCCTTCAAATCCGCGCCGCCCGCGCCGTAGCCAATCGCTTGTGCCACCATTGCGGGCATGGGCCCGAACTCTGTCGCCAGCGTCGAAACAATGGCCGCGCCCGTTGGCGTCACCAGTTCACGCTCGATTCCTGTCGAGTAGCTCGGCGCGCCGCGCAGCAAGTCCGCCGTCGCCGGAGCGGGCACGGGCAGATTGCCGTGCGCCGTATCCACGCGCCCGCCGCCGACGTTAAGTGCTGAGCACGCGAAGCCATCCAGGCCGAGCAGCTCAAAGCCAATCGCTGCGCCCACAATATCCACAATCGCGTCCACCGCACCCACTTCGTGAAAATGGATTTTCTCGATGGACACGTTGTGAATTCGCGCTTCGGCTTCGCCCAGCTTGCGGAAAATCGCCGAGGCGCGCTCGGCCACTCGCGGCGCCAGATTCCCGGCGGCAATGTGCTCCAGAATCTTGCTCAACCCGCGGTGGTGATGCGTCTCGGTCGAGGTGACGCGCACCTGCGTCGCGGCAATCGCTCCGCGCTTCACTTTTTCCGCGGAGATCGTCCAGCCGGTGACGCGCAGTTTGCGCAGTTCGGCTTCCAGCGCCGCGAGGTCGCAGCCCGCGTCCACCAGCGCGCCGAGCACCATGTCTCCGCTGATGCCGGAGAAACAATCGAAGTAAGCGATTCTCATTCCGTGGCCCCAACCAATTGCGGCAGGATTTCCCCGCTCCTACCCTGAAGCGAAATCTGCGCCAGCGAACTCAGTTCCGTGCGCTCGAGATTGACTTCGATCACGCGCGCGCCTCTCTCGCGCGCGATGCGCGGCAGGCCGCTCGCCGGATAAACCACCGCCGACGTGCCGACCACAAGAAAAATCTCCGCGTGCTGCGCGGCTTCAAACGCGGCGTTCATCGCCTCGGCCGAAAGCGATTCTCCGAACTAGACCACGCCCGGCCGCATGAGGCCGCCACATCTACAGCGCGGCGGCAGCGGCTCGAGCGGCACGCGTTCATCGTGCACTTCCCTGCCGCACGCCACGCAACGCAGTTGCCAGATGTCGCCGTGGAGCTTGACGAGCCGCGTGCTCCCTGCACGGTCGTGCAGGCCGTCCACATTCTGCGTGATCAGCGTAAACGCGGTCCTGCCTGTTCTGCCGGGGCTCGCCGCGTCACCCAGGCGGCGTTCCAGCGCGACGAGAGTGCGATGGCCCGCGTTCGGCTCCGCCTTCGCGATTACGGACCGCCGCCAGTCGTACCACTCCCACACCAGCCGCGGATCGCGCTCGAATGCTTCCGGCGTGGCCAGCTCTTCCGGACGGAAGTTGCGCCACAACCCGCCCGGGCCGCGAAACGTGGGCACGCCGCTTTCGGCGGAAATGCCCGCTCCGGTCAGCACCGCCACGCTGCGCGCCGCGGCGATCCATTCGCGCGCCAGCGCGATTTCGCTCTGCGCATTTGCGGCTAAGGCGCTCAAACGATTGATACTATGCGCGCCCCTCGGGCCTGTCAAATGAGCGCCTCGGGATTCTTTGACGCCGCTCGCGCGATTCACTTACAATCGTTTGCTTTTCCTTACTGCTAGGAGCCGCGTGTATCACGTCGTCGAAGCCCGCTTCCGCACCGCCCTCAGCGAGTTCATCCGCCGCCGCTACAACCTCGAAATGGGCGTCCCCACCGATCGGCCGCCACGCATCGAACTGGGCGAAATCGCCACGCCCGTCTGTTTCGAGCTGGCCAAGCGCCTAAAACGCGCACCACGGCAGATCGCGCAGGAAATCGCCGCCGAAATCGGCACGATTGAAGGTATCGCGCGCCTGGAACTCGCCAGCGGCGGCTACCTGAACGCATACCTCGACCGCGGAACGTTTTTCGCATCCGTGACCGCTCTCGCCGGCCGCGAAGCAGCCGCAGCGAAGCCCAATGCGCCCAAAACCATCGTCGAGCACACCAACATCAATCCCAATAAGGCCGCGCACGTCGGCCATCTGCGCAATGCCGTGCTCGGCGACACTTTTGTGCGCCTGCTGCGCTATTCCGGCGAGCGCGTCGAGGTGCAGAATTACATCGACAACACCGGCGTACAGGTCGCCGACGTTGTGGTTGCGTTCCTGCATCTCGAAAAGCGCACGCCGGAGCAGGTCCGCGCGCTGGCCGCGCAACCGCGCTTTGATTACTACTGCTGGGACCTCTACGCCCGCGTGACCCAGTTTTTCGCCGAGGACCCCGCGCGCGCAGCGTTGCGCGGTGAGACGCTCAAGGCCATCGAAGAAAATCACGGCGCGGCGGCGGAAGTTGGCAAAATCATCGCGACGGCCATCGTGGCCTGCCACCTGCGCACGCTCGAACGCCTCGGGATTCAGTACGACTTGCTGCCGCGCGAGAGCGAAATTCTGCACCTGAAATTCTGGGAGGCGGCGTTCGCTCAATTGAAACAGCGTGGAGCGATCCAGCTCTCTACCTCCGGCAAGACGGCGGGCTGCTGGGTGATGAAGCTGCCCGGCGCTGTCGCCGAAGAATCGCCCGAAGGCGCCAAAGCCGCAGATCCCTACGCTGATGCGAAGATCATTGTGCGCTCGAACGGCACGGTCACCTACGTCGGTAAGGACATCGCCTATCAGCTTTGGAAATTCGGCCTGCTCGGCCGCGATTTTAATTACCGCCGCTACCTGCGCTATCCCGACGGCCGCGAACTCTGGGAAACCTCTTCCGAAGCCGGCGATGCAGGCGCTCCGCCATTCGGCAAAGCGTCACGCGTGTACAACGTGATTGATACGCGCCAATCGTATCTGCAGGACGTGGTGACGCAGGGGCTGCGCGCGCTGGGCTACGAGGAGCAGGCGGCGCACTCGATTCACTTCAACTACGAGGTGGTTGCGCTGACGCCGCGCTGCGCCGCGGAAATGGGCTACGAACTCACCGCCGAAGACGCGCAACGGAATTACGTCGAGGTCAGCGGGCGCAAAGGGCACGGAGTGAAGGCGGACGATCTGCTCGATCGCCTCGAAGCCGCCTGCCGCGCGGAAGTGGACCAGCGCCATCCCGGCGACCCCGAAGAAAGCCGCGCCGCCATCGCGCACGCTATCGCCATCGGCGCGTTGCGGTATTTCATGCTGCGTTTCGCGCGCAATACGATTATCGCGTTCGATTTCAAAGACGCCATGAGTTTTGAGGGTGAGACCGGGCCGTATTGCCAGTACGCAGTCGTCCGCGCGAAAAATATTTTTCGCAAGCAGCAGGAACGCGATTCGAAGTCAGCGGCCGCGATTTTGGGGACAATTCCGGCCGGCAGCGCCACCAGTTTTCTCGACGGAGCGGCGGCTACCGATATGTGGGAGCTTCTGCTGCTCGCGGGGTCACTCGGCACGCAAGTTCAAGCCGCACTCGGCGCGCAAGAACCCGCGTTCGTCGCGAAATATGCTTTCCAACTCGCGCAGGCCTTCAACAATTTCTACCACAAGCATCACATCCTCTCGGAAGAGGACGAATCGAAGAAAGCGTTCCTTCTGGCGCTCACCTCGGCGGTACAGAAACAGCTCATTGCGGCTCTCAGCCTAATGGGGATTGAAGCGCCCGAGAAGATGTAGCGCAGTCCAGGCCACCCACCCCTAAGTCATTCCCCTATGAATACTCAATCGGATGGCAAATAGTCCGTTTTGGGGCACGTTCAAAAATGTCGGCACAAGCCCGATCCGAGGTCGCGTGGGGCACAGCCTAATTGCCCGGTGTTCCGCGGAACACCGGGGCAAATTTCGACGCAGTTTCTAACCAAGTGGGGGGACAGCTAGCGCCTCTCCAGCGTCGCTCATATTGACCGCCGGCGCGTCGGGGCCAGGCCCTCCAAGGCCGCTAAGTCACTTGTTTGCAGTGTCGAAATTCATCACCAGGTCTACCAGCGTGCGCACGGCCACGCCGGAAGGCCCCTTGACCGCCCAGGGCTTGTTCTCTTCGAGCCAGGCGGTTCCCGCGATGTCGAGGTGGATCCACGGCGTGTCCAGCGAAAATTCCTTCAGAAACATCGCCGCGGTGATGGCCCCACCGCCTTTTCCGCTGCCCACATTTTGGATGTCGGCGATCGTGCTCTTGATCATCTCGCCGTAATCGTCGTCAATGGGCATCTGCCACATTTTTTCGCCCTGGTTTTTCGCGCTCGTGAGCAAACGATCCGTGAATGATTGGTCTGAGCCGAAGACGCCCACGTTGACGTTGGCCAGCGCAACGACGATAGCGCCAGTAAGCGTGGCGGCATCTACGAGGTGCGTGCAGCCGAGTTGTTTTGCATACGCGATACCGTCGGCGAGAATCAGACGGCCTTCCGCGTCCGTATTGATCACTTCGATTGTTTTTCCGGACATGGCGGTTTGGACGTCGCCGGGCTTCTGCGCTTTGCCGCCGGGCATGTTTTCGGTCGCGGGGACGACGGCGATCACCTTCACCGCGGGTTTCAGCCGCGCCAGTGCGCGCATCACTCCGATCATTGTCGCGCCGCCGGCCATGTCGTACTTCATTTTTTCCATGCCGTCGGCGGGCTTGATGGAAATCCCACCGGTATCGAATGTGACCGCCTTGCCGACCAGCCCGATCACCGGCGCTCCGGGCTTCGGATTCTGCGGCGTGTAAGTGAGAACGATCATCCGCGGGGGTTCGACGCTGCCCTGCGCGACGGAGAGCAACGCGCCCATTTTCAGCTCCGCAATCTTGCGCTCGTCGAGGATTTCGCACGCCAGGCCCGCCTCGCGCGCCATTTCTTCCGTGCGCGACGCCAGGATGCGCGGTGTCAGCACGTTGGAAGGCTCAAGCGCGAGGTCGCGCGTGAAATTCTGCGACTCCGCAATGATGCGGCCGCGCTCGAGTCCGGACTGCCCCTCTTTCTGCCGCGCGGCTTCCCAACCGGCCAGCGCAACGCTCTCGATCTTCTTGTCGTTTTTCTTCTCGCTCTTGTAGCGGTCGGCCTCGAAATCCGCGACCAGCAGGCCTTCCGTGACGGCCTGCGCCGCGGCTGCCGTGCGATCACTCTCGCGAATGAGAAATGCCAGTTTGTGCACCGCACGGCCTTTCAGATGCCGCAACGCCGCGCCGGCGAGCTTGCGCAGCTCCCCCGTATCCCACTTGGCCGCTTTTCCCGCGCCGACGAGCAGCAACCTCTGCGCCTTCAAACCTCCCGGCTGGTGCACGAGGGTCATCTCGAGTGTTTTGCCGGACAGTTCGCCACTCGCCGCGAGCTTGCGCAGAGCGCCGCCCGTGGCGGAGTCCAGCTCCGCCGCGACGCCCTTAATCGGATCATCTTCCTCGAAAACATAAGTGACCAGCGCTTCGGTTTCGATCACTGTTGCCGGCCGGGTTTCCAGGGTAATTTGCATGAGTCCTCTTTCGCTTGGATTGAGTTTCAGCGCCGCTTGGCGCGATAAATCGCTTCGTCCATTTCGTGCCGCGCTTCTTTCTCGCGTTCCGTCTGGCGGCGGTCCCAATGTTTTTTGCCTTTCGCCAGCGCCAACTCGCACTTGGCGATGCCATTGCGAAAATAGATCCGCAGGGGAACCAGCGTCAGGCCTTTCTGATCGGTTTTGCCGATAAGCTTCCTAATCTCGAGTTTGTGCATCAAGAGTTTACGGGGGCCAAGGGGCTCGTGATTCCAGGGTCCGCCCGGCTGGTACTGCGCGATATGACAGTTGAGCAACCACACTTCGTTCCGCCGGACGGTGGCGTAGGCCTCACGGATATTGGCCTTCCCTGCCCGCAGGGCTTTCACCTCGGTACCGCGCAGCACCATCCCCGCCTCGAATTTTTCCAGCAAATGGTAGTTGTACGAGGCAGCCCGGTTCTGGGCAACCACCATCTCATCTTTGTTCTTCTCGACTTTCTTATGCGCGCGCGCCACGGGCGATCATCTTAGCTGCCGATAGTAACTAGATGCAAGCAGCCGTGTTGCGGCCTCCGGGTGCGGGTGCTAGACTGAATTGATTTTGGACGATTTGCGCGGAGCGAAAATGAGTCCCCAGTATTTGACCGCTTCGGTTCTTGGTTGTGTCTCCCTCCTGCTGGCGGGCTGCCCGAAGGGTGGCCAGGAGTTCAAAGTCGGCCGCCAGGCCGAGCTGGCCCAGGACTGGGATACGGCCGTGGTCAGTTACGAGCGCGCCCTGAAGAACGATCCGCGCAATACCGAATACAAGCTCAAGATTGCCCGCGCCCGGTTCGAAGCCGGCCAGTACCACGTCCGCCAAGGACAGATGCTGCGCGACAAAGGCCAGATCGAAGTGGCCCTCGCCGAATTCCAGAAGGCCCTGGCGATCGACCCCTCCAGTTCGATTGCGGACCAGGAAGTCCGCCGCACGCTGGAGATGCTCGCCGCCAAGAATGTCGCGGCCGGCGGCGGCCCTTCGGCCCCGCAGCCCGAAGTGAAGCCCAAACTACAAGAGAATCCGCCGGAACTGATGCCGATCTCGACCGCGGCCATCAATCTGAAGATGACCAACGACGCCAAGATTGTCTACGAGACCATCGGCAAGCTGGCGGGCATCGCGGTGATCTTCGATCCGGACTTCCCCGCGCGGCGCATCGGCGTCGAACTCAACAACGTCACGCTGTCGCAGGCGCTGGATGTGGTCGCGCTGCAGACGAAATCGTTCTGGAAGCCGGTGACCACCAACATCATCATGGTGGCTCCCGACAACGCCCAGAAACGGAAAGACTACGAAGAGCAGGTGGTCCGCACGTTTTATCTCGGAAATACGCTGCTTCCGCAGGACCTCACCGAGATCGTCACCGGCCTGCGCCAATTGCTCGACCTGCACCGCGTCCAGCAGGTGAATTCGCTGAACGCCATCATGATCCGCGATACTCCGGACAAGATCGCGCTGGCGGAAAAACTGATCCGCGACATTGACAAGGCCAAGCCCGAAGTAGACCTCCACGTTGCCGTGCTGCAGGTTCGGCGCGACCGCCTGCGCAACTTGGGCATCCAGCCCGGCACATCGGTCACGCTGAGCCCCACGCCGCAAAAGTCGAGTTCAAGTCCGACGACGACGGGCACCACGACGACGACAACTTCAAATACGGTGACCTTGCGCGACCTCGCGCACCTCACCACGAAGGATTACAGCCTTTCCCTTCCCGGCGCCACTGCGACGGCACTCTATACGGACTCGACCACCAAAGTGATCCAGGACCCGGAGATTCGCATGCTGGATGGCCAGCCGGCCATTCTGCGCATCGGCGACCGAGTTCCGATTGCCACTGGCAGCTTCGGCTCCGGACTGGGAGGGGTGGTCGGCGGCGGGACGACGGGCGGAGCCATTATAAACCCGTTGGTCCAAACACAGTTTCAGTACATCGATGTTGGCGTCAATCTGAACATCACGCCGCACATCCATCCGAATGGCGAGATCAGCCTGAAGGTCATGGTCGAAGTTTCGTCGGTCACCGGGCACGTCAGCATCGGCGGAATCGACCAGCCGATTATCAGCCAGCGGCATGTCGAAAATGACGTCCGCCTGCGGGAAGGCGAGGCTAACATCCTCGGCGGCATGATTGACCGGTCGCAAACCAAGTCCATCTCCGGCTGGCCGGGCGTAGCGAAGATTCCGATCCTGCGCTATCTGTTTTCGAGCGAAAACGTCGAAGAAGCTGAGCAGGAGATCCTGATCGTGATGACGCCGCGACTCGTGCGCATGCCGTCGATCACCGCCGAGAATCTGCGCAGCGTCTCCTCGGGGACCGACACCAATTTCCAGGTGCATCGCGAAGGCGAACTCCAGGCGCCCCCTGTGCCGCCTCCGGTACAGCAGCCTCCCGCGCCCCAACCGGGCGCAGGCGCGACGCCGCCTGCCGCGGGCACGCAAGCTGCGCGGCTCCACTTCGAGCCGCCCATTGCCACGCTGAAGCCGGGAGAAACAACGACTATCAGCGTGGCGATTGACAACGTCCAGGACCTTTTCTCGATTCCGATGCTCCTGCAATACAACCCCGCGGTGATTTCGATTGAGGAGGTCCGCCACGGCGGATTTCTTTCCGGCGGCACGCAGGAAATTGCCATCGTGCAGCGCGTGGACAAGGAGCGCGGACAGGCGATTATTTCCGCCACGCGCCAGCCCAATACGCCGGGCGTCAATGGCACCGGCACACTGCTCGGAATCGTGATCAAGGCCGTGGGAACTGGCTCGTCAACGATATCCATCCTTCAGGTGAACGCCCGCGATTCACAGCAGAAACCCATTCAGCTTGTGACCTCGGAAGCGGCGATCCGGGTGCAGTGACCGGCGAGGTTCCCCGTGCAGACCGTTCGCAGATCGGCAAGGCGGCAGAAAGTTCAGGCAGGCACCACCCTGCTCGAACTGATCATCGCCAGCGCGATCCTGATGATTCTGGCTTCCGCGGCGCTGCCCATCGCCCGCTTCACGATTCGCCGCGAAAAGGAAACGGAACTCCGGCGCGACTTGCGCGAGATGCGCGACGCCATTGACCGCTACAAGGATTTGGCCGACCGCAATCTGATTCGAGTGGAAGCGGGGACGGAAGGCTATCCACCCGATCTTGAGACGCTGGTCAACGGCGTCACCGTCGGGCCGAGCGCGGATCGCCGCGTGCGATTCTTGCGCAAGATTCCGGTGGATCCGATGACGGGCCGCACCGAATGGGGACTTCGCGCTGTCCAGGACGACCCCCAGTCCACCAGTTGGGGCGGCAAGTGCGTTTTTGACGTTTACTCGCGCTCGATCGGCACGGCTCTAGATGGCACGTACTACAAAGACTGGTAAAATGATTACGCGCATGAAACCAAATCGCAGTTCGCTCACGATTCGCAGCGACCGCCGCCGCTGGGCAAGCGGCGCCGGATTCACGATGCTCGAGCTGATGGTGGTGATCGCCATCATCTTCATCCTGCTGGGAATTGCCGCGCCACGGTTTGAGCGCGCCATGCAGCAGGCCAAAGAAGCTGCTTTGAAGCAGGACCTGACCGTCATGCGTCAGGCCATTGACCATTTCACGCTGGATAAACAGGCCGCGCCGCAATCGCTCGATGATCTGGTTTCCGCCGGCTACCTGCGCGAAGTGCCTGTGGACCCCATGACCCGCCAGAAAGATTGGCGCGTGGATACTTCCGACTTCGTGCTCAGCGCGGAGCAGAGTTCTTCCGGCATCAGCGACGTTCACTCCAACTCCGACAAGGTTTCTCCCTTCCAGAACACGCCCTACAGCAGTTGGTAGTTGTCACAGGCAGTTTTCCTTAATTAAGATCCACAATCCGTCTCAATAAGACGCCGACAAAATGCGGGTTCAGTCCGGTTTCACGGCGATGAACACATGGTCGCAAGGGCCAGATTGACCTGCAGGGTGACCATCGGCTTCGGCGCGTAGCGCCGAAAGAAAAATGTCAGCCCGACGGCCTTTCGAAAACTCATGAGCCGGGCAGTTCGAACGAAAAGAAAAAGGCCGGGCGTCTGGTGCCCGGCCTCTACTTCTCCGATTGGTTGCGGGGGCCAGATTTGAACTGGCGACCTTCGGGTTATGAGCCCGACGAGCTACCAGACTGCTCCACCCCGCGAATGAATCATACTGTAGTTGCGCAGGTTGGTCAAATCGCAGGGCTCGACTAGCGCCTCGATCGTGGGTTGAGAAGTTTTGACGGGCGGTCGTGTTTGGGGTACGCGGGAAGCAAGAAAAGCGGGCCACGATTTCTCGTGGCCCGCTCGAGGTTGAAGGTTTGGGTTAGCCCGGACTTCTCACGAGTGGTGGGCTGAATAAGGTCAGGAGGCGAAACTGAGCCGAGTTTGGTTTGCGCGAGACGATCAGTCCAGGGCTGAGGTGTCGAGACGCTCTTCAGTAAGG
>JBGQGH010000064.1:0-18255 GCA_041497315.1 Terriglobia bacterium | reverse complement strand
CAGGCTGAATTTGAGTTAGAGGAAAAAGCAGGCTATCGTGCCGTGAAACACCAGCGCTTTGTGGGTACCGGCTATTTCGATCAGGTCGCGCAGACCATCGCTACGGGCCAGGCCTCCACGGTGGCTCTGGCAGGCTCCACGGAGTCCGCACAGTTCGCGGAGAAGACAACGCACTGCGCCCAGCCTGTCCGGCAGGCCTGCCGCGAACACGGCCTCATAGACTCGCCGCTTTTCCCCAGCGCTACGTAGTCACCATCATCGAACCGGGTCCGCGGGGTGCTTCATTACGCAGACGAAATTCCCTCTTAGTGCCCCGTCTCAACCGCAGCCGCTCTAGATCCGGGCCTTCCCGGTCGTCTTCTTGTACTGCTGGATGGCCGAGGCGGCGTCCACGGCGAATTGCGTAACGTTGCCACCGGTGATTCCCGCGGGCAGCTTCATCAACCCGGACGCGAGCAGATTGTTCACCAAATTCGAAACGCCGCTGGTCACCTGCAGCCAGTTCACATCTCCCGTCAAAGAAGTCGCTGAGACGACGTAGGAATCCAGCGTGCGCAGCACCATTCCCGGAGAGATGCTTACTCCCGTATTCTGAGCCAGCGCCGCCGTCATATCCCGAGCCAATTGCTTGAGCTGGTCCGCAGTGGTTCCGGAAGGTAGAGTGATGAGGCCGTCCTTCAGCGCCGCGTCCACCATGGCGTTTATTGCGTTGTCCTGAGCCGCTTGATCCGGCGTTCCATTCGCATCTGCGGGCGGCAGGGCGTCGCCAGCCGCGCTGCTTAGACCAAACAGGACAGCCACTGTCGTCGGGTTTTGCACGAACTTGGATACGGCCACACCGTACGCTCTGTAATTCGTCTGGTTCATTCCTGGAGGAACCGTCGCCAGGCCCGTGGACACTGCGTTTTTGACAAAACAGGTCACTGCCGCGTCCTGGCTCGAAGTGCATTGCGCCCACCCGGCGTGCGGGAATCCCGCCAGGATGATTACTGCTCCGAGAATCCAAATCTGTTTGCTGAATCTCATCTACCTTCTCCTCCCTCTCACCCCCGGTTAGTCGAGAGGCGGCCGCTCGCGTTGGCCGCGACGCCCCTCATTTCCTCTCATCATGCCGCGCCGCTCGAGATTCAATCTACTGGCACGAAGGACAGGGATGGAAGGATGGCCGCGTGGATTTCCGGGGACAATCCGATGGACGGTTTCCCCTGAACCCTGGGGGGATAAGGCCAAGGCAGAGGAAGTCCTACGATACAGGGCAGATCCTCGAGGGTTTTTGCCGCGCCGGAATCGAAGTCAAGTGCCAGTTTTGGCGGGTCCTCTGCTGCGCCACCACGATTCGTGGAGCGGGAGCTCAGGCTTTGCAGTTGGAACAGTGAGGAAATTCTGGCGCATTAGCGCATCACAAGCACTGAATGCCCAGCGAAAAGCGGTGGCGCGCCCGGAGAGATTCGAACTCCCGACCTTCTGGTTCGTAGCCAGACGCTCTATCCAGCTGAGCTACGGGCGCACCGTGCGAAAAAGTTTAGCACAAGACTGCTGCGTCCGCATGCCGCAGGCCCGCTTGTCGACAGAGCTCTCACTCCGTCCGAAAGTGAGGATGGTCTTTCAAGCAAGTAGCTACTCCTTCTTTAGGATTTGCCTCAGTTCCTCTCGCCCTTTCCCGCTCTTCAGAAATCGTTCCCGCCGGACGGCATCGGACCTCGTGGCGTAGCTCTCTTGATGCACCAACTCCCAGGGGCTTCGCCCTCTCGTCGATCTTGTGATTCCTACAATGTGTTGCCCAATCGTTGAATCGGGTAGGACGAATGGCAGTGTACAAGTGGCCAGTTGAAAGACTCCGCAGAACGTAGACGAAGCACATCGGCTCAGGGATCGCTTACGGAGAGGAGGTTACCATTGGAATTGGCCCGTGAGCTCCCGACCTTCTGGTTTCCGCCGCAGGCGGACTCTATCCAGCTGAGCTACGGGCGCGCAGCAAATAAAGTCTAACACAACCAATGTAGATTGAAGATTCGAAGCGGGCGTCCGAATCCTCGTTGCATTGTGGCGCCGAGCTCCCGACCTTTTGGTTTCCGCCGCAGGCGGACACTATCCAGCTGAACGGAGTTTATCCCGATGAATTCATTCGGGAGGCGTACCGTGCGAAAAAGTTTAGCATAATACCGCAGAGGCTGCATTCGGTGGAATTTCACGAGCACGAGTGCTGGCCGGACGAGTGGAGGGCGAGAAAAGACACGCGGCCCGGCAGGAGGAGTAACGCCGGGCCGCGTGGTTGCGCGTTCAGAAAAAGGGACTTAGTCGGAAGGCCGCGAGCCGCCCGCCTTCCGGAGGTAGATGTTCCCGTTGAAATTCTTGATCTGAATCTCCTGTCCGCCCCCATTGATTGTTCCGCGGATGGTTTTGTCAAATCGGATTTTGTAGCTTCCGCCATTCGGCCGCCCGTCCTCAACCGTGGGCTGCTGCGCGCTGGACTGCAGTTGCACGTCGAAGTCGCTCAAGATCTCTCCGTTATCCGTGCGCAGGCTCAGCGTGGCTTTTAGGTCCGCGGGAAAGGTCAGGTCAATATTTCCGTTCAGCGAACTGAAGGCCATAGATTTCTGTGCGTTCACTCGCACGAAATTGGCCAGGATGCGCCCATTCAGCGCATGCACCACGGCGCTGCCGGAAACATTGCTCAGTGTCACGTGCCTGTTCGTATCGTTGACGTCCAGTTCCCCATCGACGCCTTCCACCACCACGTTTCCGTCATTGACGGTGCGCAAGACCAGCGACGAATGGCTGGGGACCGTAATCGTCAGATCGATGGTGCGCTGCACCGAATCCGTGCTCACGCGTACTTCGTTGTGGTCCTCTTCCACGGTCAGGCCCGTCGACGACATCGCCAGCCTCTTCATGCCGTTCTCGGACCGTTCGCGATCCCGGGTGCGCACGCGCGCCTCGACGATCACGTCCTTGCCGTCGTAGCCTTTCACCGTGATCCCGCCGTTCAACAGGCTGGCCTTCAGGACGCACGGCCGGGACGGATCGCTGAGCTTCACCGTCACGCGGTCGGCGTTATCCTGAGCCTGAGCGCCCGCTGCAAACATCGCCAGCGCCGCCAGTACAACCGCTGCCGCAACTGATTGGTATTTCGACTGCTTCGTTTGGTTATTCATGGTTTTCGAGGATACGGATGTCTCCATTCAGATTTTCCACCTTGATTTCGGGCCCGCCGATACCGATGCGGGCTGCCGTAAAACGATCCGCGCGGTAAATCACCTTGCCGTCGCGGCGGTCTTCCTGCATTGCGTGGGCCGGCAGCGCGGTGACCGGGAAGTCGCTATACACGCCGCCGTTAAACGTTTTGAAGCGGAAATCCCCAGACATATTCCTTTGGAACCGAAGCTCGATGCTGCCGTTCACCGACACAAAACTCGAGTTCTCTTTCGGGTTCTCCCGGAACGTGACGCGCACTCCGCCGTTCACTGTGCGCGCCGTCCCCGATCCCGCCACGTCCTGCATCTCGATCCCGACGTTGACGTTGCGTACCAGGAAATTGCCCTTCACGTTCTGCACCCGGACGTGCCCGCCGTTGACAGTCTTCAATTTGATCTCGATGTTGCGCGGGATCTGGAGTTGAAAGTCCATCTTGACCGAATAACCCTCGTCTCCGTGAAAACTCACGCAATCCGTGCACTGGCAGCGAAACGGCCCGTTCACGTAGAACTTCAGCGCATCTCCCTCTTGCGTGATGTCGAGAGTCACTTTCTGCCGCGCTTCTTCGATCTTCTTCTTCGACTCCGCGCGAATCGTCTTGTTCACAACGAGCTGCACCTGATCCGAAGCGCCGCCGACGACTTCGATCGAGCCGTTCACATTGTCGATCTCGAGCGACTTCTGCCCTCCTCCGCTCAAAGTGAAGCTTTTCCGGATGGTCTCCTGCTCCTGCTCGCGATAATCGCTGTCCCAGTCGTCGCCGCGCGGGGAATGGGAAAAAGCCGCGTTCGCCAGATGGGCTGCGACGTGCCTCGGCACGATCGTCGCGACCTCGCGCGCCGATTGCGCCATCGCTTGCCGCAACGGCGAACCGACGATCATCAGGTCCAGGATCACGATGGCCAGGTAAATTGAATTTCTCCGCATGCTCGCCCCTCAATTCAGTTTGCTGATCGCCCACTCGGCGCGTTCCCGCACGTCAGGATTCAGGTTCGGTTTCAGTTTCAGGCTCTCCAGTTGCTGCCGGGCCGTTGAATCGCGCGATTCCACCAGGAAGTCGATCAAGCCCACCTGCACAAGCGGCGATTGCTGCCCTTGCAAGGCCTCCATCAACCCCTTGCGCACCTGCGGTTGATTGCCGTGTCTGGTGAGCGCATCCAGCGCAGCCAAACGCACGTCCACGCTGGTGTCATAACGCAGCGTGTGCAGCAGTGCGGACAAAACTCGCGGATCCGCCTGCTGCTCTCGCGTGCTCCAGGTCACTCCCTGCAAACGCTCGCTCGCCGATTGTTGCTGCAGCATGGACAGCACAACCATCTGCTTCGTGTTTGTCAGTTCCGCCTGCAGCGCCGCAAGTTCCGGTGAAGGTCCCCTCGGCTTGTTCACGTACGTGCCGCTGAGGAATCCGATGGCCAGAAGCGCCACGGCCGCTGCCACTCCCGCGGCCCGCGAACCGAACCAGTACGTCACGCCCCAGCCTCGCGAACTGCGTTCTGATGCAACAACTGGTGCTGCGTGCGCCCCGCGCCCTTCCAGATAAGCATCCAGCATGGCTTTGAATCGCACGCGTCCGCCCGGGCTCGGCTGTTTCTGCGGCAGCATCGCCAACTCGCGCCACGTGGCGACTTCTTCGCGGCACTGCGCGCAGAGTTCCAGGTGCGCTTCCACTTGGTCGTCCTGCTCGTGATTCAGGTTCCCTTGCAGGTAATCCGGCAAGAGTTCCGCAATTCGTTCACACTTCATGGCCTGCTCCCCGGGGCGGCAATGGCCCCGCTCCCACAGAATTGCTTTTCTTCAACGCCGCGCCGCGCTCGAGTTCCTGAAAGTTTCGCCGCAATTCTTGCAGCGCGCGATGCACTCGTACCTTCACGGCGCCGACTTCGCAGCCCAGCAGCCGCGCGATCTCGTCGTACTTCAGCTCCTGGAAGCGGCAGAGCACTAGGATTTCTCTCTTCTCTTCCGGCAATTGCATCAGCGCGCGATGCAGCAGCGCCGTTTCCTGATTCTTCTGCGCCGAATCCGTCGGCGCAATCGCCGGCGACATTTCCGGCTCGAAGCTCGTCTCCGGACGCCGCTTGCGGTAATGGTCCACGCGCGCGTTGCGCGCAATTTGGTAGATCCACGCGCGGAACGGCGTCCCTGGCCGGTACGTCTGCCGGTACTTCAGAATCCGGAAGAACACTTCTTGCACGAGGTCTTCGCTCACCGTCCGGTCTCCCGTTAGTTTCGAATAAAAACCAAACAGGGGAGCCTGGTAGCGGTCAAACAAGACTTCGAGCATGTCAGCAGTCCCGTTGCGCACCTGGAGCATCACGTCCTCGTCGGGCACCAGCTTCATCATCTAGTTGTGTCCGTGGCGCCTGTCGCTCGCCTTTTCATTTGTGAATACCGCCTCTCTGGCGAAAGGTTACACCCGTTTGTACATGGGGTTGGTCGTGCAGAGACACAGGCAAGAATCATGCGCATGCGGCGGACTTGTCGGGAAGGATTGAGATTAGTCCGCCGGTACGACAGGCGGCCCATGAAAACTTCGCCCGCGGCGTTCCGGCCCCAGAAGAACAGTAATCGCCAGGACCACGATCGTCACAATTTCGAATCCTGCCAGCGCCCACCTATACCCAACGCGATCGCGCAGGTGAAGCTGGAACAGCGGCGTGCGCGCCGAAAGCACGATCCCCAGTTGATACATCATCCCCGGCACCAAACCGCGCGTGGAATCTGCGGAAAGCTCGCTCAGATGAGCGGGAATGATGCCCCACGCTCCTTGCACTCCCACTTGCATGAAGAACGCGCCCACCGCCAGCACGCCCAGCGAACTTCCGAACGCCCAGAGCGGGATCACCGCGAGGCCAAGCAGCAGCGCCGCCGTTAAACTGCGTCGCCGCCCGATGCGTTCCGAGAGTTGACCAAATATGATTCCGCCCAGCACCGCGCCGATATTCCCCAGGATAATGATGTCCGACACTTTTTTCCCCGGAGCACCATGCGCGGTCTTCAAAAAGTCCGGATACATGTCCTGCGTTCCGTGCGACAAAAACATCATGAAGGTCATCAGCAGGAGTAAATAAAGACACAGCTTCCACTGCTGCCCCACCACTTTCAGCACCGCGCCCATGGACGATGCCCGATGCCGCTCCCAGGCCTTCGATTCCGGCACGTGCCATCGGATGTAAAGCGCCAGCAGCGCCGGCACGCCGCCCAACCAGAACATCGCGCGCCATCCCCACACGGGAAATGCAAACCGGTAAGCCACCGCCGCGAGCAAATACCCCACCGCATAGCCGTTTTGCAGGATTCCCGAGAGCACGCCGCGCCACCGGCTTTCCACCGCCTCCATGGCCAGCGAAGCGCCGATGCCCCACTCGCCGCCCATGCCGATGCCATACAGCGTCCGCAGGACCAGAAAAAAAGTGTAGTTCGGCGCGAAGCCGCACAGCAGTTCCACCACCGAGAAGAAAATCACGTTGGCCATCAATGGCCCGCGACGCCCGTAACGGTCGGCCAGCAGACCGAAAATCACCGCGCCCACCGGACGCATAATCAGCGTCCAGGAAACCGTGGCCACAATCGCTTCTTTGGAGACGTGGAAATGCGCCGCCAAGGTATCGAAGAGGAAAACGACGACGAAGAAATCAAACGCGTCGAGTGTCCAGCCCAGGAAGCTCGCCGTCACGGCGTGGGCCTGCTCCCGGCGCGTATGGATCGCGGGCGGAGAGGATGACATCGGCGTCAGGCGCGCGCCTCAGGCAAATCCGCCGTGTGCCGCGCGAGGTCCACGTAAATCCGCGCCGCGCAAAGCACTGCCACGACCATGAAAATCGTGCCGCTCAGCATCTGCCCGAAGCAATACTTCCCGATGCCGAAGAGCGCCGCGTAAACCATCACGCACCCTTCCACCCACAGCAGCAGGTTGCGTCCCAGGTCGCGCGTCGGCGGAATCTCCGGAGCGAGCCGTGCGATCGGCCGCCATCCCGCCGCGTGCGGCCGCACCTTTCGATAGAACCGCAGCAGCACTTCTTGCGGTTCCGGCTTGGTCACAAATGTCACGGCAATCCATACCAGCGTGGTGATTCCCGTCGTGGTCAACGCACTCTTGGCGAAGACGACCGGGTTCGAGCCCGAAAACTGAATCACCGCATGCCACCACGGCGTCTCGTGCAGCGAGAGTGAAACGAAAAGCGCCGTGGCCATCGCCGAAATCTCGCTCCACGCATTGATCCGCCACCAGTACCACCGCAGGATGTAAACGCTCCCCGTTCCCGCGCCCACTTCGAGCACGAACGTCCATCCCGAAGCCACCGACGCCAGCAGGAGCGAAATCCCCGCCGCCGCAATCACCAGGATCACTGTCGCGATCCGTGAAGCGACCACGTAATGCGCTTCGGTCGCGTCGCGCCGCAGGAATCGCCGGTAGAAATCCGCCACTAGGTATGAACTGCCCCAGTTGAGCTGCGTCGCCACCGTGGACATGAACGCGGCCATGAATCCCGCGAGCAGGATTCCGCGCAGTGCGTGCGGCATCTGCGATGTCGCCACAAGCATGTATCCCGTCTCCGGCTTATCCAGGTGCGGATAGAGCACCACCGCGACCAGCGCCGTCAGGATCCACGGCCACGGCCGCAGCGCGTAGTGCGCCAGGTTGAACCAGAGCACGGAGAGCACGCCGTTCCGCTCGTCTTTCGCGCTGAAAATTCTCTGCGCGATATAGCCGCCGCCGCCCGGCTCCGCTCCCGGATACCAGAACGCCCACCACTGCACGCCGAGATGCACCACGAACGTCAGGACCGGAAGCGTCCATAACGCTTCCGCCGTAAACGCCCGCGAAAAATCCGGAAAGAATCCGGTGATGTCTGAAGCGCCCGGCCCCGCCGCCGCGCGCATCGCCGCGAGCCGCTCCAGCAGCGTGTGCATTCCGCCCGCGGCTTTCACGCCGAAATACGCCACCGCGATCACGATGCTCATCTTCAAAATGAATTGGAACAAATCAGTCCATAGCACGCCCCACAGCCCGCCGAGCGCGACGTAAATTCCCGTGAACGGCATCAGAAACAGTACGCAAATCGCCAGGCTGCGCGCCTCGCTGGTTCCCAGTGCCGTGCCCACGATGCTCGTCATCGCCTTCGTCACCCAGCCGAGGATCAGGCAGTTCATCAGCAGCCCGAGATAAATCGCGCGGAACCCGCGCAAGAACGCCGCGGGCCGCCCCGCGTAACGCATCTCGGCGAACTGCACGTCCGTCAACAATTCCGAGCGCCGCCACAGGCGCGCAAACAAGAAGACCGTCATCATCCCCGAGGGAAGGAAGCTCCACCATAGCCAGTTCCCCGCGATTCCCTGCGTATAAACAAGTCCGGTGACGGCCAGCGGCGTATCCGCCGCGAACGTAGTCGCCACCATCGAAGTGCCCGCCAGCCACCATGTCACCTGGCGCCCCGAAACGAAGTAATCCTCCGTGCTCTGGCTCGACTTTCGTCGAAAGTAGAGACCCAGCAGCAGCGTAATCACCAGGTAGCCCGCGATCGCGGCCCAATCCAGAAGCGAGAGTGTCATCGCCGGCGCTCTCCGGTTTTCACTGCTTCCTCCCTACCTTCAGTTTCTGAACTTGCCCCCGCCGCCAAGCGCATCATGCCGAGAGTGGCCGCCAATCCTTCACGTGCGTCTCCTCGACCGGCGAAACCTTGCGCCCCAGCGTCGAGCTCGCGAACTTCACCCACCATCCGCGTGGCGAAACATCATCGCTCCCCGCCGGAAATGGCGATCGCTCCAGGCCGCGCGCGATCCGTTTCCACAGCGTATCCGCGCGCTTGCGTGCCTGCGCCAGCCCGCCCTTCAGCCGCCCTCGCAGAGCGCGCCGCGCGATCTCCACATGCAGCACCTCATCGGCCCAGTCGAAATCCTGAAAAGTTGTCGAAAGCGCGTCACCCGAAGCGCGTGCCAGTTCCCACTCGTACCGTTTGCCCCGCCGCGCGGGCATCAATGACTGTTCGATGGCATAGAGCAGGATGTGCCGCTCGACCGGAGTGCAAAACTTGGCCAGCTTGTGCGAGAACGTGACGTTGATCGGCAGCGCGTGCCAGTTCGCACTGCGCGCCTCGAGCGCCGCTTCGCCCAGCAGCGCGTGGCGGGCTTCGTCCCACATCTGCCGGAACAACTGCGCGCACTGATCCCACTCCCCCGGCGGCGATTGCGCCAGAATCCCTGCCACCACCTCCGGCACATCCATTTCTCGAACGCGTTTGAACAGCAGCGCGAGGTTTCGCTCTTCCACCGGGCGCGATTCATCCAGATAGACCGCGTCGGCCGGTGTCGAGGTATCGAAGAGCCCGGTAAATCGCGCATCGCGCCGCGGCGTGATGTCAGGCTCGAATTTGTTCGCCGCGCGCGCCGCCGGCAACTTCTGTTCCGAAACCTTTTCCGTCCCGTCCACTCCTCCCGCCGCCGCGAGAAACGCGCTGAGATGTTTCTGCCAAGCCGCACTTGCCGCGCGAGCCTCCGGGCTCGCTGTCACTGCCGCCAACGCCGCGCGTCCCCATTCGATCGCTTCGCGCTCTTCAACGCAGATCAGTTTCAGCAATCGGCAACTCGGCTGGTCAGCCAGCGGATTCGTCTCCGCCAGGTAGCGTTCCTCCGCTTCGAGCAGCGCCGGCCTCAGCACTCCGTAAACACCGCCCAACAGCTCGACAGTTCCGCACGCATGCAAAGCCTCATCGAGAGCCGCGGCCAGTTTTGCATCGGGCGCTTGGTCCAGGCGTCCCGCAGGCTCGCGCAGCTCCATCAACCGCGCGCGCAGCGCCGTGACATGTTCCGCGTCGAGCCACGCATGCAGCGCCAGCGCCGGCTTCACTTCCCATTCCGGAGTGGCGTTCAGATGCGCCGCGGCCAGAAACGCGAGCCGCTGTTTCGCGTACGCCAGCCGCCGCAGACGCCGGCTCGCTTCCGCCACGCTGAATCCCGCGCGCTGCGCTTCCGCGAGGTTTGCGACTCCCGCGAGCCGCGGAATTTGCGTGATTCCCGGCGATGACATGGCCTGCCTCCTCCCCGATTCGGGGCTTAGTGTCGTCACCGCTGGGCGAAGTGTCAAACGAATTGTCGCGAGTCTTCTCCTCTGGCTGAAGCGAGCCGTCTGATTATTTTTCTCTGTTGGATTTACTTCGCCCCTCTCTCGCTGTAACATCCGCCTCACCCCGTCCCAGGCCACGCTTGCAGGAGGCGCCCATGCATGTACGGGTCACGCAACTCCGCATCTTCCCGGGAAAAGTGGAAGAGTTCTCCCACGCAGTGGACTCCATGCTCCCCGCCGCACGAAAGCAAGCTGGCTATCGCGGCTTGATCGTTCTGCGCACCGGCGAGGAAGACAAACCCGAAGCCACAACGATTTCCGTGTGGGAAACGCTGGCCGATCTCCGCTCCTCGGAGAGCAACATGTTTTACTACGACGCGCTCAGACGTCTTTTCGAATGTTGTGAGGGCTATCCGATCATGCACGAAGAGGAAGTTTTGGTGAGCGACTTCGCTTACGCCAAGTCGCAGCCGGCGTCTTGAAAGAGGAAGGCCCCGGGTTTATCAGGGGGGATGAAACCCGGGGCCGGGGGGGTACAGCCAGAGGGGCCGGAGGGAACTCGTTTGTGATTACTCGCCCGCCGGTATTGCCAGCAGACAGAGTTTGCGTAACTCCTCGTACGTGAAGTAAAGCCGCTCGTCCCGATCGTTTTTCTCGACGCGGCCGATGCCGGAAAGCCGTGAGATTCGCCGGATTTCTTCGGAAGGCATACCGAGCAGCACCGCTGCCCGGCTTTCATCCACCTGGTTCTGTCGGTTGATGTCCATTCGCGGGCGCTCCCCTCAGGTGATGCTGTCTTCGAGCTGAACCTGTTCCACCGCAAGAATCATGGTCTTGAAGACGTCGATTTCCCAGCTGTCGCCCACGCGGAAGCGAATTATCTCGTCGGTTTCGCCCACAATCATTCCGCGCAGCGGCACCCGTAGATCCCCAGCCGCTACCTGCAGAAGAATCGGTTGGTCCATCCATGCTGCGTAGACACTGGGCATTTCTTCGAACCCCGCAGGCGTCTGTGCCATAAAGGAGCATTCTCGGTTCGCGTTCCATGTTTCCCAATGGTACGAAGGCACCAAATCGCTAGTGCATCCGTACTGTTGTTCGACCCGACACAAGAAAATGCCGATCCTTCGCAATCCCCCGCTGCAGCGTTGCATGGGAATGAAACTTGCTAGAGAAGATGGCGCGGGACACCCTGGTTTTCTGCTACTGTGGGAAACTGGGGCTTGGATCCAAGGTTCGGGAGGACGAATCGGCGGAGTGCTCGACTCACTAAAGCAGCTTTTCCACTTTCTCTACGACGTCCAAGGCCTCATCCAGTGGGGCGGCACGCTGCTGGTCTGCACCATCGTCTTCATCGAAACGGGCCTGTTTGTGGGCTTTTTCCTGCCCGGCGATTCTCTCCTGGTCACGGCCGGCATTTTCGCGGCCGCCGGACAGCTCCCGCTCGCTTCCCTGCTCGCCCTGGTCACCCTGTGCTCGATCGCGGGCGACCAGCTCGGCTACTGGATCGGCCGCAAGGCCGGCAACGCCCTCTATCGCCGCCCGGACTCCTTCGTCTTCAGGAAAAAGCACCTCGAGCGCGCTCACGAGTTCTACGAGAAGTACGGCACCAAGACCATCATCATCGCCCGCTTTGTTCCCATCGTGCGCACCTTTTGCCCGCCCGTGGCCGGCGCCGCGCGCATGAGCTATCCCCGCTATCTGACGTTTGACATTCTCGGCGGCATCCTCTGGGTGGACGGCCTCATCCTCGGCGGCTACTTCCTCGGCTCTGTAGTGCCAAATATCGGCCAACGCATCCACTACGTTATCGCGGTCGTCGTCTTTCTCTCGCTCCTCCCCGCCATCATCGGGGCTCTCCGCGCCCGCGGCCAGTTGCGCAAAGCTCACGCCAAGTCCGCTCCCCTGTCTGGGACCGAACCCGAGCGGGACTGATGGTGCTCGCTTCGAACGCTCCCTCTTCCGCACCGCTCCGCGCCATCGTTTTCGATATCGGCCGCGTCATCGTCGGCGTCAACTACGACCGCGCCATCCGCACCCTCAGTTCAAACGGTGCCGCGAGCCGCTCCGGAAAGGAGTTCTGGAGTCTCATCTCATCCGACCCCCGCATGCGCGAGCTGCAGGAAGGATGCTTCACCCCGCGCCAGTGGCACGAACACCTCAATCAACGCCTGGATTTGCATCTCACCTTCGAAGAGTTCATCGTCGCGTGGGAGTCCGCCCTCGACCCCGTGCCTCTCATCCCCGACGAAATCTTCGCCGATCTCGCCGCGCGCCACCGCATGCTCCTGCTCTCCAACACCGATCCCATCCACGTGGCCCACATGGAGAAGCATTTCTCCTTCATGAAGTTCTTCCCCACGCGCATCTATTCATGCGCCATCGGCCTCAGCAAGCCCGACCCCGCCATCTATCGCCGCACCATCGAAGCCGCAGCGGCGCAGCCAGAAGAAATCCTCTACGTTGACGACGTCGTCGAATACGTCGAAGCCGGGTCGCGCGCCGGCCTGCGCACGATTCACTTCCGGGACGCCGATTCCCTGCGCGCGGATCTCCACTGCCTCGCCGCCCTTCGCTAGAAAAACGAAGGGTGCGGCGACAGTTCTTCCTTCACCGCCTGATGTGATTTTGATTCGAAGAGCGCGGAGCCTCTCAACTCCGCGCCGTGGCCCGCGAAATCCTACTCATGCCTTAGCGCCACCAGTGGATCCACGCGCACCGCGCGCCACGCTGGGAACGCCGTCGCAATCACCGCAATCACCATCGTGAACACCGCCGCGGCCAAATACACCGCCGGGTCTGCCGGACTCACCGCCACCATTCCCGCCAGCAAACCCGGCAGCGCGAATCGCGTGCCCTGCCGCAGCACCAGGAGCAGCACGTCGCGCGGTCTACGGCTCAGAAAACAATCACCAAGCCGAAGCCTGCCCATGACCCGACGAACCACCGCCAGAAAGACCCTTCAATCAGAACGCTGCGCAGACTCGGGTGGGCCGCACGGGTTGTGTTGCCTTTCTCACTTTTATATATCGGTGCAACTCTTTGAGGGCATTCGGATAATCGGCGGGCTTTCCGGCTTCAAACTTGTACAGAAATAATCGGATCAGTCCGCGCGGGGCACACGGATTATGAAGCCAGGCTTGCATGCCCCCCGCGCGGACTCTTTAGCCGCGTGCGATTAGAGAAGACTAAAAGCAAGTTCCCCTGCAGCTCGTATTGACGCACTGGGAAGTTTTTTGGTCGAAGTGACATCCCGCCTGAGGCAGAAGTTGTCTGTCGCCCGAGCGGTAACAGCTGCATGTATGTGGACTCCCAAAAGCCGGAGCGCTGCTGGCCACGAAGGCTGCCAGGAGCGCCACGAGCAGAAGCACTTTAGTTATTCGCTTTAGCATTTCTTCTTCTCCTTCCTTCTTGTGATCTATGTCCTACTTACAACTTTTGACGGACGTTTGGGACAGCCCAGACCCGCAACCGATTGGGTTGGCGCCAACCTCAGTTCGGGCCGGAGAAGCCCTCTCCTGCCGTTCGCCAAAATATGCAAACATCGTGTTCCAACCTGCCTGATCCAGACGTCCAGCCCACACCTTCTCCACTCTGCCCTCGGCTCCCACCAGCAGAGTATTGGGGACCCGTGCCAGTCCGAGTTGGGCGAAGGTTCTGTAGGGCGGGTCGGCCAACGTATCGGAGAGACGAATGCCGTGCTTCAAGCAGTAGTCTCTGGTGATTTCGATGGGGTCACGGCTGACCCAGAGCACGCGGACGCCTTTTTGTTCGAGTGTGCTCGCCAACCTCATCCAGCCGTCTTGATTTGCCTGGCAAGCCGGGCAGCCCGGTGAAAAAGTTATGATGAGGAGCTTGAAACCCGCCGCAGGAAGGATCACTGGCTCCAGACGGCCATCGAACGCTATCCCCGCAAGCATCTGCAGTTGCGTACCCGCAGTGATTTGAGGAGCTAAGGCTTCGCTCAGGTGGCGGTTCTGCCGAAAAAGGAAAATGTTCTCGGCGAGCACTCCCAGCCCGGCAAGCCAGAGAAGGATCTCCATCAGTTTGCTGAATCGGATTCTTGGCTGAGTGGCTGCCATATTAGTTTCCTCCGAAAGCTCGCCGGGGATGTCCGTTTCCTTGTTGAAATTGGACAGCTCTCCGAAATATGTCACACCGCAGTACTCAGAATCTCATGTCAACAGCGGTCTTATCCATTGGCAGCGCCTTCTTGCGGCACCTCATGAACCATTCTTTCGGCGCCAAAGACGAGTTTTCACTCGCATCGCAGCGCCACCATCGGATCGACCTTTGTGGCTCGTCGCGCCGGAATGTAGCTCCCCAGTAGCGCAGCGAGCCAAATCAGAAAAACCGCGGCCAGAAAAACAGGGCCGCGTTGATCGAATGGCAGGAGTTCGTCATTCACAAGTCCTAGCTTCAGCCACACTAATGGAACCGCCAGCGCGAGGCCAATTCCAATCCCAAACGCCCCAAGAACCATTCCTTTTTTCACCACCATTCTCAGGACATCGCTTTTCTGGGCGCCCAGCGCCATACGGATTCCAATTTCATGGGTCCGCTGCGCGACCGTGTAGGACGTTACCCCGAAGACTCCTACCGCTGCCAAAGCCAGCCCCAAACCCGCGAAGGTGCCCATGAGGATGTTCATCATGCGGCCGCCGGCGCTAGAGTCGGCGATCACGTGGTTCATGGTTTGGACAGCGGTGATCGGTTGGTCTTTGTCCATGCCCCACACGGCGCG
Source organism: Terriglobia bacterium (assembly GCA_041497315.1). GTDB lineage: Bacteria > Acidobacteriota > Terriglobia > Acidiferrales > UBA7541 > JBGQGH01. The sequence goes on along the minus strand of JBGQGH010000064.1, from coordinate 3,256 downwards.
GCGCAACATCGGAGCGAAGGCCGCTGGGTCGGAGCGCGTCCGGACGGCGAGCGTCATCACCGAGGATGGCCTCTGAGGGTAGGGCTCGTAGACCTGAGGCAGTTCCCTTCGCTCCTCGAGCCAGTTTTTCACGTTACCCACTATGCCGACGATTTCACTCCAGTCTGGACGGTCCGAGGCGCTGGTGTCGAGCCGCACGTGCTTACCGAGCGGCTGCTCGTTCGGGAAGTAACGCCGAACAAATGCCTGGTTGACGAGGGCCACCGGCGGTGCCTGTGCGCTATCGGAAGGAAGGAAGTTCCGGCCGCGAATCAGCGGTATCCGCAGCGTGCGCAGATAATCCGGACTGGTTGCGAAGTAATGCGTCCGCGCTCTCTCCGTGCGTGTCGACGCGGGCTGGCCTTCGATGCTAAACGTGACCACGTACTCGTCCTCAAGACTGGGCGCCAGGCGCGTGGTGGCGCCCGCCGAAATGACGCCGGGAAGCGCTTCGAGGCGCTGGATGGCTTCCTGGAAGAAGCCCGCCTGCTTGGAGGGATCTTTGTAGCGCGTGCTGGAAAGAGAGATGTTTGCCGTCAAGACCTGATTCGGGTCGATTCCAAACCGGGCATGAACTTTGTCGAGAAACTCCTGGACAAATATTCCGGCTCCGATCAGGAGCGCCAGCGCTAGGGCGATTTCCGCGGTCACGAGGACACTCTGAGTCCGGTGGCGGGCCTTGCTCTGCGAACTCGCCCGGCCGCCCTCTTTGAGAGTCGAATGCAGATCCAGTCCCGTCTGGTGAAGAGCGGGCGCCAAGCCGAAAAGGATGGCTGCGAAAACCGATATGCCGAGCGTGTAGGCCACGACGGTGCGATCGATGGTGATTTCAGCCGCCGCCGATCCGACGGAGTCGACCCCAGCAAGGCCGCTACGGAAGAGATCCACACCCCACCAAGCGAGCAGCAGGCCTAGCCCGCCGCCAGCGAGACCGATCAGGAGGCTCTCGACCAGCAATTGGCGGACCAAGCGGAAACGACTCGCGCCCAGAGCCGCGCGGACTGCAAACTCTCTTTGGCGCGCGGCGGCACGGGAAAGCTGCAGGCTGGCAATGTTGGCGCAAGCAATGAGCAGGACAAAGATGACCACTCCCATCTGCAGCCTCATGCCAACGCTAAACTCATCGGCGATGAAGTGCTGGATGGTCATTGCCGTAGCGCCCCAACCCTTGCTTGTGGCGGGGTAAGTTTGCTCAGAGCGTTGGGCGAGAGCCGCCATCTCCGCCTTTGCCGTTTCAACACTTACTCCGGATTTCAGGCGAGCCGTAACGCCTAGGCTGCGGTCCTCGCGGGCTGCGGGGAGCATGCTCTCTGGGCCGAAGATGAGCGGCGTCCACAATTGTGGTGGGCCGTAGACTCCCAGCCGGTAGCTGCTGGGCATCACACCGACCACGGTGTAGCTCTCGCCATTGAGGCGCACGATCTCCCCGACCACCCTGGGGTTGGAGCCGAACCGACGTTGCCACAATCCGTCGCTCAGGATGATGACTTGGTCGTGACCCGGCTGGTCCTCACCGGGCAGGAACGTCCGTCCCAGGGCAGCCGACACGCCCAGGACATCGAAATAGCTTGCGGACGCGCGCATCCCAGTGAGCCGCTCCGGCTCATCCTTTCCGGTAAGAGTGAAATCGCCCCCTTGGCTCGCAGCCATGTCCTCGAAGGCATGGCTCTGCTCCCGCCACGCAATGAAATCAGGGGCCGAAACAGGGATGCGGTCCCATCCCCATCCCCAGCTGAATCCCTTCGCCGGGTTGGTGCACAGTATTCTGACCACCCTGGCGGGGTTTTTGATGTTGGGGGGCCGCAACATCCAGCCGTTCACCACGCTAAAGATGGTCGTATTGGCTGCGATTCCAAGCGCCAGCGTCACGACGGCCACCACCGTGAAGCCGGGATTCCGCCTCAGTTGCCGCATCCCATACCGCCCGTCCTGCGCCAGACGGTCCAGCCACATCCATCCCCACGCTTCGCGGACTTCTTCCTTCACGTAGGTCGTGCTCCCTAGCGCGCGCTTCGCCGCATTCCACGCCTCGCTCGACGACATCCCCGACTCCCGCTGCTCTTCCTCCTCCAGTTCCAAATGCGCGCGCACCTCTTTATCGAGATCTTCTTCCTGCGCTCCCCGTCGCTTCCACCACCGCCGCTCGCTCATCTCAGCTCTCCTCCGCAGGTTGCATCACGCGCGAAATCGCCGCCGTCAGTCGCCCCCACTTCTTTTCTTCCGCGAGCAAATGTTTCCTGCCCGTCGCCGTCAGCCGGTAGTACTTGAACTCGCGGTTCCGGTCTTTCGGCGTCTCCCACTTCGCGCTCAGCCAGCCCTTGCGTTCCAGCCGGTGCAGCGCGGGATAAAGCGAGCCGTGCTCCACCTGCAGTACTTCGTCGCTCGTCCGCTGGATATGCTTCGCGATCTGGTGCCCATGTGCCGGCCCGAAGAGCAGCGTGCGCAGGATCAGCATGTCCAGCGTTCCCTGTACCAGTTCCATCCGCTCCTTGGCTTCCTGGGTCATGTTGGTAGACGCTCTACCCTCCCTTCCCTATCCATGGTAGACGTTCTGCCGTCGAAAACGTTACAACCTCCCGGCCGTTCATCCCTCCCGGCCTGATTTTCTGCTTGTGCGCTCCCCGCATCAATCGCTACAATGTCTTTGCCGAGGATTTTGGGGCCCCGCAAGTCAGTTTGGGCCCTGCATCTTACCTGCGCTCGATTTTTTCCGAGCGCGGCCCAGTCCGAGCCCAGCCCTGTATCTAGCCAGTTCCTTCGAGAGGAGGCGGCATGTCCGACTTCTATCAGACAGGCGTTGTGGCTACATTGCACCGGTTGGGGAATCACCGCTTCGAGCTCCTCGAGCAGCAACTCGAGCGGTTCGCGGATCAACAACCCATTGCCCTCGTCCTGCCCGCGCTCTATTCCGATTTCGACGGGCCCGCGATGGATGGCATTCTCCATGAACTCGAGCGCGTCACATATCTCCGCCAGATCGTGCTCTCTCTCGGCCGCGCCACCGCCGAACAATGCCGCGAAGCGCGCGAGCGGGTCTCGCGCCTGCCCGGCGACGTCCGCATCCTCTGGATTGACGGCCCTCGCGTGCAATCTCATTTCGCCACGCTCGAGGAAAATGGCCTTCACACCGGCCCCGAGGGCAAAGGCCGCTCCTGCTGGATGGCCTACGGCTACGTCCTCGCCTGCCACCAGGCCGACGTCATCGCGCTCCACGATT
>JBGQGH010000063.1:0-18434 GCA_041497315.1 Terriglobia bacterium | reverse complement strand
TGGGCATCGGCCCGCCGATTGACACCGGCTTCTTCTACGAATTCCTGCGCGAGGAGCCGTTCACTCCCGAAGACCTCGCGAAAATCGAAGCGAAGATGCGCGAGCTTGCCACCAAAAACATTCCCAACGAGCGCAAACTCCTGCCCAAGCCGGAAGCGCTGGAGCTTTATCGCAAGTGGGGCCAGTCGTTCAAATGCGAATTGGTGGAGGAAAAAGCCACCGAGCTGATGGTTTCGTTCTACACCACCGGCAAATTCATCGATTTCTGCCGCGGGCCGCACATTCCTTCGACCGGGCGAATCAAGGCGTTCAAATTGATGAACGTCGCGGGCGCATATTGGAAGGGCCAGGAAGGCAATCCGCAGCTACAGCGCATCTACGGCGCTTGCTTCTACACTCAGCAGGAGCTGAACGAGTATCTGCATCGGCTGGAAGAAGCCAAGCGCCGCGACCATCGCCGGCTCGGGCAGGAGCTCGATCTCTTCAGCATTCAGGAGGCTGCCGGACCGGGCCTGATTTTCTGGCATCCCAAGGGCGGCCTGGTGCGCAAGGTGATGGAAGACTGGCTGCGCAGCGAATTGCTGAAGCGCGGCTACGATCTGGTCTTCACTCCTCACGTGATGCTGCTCGATTTGTGGAAGACCAGCGGCCACACCGATTTCTACCGCGAAAATATGTTCGGCCCCATGGAAGTGGAGAAGGCCGATTATCAGCTCAAGCCCATGAATTGCCCGGGACACATCCTGATTTTCAAGTCGCACCTGCGCAGCTATCGCGAATTGCCTATCCGGCTCGCCGAGTTGGGCACCGTGTACCGCTACGAACGCTCCGGCGTGCTCCACGGCCTTCTGCGCGTCCGCGGGTTCACGCAGGACGACTCGCACATCTTCTGCACACCGGAACAGGTCGAATCCGAAGTCGAAGGCTGCCTCGATTTCGCCTGGGAGGTGCTGCGCGTTTTCGGCTTCGACAAATATGAGGTTGAACTTTCGGGGCGCGATCCCAAGGACCCAGAGCACTACGCCGGCACCGTTGAGGAATGGGAACGCGCGGAAGGCGCGCTGATCAACACGCTCAAGCGCAAAAACGTTCCTTACAAATACATGCCCGGCGAAGCCGTCTTCTACGGCCCCAAGATCGACGTGAAACTTGTGGACGCCATCGGCCGCCCCTGGCAGCTCACCACCGTGCAGTTCGATTTCAACCTGCCGCGGCGTTTCGGCCTCGAATACGTGCACGAAGACGGCGCGCGCCACCAGCCCGTCATGGTGCATCGCGCGCTCTGGGGTTCGGTCGAACGCTTCTTCGGCGTGCTGATCGAGCATTACGCCGGCGCGTTTCCCGCGTGGCTCGCGCCCGTGCAGGCCACTGTGCTGCCGCTCAGCGAAAAATTTTTGGACTACGCGCGGCAAGTCACCGGAAAACTCACCGCTGCGGGCTTCCGCGCGCATCTCGACGATCGCAACGAAAAACTGCAGGCCAAAATCCGCGACGCGCAGATGCAGAAGATTCCTTACATGCTCGTCATCGGCGGCAAAGAAGTCGAAGCAGGCACCGTCGCCGTGCGCCACCGCACGAAAGGCGATCTCGGCCCGCAGCCTCTCGACGCGTTTGTCGCCGCGCTCCAGCGCGAAGTCGAAACCCGCGCGTCGAGCTAGGGAAGTTGAATGGCATTTCGTCTTGCACGAACGCTTGTCCTGACGGCCGCTTTGTTTTTTCAAGCTCCGCCTGCCTCCCAGGAGCCCTCAGACGCTGATTGGGATTGGGTAAATGCGCGTTTTGGAGCAGTTCTGCGTGAGCTGTTGCCATTTCCAAGTGAACCAGGAAACTACATTGCGTTCAGGAGTTATCGCGATTTATACCCAGAGGTCTTGGAGTTTTCCTTCGTCATATCGAGTGCGGCAGACGGGAAATTGAGCGCAATTGTCCGCGTACCCGATGGAATTTCTATCTACAAACAGATCATGACACTCCATCGACAAAATCCGACGGCCACAATTGAGGCCATCAAGCAGAGCCTCAAAATCAAAGAGTGGTCTACCAGTGATGGTTCCTGTCCGACGTTGCGGCAGCGTTATCGAGGATTTCAGCACCTGCGCTTCACGGCTCCAGAAATAGACATCATTGTCCTTCACCCGATGATCTATCAGTTCAAAGTGAGCGGCGGGGGCGGCGATATGGATCTGGTTACATTCAATAACAAGCATCCACTCGTTAGTTGGGCAGGGGACACTCGATCAGCCTTCGAGGCGTGCAAATCGAAGCCTAAATGAATGCCGTTAAGTCTGCCGGGAAGTTTTCAGACTAGGAGCCTTTAGTGAAGCTAGCCACACGATTCGCGTCAGTCTTCTGCCTCCTTCTAATCGGGCTTTTGCCGTCCTCCGTGCAGGTCACCGAATCCGCCGTGCCTGGGCAGAGTGCACAGCACCAGGAGGGCGCGCTTCAATTCGCCGAACTTGGCGAGTTTAAGCTCCAGAGCGGCGCGGTGATTCATGATTTCCGCCTGGGCTATCGCACTCTCGGCAAATTGAACGCCGAAAAATCAAACGCCATCCTCTGGCCTTCCTGGCTCGGCGGCAAATCCGAAGACGCGGTGTCGTATATCGGGCCGGGGAAGGTCGTGGATACCGGAAAGTATTTCGTCATCCTGGTGGACGCGATCGGGAACGGCGTCTCCACTTCGCCTTCGAACAGCGCCTCGCAGAAATGGAAAAATTTCCCGGAGTTCACCATCCGCGACATGGTGGAATCCCAGCGGCGGCTCGCGACCGAGGTGCTGCACCTCTCTCATCTCTACGCGGTGATGGGAATTTCCATGGGCGGGAAGCAAACGTTCGAATGGATTCTCGCCTATCCCGATTTCATGGACCTGGCCATCCCCATGGTGGGCTCGCCGCAAGCCACTTCATACGACAAGCTGCAGTGGACCGCTGAAATTGATGCCATCGAGTCCGATCCCGCCTGGAATAACGGCGATCCCAAAGGGCCGCTCACGCGCGGCTTCGCGCTGGCCGAAGAGATCAGCGCGCTGCACATCACCTCGCCCGCGTACCGCGCGACGCACACGACGCCAGGCGGCTTCGATAAATTCCTCGCGGATTTGCGAAAGAGCGCCGGAGGCGACGGCGGTGCGGCATGGGATCAAATCCGCCAGCGGCAGGCCATCATGTCAATGGATGCGGCTGCGGAATTCGGCGGCACGCTCGAAGAAGTCGCCAAGCGGGTCCTCGCGAAACTTCTGGTGATCGTTTCTCCGCAGGATCACGTGGTGAATCCGCTGCCCGCGCTGAAATTTGCCGCCGCGATTGGCGCGCCGGTGATCACTCTCGATTCGCCGTGCGGCCACGTCAGCCTCGCGTGCATCTCCGCGGGGCCGCTTGTGAACCAGTTCCTTTCCGATCCCGCTTCCGTGCGCAGCCAGACCTTGCGCGACCCCGCGAATCCCTGAGCCTTCATTTCCCGCTGGTGACGTGCCGCGGCCTTGCCTGCTCTTTCTCCGCAGAGTAAGCTCGCCGCTCATTCAAGAACTCTCTGGAGGCCTTCCGTGAAGTTCTCCGCCCGTAAATTGCTGGTGACTTTCGCCTTCTCTAGCTTTCTTTGCACGCCTCTGGGCGCGCAACAGAATCCGCCGCCCGCGCGCGTGGCCATCAAAGCGGGCAAGCTGCTCGACGTGCGCACCGGGCAGTACGCTTCAAACGTTACGATCGTCGTCGAGGGCGACCGCATCGTGAGCGTGGGCAGTTCTGCGCCCGCGGGCGTGCCCGTGATTGACCTTTCGAACGTCACTGTGCTGCCCGGCCTGATCGACGCGCACAACCACTCGCTCTACAATCCGAAGGACCAATCGCCGACGGCATCGTTGCGCATGTCCGCGCCGCAGGCCGCCATCTGGGGCGTGCACAACCTTCAGATCTGGCTCGATCACGGCTTCACCGGATTGCGCGACGCCTGTGAATCCGCCCTGGCCTACGGACAAATCGCGCTGCGCGACAGCGTGCGCCGGGGATTGATTCGCGGGCCGCGCATAGCGTCGGCGGGCAATTGCATTTCGGTCACCGGCGGGCACGGCGATGACGACGCTCTTGCACCCGATCAATCCCTCCCGCGACGGCCAAACCTTGCCGATTCGGTGGACCAGGTGAGCGCGGCCGTGCGGCGCGACATCAAATTCGGCGCCGATTGGATCAAGTTGATGGCCACCGGCGGCGTGATGGACCCCCACAGCGATTTTCGCACGCAGGAATTGAGTGAGGAACAGATGGCGCTCGCTGTGGAAGTCGCGCACCGCGCCGGCAAGCGCGTGATGGCCCACGCCGAAGGTACTGAAGGCATCAAGGCTGCGGTGCGCGCGGGTGTGGACTCGATCGAGCACGGCACGGCGCTGGATGAAGAAGGCGCCGCGCTCATGGAACGCAAAGGGACGTGGCTTGTGCCAACGCTCTACACGTTCCAGCACGGCGCCGAACAAGGCACCTCGCTGGGCGCCGATCCCATCATGGCCGAGAAGGGCAAAGCCATTCTCGCGCTGCAGCAGCCGGCGTTCGAACGCGCGTTGAAGCACCACCTGAAGATCGCCTATGGCGTGGATGACGATCCGGATTTCCTTTCGAAAGAATTTGGCGCGCTGGTGCGCGGAGGAATGACAACGCTCGGCGCGATTCAGGCCGCCACCACAAACGCGGCGGAGCTGCTCGGTTGGACGAAAGATGCGGGGACAATCGAGCCGGGAAAGTTTGCGGACATCATCGCCGTCAGCGGCGACCCCCTTGCGGATATCGGCGCCATGGAGCGCGTCGTTTTTGTTATGAAGGGCGGCGTGGTGATCAAGAACGAAGTGAAGTGGTAAGGTTGCCCGCGGCTTCGCACGCTCGACCTCTCACAATCCAAAATTCCGCCTCGGGAGAGATGGGCTAAGAATCACCCGCGCCCACCGGCGATTTTCGCGGCTTCGGGCGCGCGCATCAGGCGCAGCATGGCCAGAATGCCTCCGGCGGGGCCCAGCGCAAGCATCGCGAGCGACCAATACCATCCCACCGATTCGCGCAGCACCGGCACGAGCCATATTGTCGCCACGGTCAGCGTGAACCCGACGGCAAGTTGCAGCGTCAGCGCCGTGCCGACGTAACTTTGGTCGGCTGTCTCGGTGACCATGGTCGAAAACTGCGCCGAATCCGCAACCACCGAAAATCCCCAGACGAGCCCGATCAGCAGCACCGCGAGCGCGGAAAGCCCATTCGCGCCAATCACCAGCGCGCACCCGCCGGAAATTGCGAGCGAGAGCGCCGCCGTGCGCGTGCGACCCCAGCGATCGCCGAGCCACCCGCCGGCCGTGCAGCCTAATCCGCCGATGCCGATCACGGCGAATGTTCCCAGCGCGGCTTCGGCCGGCGCGTTCGCGCTGAAAATCGCGCCGCGATGCGTCAGCACGTCAGCAAAGAAGGCTGCGAACCACGTCCACATGGCGTAAAGCTCCCACATGTGGCCGAAGTATCCGAGCGTGGCCAGGCGCACGCCGCGGTTCGCAAACGCGCGCGCAGCCTGCCGCGGATCGAACACCGCGCGCGGAAACGGGAACGGCCCATCGCTGCCGATGAATTCCGCCAGGATTCCGCCCGCCACGGTGAGCAGCGATGTGTGCACGATCACGCGCCGCCATTCGATGCCGCCCAGGCCGTTGAGCAAATGCGGCATCGCCGAGCCCAGCGTGAGTCCGCCGACCATCCCGCCCAGCGCGGCGCCGCGCCCGCGGCGGAACCACGTGGACATCACTTTGAGCGCGGGTGGATAGACCAGAGCCAAGCTCGCGCCGGTGAGGAAGCGCAGCGGCAGCGCGGAAGCCGGGCCCGCGCTTGCGAGCAGCGCCGCATTCACGCCCGCGGCCGCGATTCCGCCGAGCAGCATCAGCCGGCGTGGCGAAACCAAGTCCGCGAGGTTCAATACGGCGGAGATCAGACATCCGGCCACAAATCCAAGCTGCACCGAGATCGTCAGAAGCGCGCTGACACTGGGCGAGAGTTGCCACGCGCTGCGGAGTTGCGGCAATACCGCCGCGGCCGAAAACCACGTGGTCATTTCCAGCAGCGCCGCAGTCGTGAGTACGGCGAGCGCCCACCAGCGCGCGGGTGACGCTTCGAGATCGGGCTGGATTCCAGGATTGCTCATGAAGCTGCCCATTGTAGGGGAAATCGGCTCGTCGTGAATGAGGTATCCTTTCTGCATGACGGAAGGAGACGCCCGAGAGGGTGCGGTGGCCCTCGCCGGACTCTGCGCGGATTGCGCGCACGCGAGGCGGATCGAATCGGCGCGAGGTTCCGCGTTCTATCTATGCGAATTGTCGGCCAGCGATCCGTCCTATGCGAAGTATCCGAGTCTGCCGGTCATCCAGTGCGCCGGCTACGAGCAGAAAATTGAGTCGAGCTAGGCGAGTGGGATTGATGCGTGGCGGGGCCTCATTTTCTTGGTTATGCAATCGGATTTTCGGTAGACTTGATTGCTGCGCGCCCGTAGCTCAGCTGGATAGAGCATCTGGCTTCGAACCAGAGGGTCGGGAGTTCGAATCTCTCCGGGCGCGCCATCGTTTTCCCCTTACTTTCGATCTCGAGCCGCGATACTCTTCCGCGCTGGGAGAAGATTCCATGAAAAAAAGGTTTTGGTTGCTGGCCACGCTGATGGCAGCCGCGAGTGTGGTTCTGGGCCTGGCTCCTGCGAATGCGCCGCTTGCGAGCGGAAATCCCGAAGCGCCGTACGACATCGTGATCCGTAACGGCCACATCGTGGACGGCACGGGGTCTCCGTGGTATTCCGGCGACGTCGCGATTCGTGACGGCAAGATCGCAGCGATCGGCTATCTGCCGCAAGCGGAGGCGAAGCACATGATTGATGCGCGCGGGATGGTGGTCGCTCCAGGTTTCATTGACATGCTGGGGCAATCGGAATTGACGATGCTTGTGAATCCTCATCTTCCGTCTAAAATTTTCCAGGGAATCACCACGGAATTTACCGGTGAAGGCGGCTCAGCCGCGCCGCTCAACGACGCGATCATCCTTGCGGACCAGATCGGCTACGACCATTTCAAGCTGACGCCGGACTGGCGCACCTTCCGCCAGTATTTCGCGCGCCTCGAAAAGCAAGGCATGGGCATCAACCTGGGCAGCTACGTCGGCGCGACGCAGGTGCGGCGAATGGTGCTGGGCGATGGCAACCGCGCGCCCAGCGCCGCGGAACTTGCGCAGATGAAAGTTCTGGTGCGCGAAGCGATGCGCGACGGCGCGGTGGGCCTCTCGACGTCACTGCAATATGCGCCAGCGCCGTACGCCACCACCGAGGAATTAATCGCGCTGGCCGCGGAGAGCGCGAAGTTCGGCGGAATTTACGCCACGCACATGCGCAGTGAAGGTGACGCCATCATCGCCGCGCTCGATGAAACGATTCACATCGGCCGCGAAGCCAAAATCCCCGTGGAGATTTGGCACTTGATAGCGGCGGGCAAGCCGAACTGGGGCCGCATGCCGGAAATCGTGGCCCACATCGAAAAGGCGCGCGCGTCCGGCGTGGACATCAGCGCGAACACCTACGCGTATCCCGCGTGGTTCAATTCTTTTTCCGCGTTCATTCCGCCGTGGGCGCACGATGGCGGCGAAGCAAAGATGGTGGAGCGCCTGAAAGATCCGGCCATGCGGGCGCGAATCCGCAAGGACATGGAGACCCCCTCCACCGCGTGGGACAACGAATGGCACGAAGTGCCAGGCCCGGAGGGCATTCTGGTCAGCGTGGTGCACAACCCGGATTTGCTGCCGCTGCAAGGGAAGACCATCGCGGAGATCGCCAAGATGTGGGGCAAGGACCCCATCGACACGATCTTCGACATCTTGATCCAGGACAATGGCTTCACGTACGTCGCCGTCTTTGGCATGTCGGAGCCGGACGTGGCGCTGGCGCTGGTGCAGCCCTGGGTCTCGGTGGACAACGATTCGCAAGGCACCGCGCCCGACGGCTTGCTGGGCAAGGAGCATCCGCACCCGCGCGCGTACGGCACGTTTCCGCGCATCCTGCGGAAGTACGTCCGCGAGGAGAAGAAGTTGCGGCTGGAAGAGGCCATCCGTAAATTCACCGCGCTGCCGGCGCAGCGGATGCGGCTGGCCGACCGCGGCGTGCTGAAGGCCGGGATGTGGGCGGACATCGTCATTTTCGATCCGGAAACGGTGACCGACCGCGCGACGTTTGAAAATCCGAATCAACTTTCGGAGGGCATGCGGTACGTGCTGATCAACGGCGTGCCGGTGATCGCGGAAGGCAAAGCAACCGACGCGCTCCCCGGAAAAGTGTTGCGTGGACCGGGATACCAGAAATAATCTGGTTTCGCCCGCTGCCCAGCTCAGGCGCGAGGGATGGCCGGGAAGTAGCGCTCTTCGAGAACGCGCCGGTGGTGGAGCACGTGGCCGGCGATGATGAAGGGCAGCGCGCGGACCGTGACTTCATCTTTGTTGGCTACGCCGCGCGCGCCCCAGGCTTCCGCGTCCAGCGAACGAAAAAACGCCAGACTGGCCATGCGCACATCCGCGAACTCCGCCACCAGATCGGCGAGCTTGCGCGGGCTGAAACGCCCGCCGCGAACGTAGTCGTCCTGCTCGAAGCCGGGAATCGGCGTCTGATCGCCGCGCGAGATGCGCAGGGCGCGATAGGCCATGATGCGTTCGGTATCGGCGATGTGGCCGACCACTTCTTTCACCGACCACTTGTCCGGGGCGTAGCGAAAATTTCCATCGCGCTCGCTGCGACCGGAAAACGTGGCCGTCATCTGTGGGAGTTGGGTCTCGAGCACGTTGAGGATGTCATCACTCGGAACGAGTGAGATATATCTCTCGTAGTACGGCGCGTATTCGTTGGCCGCGGGCCTGGTCGTCTTGGTCATGGTTCCCCTTCCCTCAGAAGCAATTATCGTCACACAGATTCGCTTTGCCCCGGGAGGAGAAAGTTTGGCGTCAACTCTCCTCTCGAGCCGCGCGGGGATCGCCAGGAACAAATGTGGCTGCCGCTGCGTACATACCAGTGCTGGGGGTGTGCAGTGAAACGTCTCTTTGCATGGCTCGGAATCATCCTGCTCATCGGCGCGATGGGTTTCTATCAGTGGAGCGAGGAAATCGCGGATGGACGGCGCCTTCCGGCCGGGAACTCCATCGAAGTACGCATCGCGAGCGGCGGCGTAAAGATCGTCGGCAAACCGGGAACTGACGTGCGCGTGAGCATCGGCGGCGTCAGCCCGGAACTCGCGGCCACCGCCAAGGTCCACATCGATCGCGACCGCCGGCCGATCCTGGTGGAGATTTCGGATCTGCCGCGAGGGTCGGAGGCGACGGTGGAACTGCCGGAGTCCGCGAGCGTGGCTGTCTCGATGCTGGCGGGAGACCTGAATATCTCCGGCATGCGCGGGGACACTCGAGCGCTGCTGCGAGCCGGATTGATGACGATTCATCTGGGTTCCCTTTCCGATGTGGGGACGGCGGATGGATTCGTGCTGGCGGGAAACCTGGATGCGTCCGCCTTCCGTGTGGACAAGGGCGGAATCTGGCGAATGTTCCGCTGGCGCGGTTCGGGAAAATCGACGATTGACGCGCACGTGACTTCGGGAGAGTTGGTCATCGAGTAGCCCTCCTCTTTTGCCCACAGGTGGATTGCCGGCTCCCGGAATTTGCGAAGAAAACGTGGACTGGCAATCCGTTGTACCCCCCCTCCCCCCTTTTGCGTAAGTATTGATTCCAGGAGACTTTAAGTCCTTTAGATTTGTATGTATTGATTCTGGGGGAGTTACAACCTGGATTTAGCACCGTTTTTTCGTAAGTATGGATTCCAGAGGAGTTAGGTTGTGAAAATGGGGTTCGAGATTGGAGGTTCGAGGTTGGACGGAGGAGTCGAAGAAGCAGCAAGTACCCGCTACGACCGGCAACATACCATCCGGTCCCGAAGTCTCGGGAGGGCGAGACCCAGAAAATAGCAGAATTCCCACGCATGGCGAAAGCTCGATCCTCAAAGAGAATTTGAAGCGCAGAGGCAGGAGGGACTAAGAGTTGGCGTCCCGGCCAATCCCGCGAACGGAAGTGAAGTCCATCACCCGGACTCTGTACCACATGTTACCGCGGCTGGCGTGAGAAGTCAAGAGTGACGGTAATGGGGAGGTTAATTCGAATGAGGGAATCGGTATCCCCCCTTTTGCCTGCCAAGTCTTAGGCTTCGAGACTAAGCGACTTAGGAGGCTTCGGCCAGTGAGAGTGGTTTTGGGGAGGGCAAGTCAGGACAGTTTCCTAAGGGTCTCAGGAGGCTCTCGGCACAAGCCAAGTTGGCGAAATCCCGTATCTTGTCCCACTCTGCGTATGGTCGGGCCGAAGGGAAACCATTTCTTTCACAAAGTTTGCACCAACAGTCACTTACACGGTGCTCTGCACCCACGCCGCGCGCTTCTTCCTCAATCCCGCAGCGCCCTCACCGGATCAGTCCGCGACGCGCGCCAAGCCGGCAAGAAACACGCTGCCAACGAGACGATCGTCATCACCACGAGCGCCGCCCCGAACGCCAGCGGGTCACGCGGGCTCACCTTGTACAGCATGTCCCCGAGCAGCCGCGTCAATCCCAGCGCCGCCACCGCGCCCAGGACAATGCCGTCCGCCGTCAACACGAGCCCGTTGCGTATCACCAGCCGCATCAAATCCGATACGCCCGCGCCCAGCGCCATGCGCAGCCCAAGTTCGCGCGTGCTCTGCGACACCGCGTAGGACATCACCCCGTAGAGTCCCACCGCGGACAGCAGCAGCGCCATTCCTCCAAAAACGCTGAGGAGCGTGACCCCGAGCCGTTGTGTGTAGCCGATGCGATCCACCTGTTCCCGCATGGTGATTGTCTCTTGCGGCGCCAAGTCTGGATCCAGCGCATGGACCTCTTGCACCAGCGCCGCCGCCATCGCCGAGGGACTCTGCTGTGTCCGGACTTGCAGGCTCCCTTGCACCGAGAAAAACTGGCGCAGTGGCACATAGAAAAATGGCTTTGGCCTCTCCTGGATCGTCCCATACTTTGAAAGCTTTGCCACGCCGACGACCTGAATCCACCGGCCATTGGACTGGAAGCGCTCGCCGACGGGATCTTTACCGCGCCAGTATTGCGCGGCCATCGGTTCATTCACGATGGCCACGGGCGGCGCGGTTTCGTTGTCCCGCCGCGTGAACTCGCGGCCAGACACCAGCGGGATGCCCATGGTCACGAAATACGCAGGACCCACTTCGTTGTAATCCACCGTCGGCTGCTCGTCGGGCGCGAATTGATACCCCTCCACAGCGATCGGAGCGGATGAATACGTCCGGTAACTGAACGGCCGGATTCGCGAGAACGCGGCCGACTGCACGCCGGGGAGCGCTTGGAGGCGATCCAACAGTTCGTCTTCAAAAATCTTCGCGCGCTTCGTGTCGTATCCCGCCGCGAACAAATCGACAGAGGTCGCCAGCACTCCCTGCGACGAGAAGCCCAGGCTCGCCTGTTGCATTCGCTGCAGGCTCTGCATCAGCAGAACCGCTCCTACCAGAAGTACGAAGCTCAGCGACACTTGCACCAGAACCAGACTCGAGCGGATCCGCGCTTTACCGCGGCCGCCCACCACTCCACCTGATTCGGACTTCAGCGCGCCGGCCAGATCGATCTTGCCCGCCTGCAGCGCTGGAACCAGCGCGAACAGCAAGGTTGCGATCACGCCAACCGCCGCGCTCAACGCCAGCACGCGCCAGTCGATTTTACCCGGTAGATGGATCACGATCCCTTTCGGGGCCGGAAAAAGCAGTACCAGCGCGTTGTGGCACCAGTGCGCAACGACGAGCCCGCCGGCCGCGGCGAGAGCGGAGAGGATCAACCCTTCCGCCAGAAGCTGCCGCAGCAGCCGGCCGCGCCCGCAACCCAGCGCCAGCCGCACCGTCATTTCATGACGTCGCGCGAAAGCCCTGACCAGCAGGAGGTTGCTGACGTTGGCACACGCGATCAGGAGCACAAACACCACCACGGCGAGAGCGATTTCGAGTGTTGGGAGCAGCGTGCCCGCCTGGTTGAACGGAGTTTGCCACAGCGGGAATAGCTTGATCCCGCTGCCGCGGTTTGTCGTCGGATAATCATTTTCCAAGCGTTTCGCCGCAGCGGAAATCTCCCCCTGAGCCTGTTGAGGAGTCACGCCGGGCTTGAGTCTCACGAAACCTTCAATCCACCGCGCGCCGCGATCTTCCAGCTTGTATCCGGTGGCGTCAAAAGTTTCTTGCATCGAAGCGGGGACCCAAAACTGAAACTCATAGCCTACAAACGTCCCGTAAAATCCTTCGGGCGCGACGCCCACAATCGCATGCTGCACGCCGTTCAGGCGCTGCGTCCTCCCGATGATTCCCGGATCGTCGTTGTAGCGGTCTTTCCAGGTCCGGTAACTGATCACGGTCACGGGATGAGCGTTGCGCCCCGAGTCTTCGCCGGGTTCGAACCCGCGCCCCAGAATCGGACGCACTCCCAGCGCATCAAAGTAATTCGCCGAGACGATGCTCCCGCTGGCACGCTCCGCGCGGTCCCCGATGCTGAGCGTCGTCCCCATGATCCGGTCCCCGATGAACGATTCGATCAGCGTGCAGTTCTTCTGAAAATCGAGGAAATCGGGCCAGGAAACGCCCGTCGAGCCGGATACGCCGCGAGTCGTTCCCGTCAGCGCCATCATCCTGTCCTGCTTGGCCACAGCCGGGAACGGACGCAGCAGCGTGCCTTCGATCCAACTGAACACCGCGGCATTGGCCCCGATCCCCAAGGTCAGGCAAAGGATCGCCAGGAGAGAAAAGCCCGGATTGCGCCGCAGCATCCGGAAGCCGAAGCGCGTGTCTTGCAGGAATGTTTCGATCATGGGTACTCCTCTCTGGTCGCGGTAGGTCTCCTTGACTTGCTCGACGCCGCCGAAGCCCCGCAGCGCCTCGCGGCGAGCCTCCTGGGCGGTCATGCCTTTGCGCAGATTCAGTTCCACGGACATCTCCAGGTGCGAACGCAGCTCGGCGTCCAGCTCTTCTTCCAGATGACGGCGGCGGAAGAGCGCGGTGAGACGGTGGCTGAACTCGCGGAGAATTTCGCGCATCAGTTAGCTCGTCCTCAGCACCCGGTTGATCATGGCGGACATGCGATCCCAGCTTTCCGCTTCCTCCTCGAGCTGCTTGCGCCCGGCGCGGGTCAGTGAGTAAAACTTCGCTCTGCGGTTATTCTCCGAAATCCCCCACTTGGAAGTGATCCAGCCGTGCTGCTCCAGGCGCAGCAGGGCGGGGTAGAGCGTTCCCTGGTTCAATTGCAGCAGTTCCCGGGAAACCTGCTGGATGCGCAGGGAGATTCCGAAGCCGTGCATCGGCCCCATCGAATCGAGCGTCTTCAGAACCAGCAGATCGAGTGTTCCCTGCAAGACTTCCGCTTTGGAAGTGGGCATAAGCTCCTTTAGACGGTCAACAGGAATACATACCATACCACACTGCTGTTGACCGTCAACAGGACTTTTTGTCGAACGAGAGACGACGTCGCTGGAAGCCGCGAATGCTTAACACACCTGCTATGATGGAATTAGAGGGTCGCTGCGCGAGGGTAGCCGATTTGTCTCGAAACCGTATGGGTTTGGCACGTCTGAAGGGGTTGTGTTAGCCGCTGAGGACCCGAGCCTTAGGGTACTTCCTCAACCTGCCGGGCTGAAGCCCGGCGCTACAAACTACGCGGAGCGGCAAGAGGCGCCGCGACAGGATCAAAGGACAGCGAGAGGGTGCGCAACAAGGCGAGGGCTATTTCTTGGCGGATGGAGCGGCGATCGATTTGTAGAACTTGATGAACTCGTCGGCGATGGCGCGGGCGACCCAGGCTTCGCTCCATCCGCGCATGGACCAGGTGCCGCCCTTGGTGGTGCCCCATAATTCCTGGCCGGACTCGCGTTGCATCAAGAGGGCGGTGGCTTGATTGCCCGCCCCGGTGTTCATGTTGAACCTTCCCGTCTGCGCAATTCGCAAGATCAGGTCTGCGTCGTCGGGTGAAGAGACGATCTTCAGCTTTCCCCATTTGTTGAGTTTGTTGGTGACCTCGGTCTTGAAGACGGGACTTCCCGAGACGACCCAAATGCAGATGGTTTTCGCGGAGGATAATGCCGCGGCCGGCGTGATTTCCGCCGCAGGTGTGCTGGGCGCGGACATCTTCGTCAGCGGGTGGGAGGCGCCAGAAGGCGCGTTGACGAGGGCGCTGAGGTAATTCGAAGGGATGGCGAGATTCAAATTCTGCCCCTCGGGGAGATTGGCGAATGCGAGTCCCACAACTTTGCCCCACTCGTCGAGCAACGGCCCGCCGCTGTTTCCGGGCGAAATCGGCGCCGTGAATTGGATGACGCGAAACCCCCGAAGTTTGGACTGGATCTCAGCGCCCGGGCGGATGCTGCTGACCAGTCCCTGAGATAGGGAACCTTCGAGGCCAAAGGGAGCGCCAAGAACAAATATGGTTTGCCCCACCTGCAAACTTTCGGAATCGGCCAGTTGCACAGTGGGCAGATTCGCAGCGCGAATCTTCAGCAGGGCGAGGTCTTTGCGCTCGTCGGTGTCCACCAGAGTGACGTCCTCGTAGAGATCCCCGTTGGCCAGCTTTACTTGCGCGCTGACAGCGCCACTCATGACGTGGTGATTGGTGGCAATCAGCCCGTCCGCACTCAAGATGACGCCGCTGCCCTGCTTGGTTTCGCCCGTCGTAGTCTTCGCCGTGATCAACACCAGCGCCGGTTTGGCGAGTTGATAGACGGCGGTGGCGTCCAGTTTTCGCGGCTGGGTTTGGAAAGCCAGCGAGACCAGGGAGACTGCGAGCAAAAGCTTTAGCGGCTCGCTATGCCGAGTTGTCGTTGATTGGGAGAATTGCTTCATTTGAGGCGACGCAGGGGGTTTTTGAATTCATCGGCGTGCCGAACAATCTCATTTCCTCAATCGTTGAACAAGGGTGTTCACTTACATCCTTTTCTCTCGAGTTTGTCCTTTGCCGTGGCTTCCGCGGCCGTTTGCCACTGCATGTTGCTGGGAGAATCGGCCCCGCCGCAAGCGAGGGGCACGATGTGGTCGATGACGTAGCCCGGCCTGCCGTGCGAGTAGTTGGTCTGCCTCATGAACTCATCCTTCGCCTCTTGACTTCGCTGAATTCGTCCATTGGAGCCATGCACTGCCAGAGATGAGATTTCTCCCCTGCGAGTCTCGCCGGACGAACGCCGCGAAGTGTATCTGGTGCGAGAATTCGTTCTGGCGCGCGGCGCGCTGGTTCCCGCTCCGCTGCTGCTCCGGTCATAGCTGCGGACCCTCGTGCCATTCTTGCGGGTGTAACTGGGGACGTGGACGCTACTGGATGAGGAGCGGCGGGAGGCTGGGGAGTGGCTTCGTGTGGAGCTCGAATAACTTCGGCCGCTACTTCGCGAGCTGCTGCTTCGCCGCTGTGCCAGTAGAGTGCTCGGGCACATCAGCAACAAGAGGGTGAGGAATGAGAGGATCTTGATTCGCATGTCGTCTCCTGGCGGAAAACTCCTCGCTAGTCGGTAATCGGGGGGCGACTGAACGACAGAGTAAAGCGCTTTTCTGTTATTGTCCAGTAATATTCTCGAGTGGGCGCGCGGCCAAGAGGCGTGCCATGCCTGCGGCAGGCGCCGGCGGCAAGGCGCACCGTCAGGAGTGACGGTGCTACCCAGGCGGGGAAGGGCGGGGGGACAGACCCAAGACTCGGCCCAGTCCGTGTTACCTTTGGCGCGGGAGATGCGCGTGGAGAAGATTCGGGCGCCGGATCTTGGCAGCCCACAATTCAAGGCCAACCCCTATCCGTTCTACGCGCGGTTGCGCGCCGAAGCTCCCGTATTCCCAACGCGGCTGCAGACCGGGCAGCCGGTATGGCTGGTGACGCGCTACGACGACGTGCTCCTGGTGCTCAAGGACGAGCGGTTCGCGAATGATTGGTCGTCCAAGGCGCCGTGGTATTTGCGCTCCGGCATTGCCAAGCCCCTCACGCGCGGCCTGCTGACCCAGGACCCTCCCGACCACACACGCTTGCGAACGCTGGTGCACAAGGCGTTCACGCCGCGACTGATTGAGCGGCTCCGCGAGCGGATTCAGAGCGTGAGTGAAGACCTGCTGAATGCCGCGACGCCCAACACGCGGATGGAGCTTGTCCGCGAATTTGCGTTGCCGCTTCCCCTCACAATTATTGCCGACCTGCTGGGGATTCCCGCGGAGGATCGGCTGCGATTTCACGCGTGGTCGCGGGCGCTGGTTTCACCGTCATCCCGCTTCGATATCCTGCGCGCGCTGCCAAACTTCTGGATGATCCTGCGTTACTTTCGCAAGCTATTTGCGCAGCGGCGCGCCCAGCCACAGGACGACTTGGTCACAGCGCTGGTCCAGGCCGAAGAGGCGGGCGATAAACTGAACGAAGATGAGCTCGCGGCCATGGTCTTCCTGCTCCTCCTCGCCGGTTATGAAACGACTGTCAATTTGATCGCGAGTGGGACGCTGGCGCTGATCCAGCATCCCGAGCAGCTTGACCGCCTACAACAAAACCCGGCACTGGCCGAGTCGGCGGTCGAGGAACTCCTGCGGTACACCAGCCCAGCGGAGATGGCCAGCGCTCGGCTTGCGCGTGAAGACGTCACCATCGGTGGCGTGACCATCCTGCGCGGTGATCTGGTGGTGGCGGTGCTCGGCTCGGCCAACCGCGACGAATCTCAGTTCCCTGATCCAGACACATTGGACATCACGCGGGAGCCAAACAAGCACCTCGCGCTTGGGTTCGGCGCGCATTTCTGCCTGGGTGCGCCGCTCGCGCGTTTGGAAGGGAGAATCGCTCTGACGACGCTGTTCCGCCGGTTCCCCCATCTGCGTCTCGGGGTGCCGGCGGAATCGGTCCGTTGGCGGAAAGGGTTCATATTTCGCGGGCCGGAACAGTTGCCGGTGGCCTTCTGAGGGCGCGGCGACAGCCCCCAAGAGTCGGCCCATGAATCGAGAATTCCAGACAAGAATCCTGTGCTATACTCTCGTCCCCTTGCGCCACACGGTGCATGGTGTAGCATGCGTTCCTGGGTGGGTTGTCGGAGTGCCCTGGGCCTGACGGCCGGGGAAAAAGGGGTGGCTTTATCGCTGAGCGAAGTTTTCGGCCGATGGACCGCATCCGGGTCAACGAACGGATCCGGGCGCGGGAAATCCGGGTGATTGACGATATCGGAACGCAGCTCGGCGTGATGCAGCCGTTCGAGGGCGTCAAACTGGCTCGCGAACGGGGGCTCGACCTGGTGGAGATTTCGCCCACGGCCGATCCGCCGGTCTGCAAAATCACCGA
Source organism: Terriglobia bacterium (assembly GCA_041497315.1). Taxonomy (GTDB): domain Bacteria; phylum Acidobacteriota; class Terriglobia; order Acidiferrales; family UBA7541; genus JBGQGH01. The sequence goes on along the minus strand of JBGQGH010000063.1, from coordinate 1,067 downwards.
CTACGGCAAATACCTCTACCAGGAAAACAAGAAGAAGCACGAACAGAAAAAGCATCACAAGACCACGCAGCTCAAGGAAGTGAAGTTCCGGCCGGCCACCGCCGAGCACGACTACCAGGTGCGGAAGAACCAGATCATACGGTTCCTCGGCGAAGGGCACAAAGTGAAGGCGATGATTTTTCATCGCGGCCGGGAAATGGCTCACCAGGAAGTGAGCCGGGCGAAGATGGATCGCCTGCTCAAAGAGATTGCCGAGCACGCGCAGTTGGAGCTGGGGCCGCGCATGGAAGCGAATATCTTGATGGCTCTGCTGGCGCCGAAGAAGGGCACGCCGGCGGCTGCAAAAGCCTGAAGCGGGGCTGAGGAGAGCAAGTGCCAAGGAACCGATCGAAACCAAAACTGAAATTGAAGACGCACCGCGGCGCCGCCAAGCGCTTCAAGTTCACGAAGAATGGGAAGATTCTGCGCGGACATTCGGGCAAGCGCCATTTGATGGGCACGAAGGCTCCGAAGCGCATGCGCCATTTGAAGAAGTTGACGCTCGTGCATCCAAGCGACGCCGAGCACGTGCGGCGGATGTTGCCGTACGCTTAGAAGCAGTCGTCGGTGTCAAGTAAAGAGTGATTCGTTTCGCTGTGCCAGGCAGCGCGATTTCCCGCCACGGCGGGCCTGCCGGCCAGCGGTCCCAGCAAGAAGGGACACTTCGTCGGCGCTGAATTCGGGCGCTCATGTTCTCAACACGCCGTGGAGCACTTCGCAGGTTTTCTCGCATTACTCGCATGCCGAGTGATTTGGCGGGCGAAAATGTGCGCGGGCGCTCCACCTCTTTTCTTTCGGCGTGAAAACCTTTAAGCGAACCCTTCGATCCCGCCCCGGCGGGCTCTCCGGGTCTATCGAGGAGACAAAACATGGCTAGAGTGAAACGCGGAACGAAGCGACGCGCGCGCCGCAAAAAATATTTGAGGCGCACGAAGGGATTCTTCCTCACCAAGAGCAAGCTCTTTCAGTCCGCGCAGGAGGCCGCGAATCGCGCGGAACGCTACGCGTACCGCGATCGGCGCAATCGC
>JBGQGH010000062.1:0-18522 GCA_041497315.1 Terriglobia bacterium | reverse complement strand
GCCCGGGAATCAGTTCGACGAGCTTCATGTACCGCGGTGGATTGAAGAAGTGCGTGCCCGCCCAGTGCCGCTGGAAATCTTCCGAGCGGCCTTCGGCGATCTGTCGAATGGGCAGGCCCGATGTGTTGGACGTGATCGGGGTGCCGGGCCGGCGGTGTTGTTCCACGCGCGAAAGAAGGCCGCGCTTAATCTCGAGATTCTCCGCCACGGCTTCGATAATCCAGTCCGCTTGGGCGCACCAGTCGAGATTGTCTTCAAAGTTGCCGGGAGTAATGAGCCGCGCGCTCTCCGCCGTGAAAAACGCCGCGGGACGCGATTTGCGCGCCGCGTCGAGGCCCGCGTGGACGATGCGGTTGCGCACGTCGGGATGATCGAGCGAGAGACCTTTCTTCTTCTCGTCGGGGGCCAGCTCGGAAGGGACGATATCCAGCAGGAAGCAAGGGAAACCGGCGTTGGCAATGTGCGCGGCGATTCGCGCGCCCATCGTCCCCGCGCCCAGCACGGCCACTCGTTCAAATCGTCGCTTCATCACTTGGCCTTCCTCACTGGGGCGCGGAAGGCGACTCGAGCTGCGTCGCCGCCAAACGAGCAGGTTACAAGACGGGCATGTACGGGTCAACCGCCTGCGCAGACATCCTTCATCGGGTTTATCGTGTCCAATGATGAGGAGACCGAAAGTGAGCACGGTGTTTAGTTGGCTGCAGGGTGCGGTCGGGCGGATGCGCGACTTCGCCTACGCCGAGCCCGAGCAAAAGCCCAAGGACCGCCCTCGCGTCGGACTCGCCCTGGGCGGGGGTTTCGCGCGGGGAATTGCTCACATTGGCGTCCTTCGCGTGTTAGAGCAGAACGGCATCCCCATCGACTGCATCTCCGGTACCAGCGTGGGCGCCCTGATCGCGGCGGCCTATGCTTCGGGCGTGCCGCTGGAGGTGATGGAGCGCAAAGCGATCGTCACCCAGTTCAAAGATTTCGCGCGGTGGACGGTTTCCTGGATGGGCCTGGCCACGAACGAACGGCTGGAGAACTACCTCGGCTATTTCACCGAAACGAAGCGATTCGAGGAGCTGCGCATTCCGCTGGCGATCGCGGCCACCGACCTGAATTCGGGGGCGGCGGTCTACTTCACGAGTGGATTGATCGGACCGGCGCTACGCGCTTCGTGCGCGTATCCCGGACTCTTTCTGCCCGTGGAACATCAAGGGATGACGCTCGTGGACGGCTTTGTGGCCGCGCCGGTGCCGGTGAGCGCGGCGCGACAGCTTGGCGCAGATATTGTTATCGCCGTGTACCTCGAATCCTCCAGCGACCAGAAACCGCGAAGCGTCGCCGACGTGATCGGGCGCTCCTTCGCCATCATCCAGGGCCACGCCAACATCCGCTGGCTTCAGGAAGCAGACGTCTTGATCGAGCCGGACGTGAAGAAAATAGTTTGGGACGATTTCCGGCGATCGCCGGAGCTGATCGCCGCCGGAGAAGAAGCGGCACGCGCGGCGCTCCCGCGGATTCGCGCCGTCCTGGAGCAAACGTCACGGCAGACGGTGGCGACGCGGCAGTAGTTGTCTCTCGATTACTCGGGCGCTTACGTATTCCTTCCTCCCCCGTCCAACCACCTTGAGGATTTTCCGTGCGACGTTCTTACACAATCTGCCGGGTGTTCCCTGCGGCATTGCTCCTTCTAACTCCAATCCTGTTGTTGCCAGGATCCGCGGCGGCCCAGGCAGTGCCTACGATTCCTGTGGCAGACCGGATTCGCATTGCGGAGTTGTACCGGCTCGCGGATCAAATCCAGGACAAAATCTGGCCGGGCTGGAGCAAAGCTCCCTTCGCGATCCTCCTCATCACCCCTGAATATGAGTTCCTGATCCGGCACACCGAGCCGAGCAAGGATTTCGCAGATGCCGGTTACGACGAACTCCTCAATAGCCGAATCTTTTATCGCAAGCGCCAGTTCGATCCTGCCTTTCTCGCCACGTTTGAAGCGGTGGGGACGATCCCGACAATCGTCGTGGGAGAGGCGGAGAAGACGATGTCGAAAACATCGTCGCCGTGGGTCATCGCACTGTTACACGAACATTTCCACCAACTCGAGTACTCTGAGCCAGATTATGCCGCCAGCGTGAAGGCACTCGATCTCTCCGGCGGCGACAATTCCGGGATGTGGATGCTGAACTTCCCCTTCCCCTACGAAAAAGAGGAAGTGCAGGAGGCGTTTCGCGCAATGTGCGTGACTCTGTCGAAGGCGCTCGCGGCTCCGGATGGCCCCGCGTTGCGGGAAAAAGTAACGGCCTATCGCAAAGTGCGAGAGGATTTCAAAAAGCTGTTGTCTGAGAGCGATTACCGATACCTTTCGTTCCAGAACTGGCAGGAGGGCGTGGCGCGCTACACGGAGCTACGCGTTGCGGAGCGCGCGGCAGCGGAATACACACCCACGCCCGAATTTCAGAAACTGCCGGACTACACGCCGTTCAGCCAGGTGGCAAGCTACTGGCGGAAGAACATTCTCGGTGAACTGCCCGGGCTTCCGCTGGGGAATTACAAGCGCGTCGTCTTCTACTATCTCGGTGCGGCGGAGGCGATGCTGTTGGACCGCGTAAACCCGGCGTGGAAGAGGAAATTCTTCGAGCAGAAATTCTTCTTTGAGAATTACTACTGAGGGCTAGCCTCCGTCTGTCTGGCCGCCCGTTCTTCCTCTCGGACGCGGACTTCCACTGGTTTCCCATTCCCTTTACCACGCTGCGTGAACCAGGCGGCCAGAGCGGCAGCCAGCCGCTCCGGATCCACGCGCAGACTCGCTTCCATGGCGCCTTCGCCGGTCGGCAGGGTGTCGTCGAATTCGGCGGCGTTCGTGAAATTGCGCATCGAGAAGCTATCGAGCCAGTCGAGGGGGCAAGGCCGGATCTCACTTCCGATGACCACGTCTACTTTCAGCTTCCGCGCGTACATGGCGCGATTATACGCGCTTCACAGAGATCTTTTCCCGCTGGGCAATTCGCCCAGGACGCTGCGTTGCATTTCGCCGGGATGTGGCCTAGACTTTTTCCCGCTACTGCCGCGCGCTATCGCTGCCTGAAGTGAGGCCCCCGCCGTGTGGTCCTCCCGGCCCGGCGGCGCACCATCGGCAAGAAATCCTGGGGGCATTGTGTCCACACCGCTGGAACATTGGGTGCAGGAAGTCGCACAGTTGACGCGGCCGACCCGCATCACGTGGTGCGACGGTTCGGAGCAGGAACGCGAGCGGCTCACGCAGGAGATGCTGGCCGGCGGCCGCACCTGGCGGCTGAACGAGAAGACCTACCCGAATTGCTACCTGCACCGCAGCGACCCTAGCGACGTGGCGCGCACCGAACACGTCACTTTCATCTGCACACAGAAGAGGGAAGACGCAGGCCCCACGAACAACTGGATGGCCCCCGCCGAAGCCAAACAGAAGGTCGGCGCGCTATTCAACGGCGCGATGAAAGGCCGCACGATGTACGTGGTGCCGTACATCATGGGCCCGGCGAAATCGCCCATCAGCCGGGTGGGCGTCGAGATCACGGACAGCCCGTACGTTGCCGCAAGCATGCGGATCATGGCGCGCATCGGCAAACCGGCGCTTGACCGGCTGGGCAGCTCGGCGGACTTTGTCCCCGGCCTGCACTCGCTCGGCGACTTGAATCCCGACCGCCGGTTCATCCTCCATTTTCCCGAAGAAAAGTTAATCTGGAGCATCGGCTCCGGCTACGGCGGGAACGCGCTGTTGGGGAAGAAGTGCTTCGCGCTGCGCATTGCGAGCTGGATGGCGCGCAGCGAGGGCTGGATGGCGGAGCACATGCTCATCCTCGGGCTCGAAGACCCTTCGGGGAAAGTTACCTACATGGGTGCCGCGTTTCCGAGCGCTTGCGGGAAGACAAACCTGGCCATGATGGTTTCCGCCCTCGAAGGTGCGGGCTATCGCGTCTGGACCGTCGGCGACGACATCTCGTGGATGAAGATCGGCGACGATGGCTACCTGCATGCGATTAACCCTGAAGCGGGGTTCTTTGGAGTGGCTCCCGGCACGGGTTCGCAGACGAATCCAAACGTCATGGTTGCGCTGCGCAAGAATTCCATCTTTACGAATGTTGCGGTGACGCCTTCGGGCGAGCCGTGGTGGGAAGGAATTGAAACCGATCCGCCCGCGGGCCTGGTGGACTGGAAAGGCGAGGTTTGGGACAAGAGCAAGGGCCCCGCCGCGCACCCCAATTCGCGGTACACGGTTCCCGCGAGCCAGGCGCCGTCTATCTCCCCGCGGTGGGAGGATCCGGCCGGCGTGCCGATCTCGGCATTCATATTCGGCGGACGCCGCGCGCGCCTCGCGCCGCTGGTCTATCAATCGTTCGACTGGCAGCACGGCGTTTTCGTCGGCGCCACGATGGCTTCGGAGACGACCGCTGCCGCCACCGGAGCGGTCGGCGTCACGCGGCGCGATCCCATGGCCATGTTGCCGTTCTGCGGCTACAACATGGCTGACTACTTCGGGCATTGGCTGGAGATGGGCAAGCGAATTCCGCACCCGCCCAAGATTTTCCACGTGAACTGGTTCCGCCGCGGCACGGACGGCAAATTCCTCTGGCCGGGCTTCGGAGAAAACGTTCGCGTGCTGAAGTGGGTCCTCGAGCGCGTGGAAGGAAAGGGCAAAGAGCAGGAGACTCCGATTGGCTGGGTGCCCACCTCGGACGGCCTGACACTCGATGGGCTAAACGTGTCACGTGCGGCCATCGAGGAGTTACTTCGCGTCAATCCGGCGGATTGGTCGAGCGAGGCGGAAGAGACAAACAAGTTCTTCGAAAAGTTTGGCAGCCGCTTGCCCGAACCGATCCGCGAAGAGCAGTCGCGTCTGGCCAAGCGCCTGGGCCAGCTTGCCTCGGCCCATAAATAATCGTCCTACAACGTGGTTTGGATTTCCGCGTCGATGGAGACGTGGGAGTGTGGGAAGCCGTTAATCGTGTAGGCGGTGGCGCCGCTCAACTTCGAAAGGTGAAAGTAGCGGCTGATGTGGTAGTCCTCGTCGAGAGAACTGAAGAGCCGCTCGGTCTCCTCGCGATTCAGGCCGAGACTCTCGAGTGGCACCGCTTTTCCGAAGCCGCCCGCGAGCGTCCGGTATTTTTCGATCAAGTCGCGGAGCTGCATTGCCAATCCCTCCGGCCCGACGCGCACATCGTACCAGATTGCGTTGTGGTCGGCTTGCCGGGCGATTCCGGCGTCGGGCAACGTCGCCGATTGCCCCCTCCGTCGCTTCCCGGTAAGATAGAAGGTTGTGACCGTTCGGCCTGCCGGCCGCAGGTAGGCCCTTTGCCCGCGCGCGGGGATCGAGAATGACGCCCGCAGCCGTTTACGTCCACGAAATCAGAATTGCAGGCGATGTATTGGGATAGGCGCCGCATGCCAGGCGAGAAGGAGAAACGATTATGGCAACCACAGTAACGCCCCGAACAGCGAGCAAGGGCGGCAGCTTCCTGCTTGAATCTAGCCGGCCCGAGGACATATTCACTCCTGCGGAGCTCACCGACGATCAGAGGCTGATCGGCCAGACGGCCGAAGAGTTCGTGACCAAGGAAGTGCTGCCGCTCGTTAACGAGCTCGAGCAGCACAAGGAAGGCCTGATGCCTTCGCTGCTCAAAAAGGCCGGCGAACTCGGCCTTTTGGGCGGCGGCGTGCCGGAAACCTACGGCGGCTCGGGCCTGGACAAAATCTCGGCTACGGTTCTGGCGGAAAAAACCGCCATTTACGCTTCCTTTGCAGTCACGCACGGCGGGCACGCCGGCATCGGCACGCTCCCTATCGTCTATTTCGGGACTGAAGAGCAGAAGAAAAAATACTTGCCCAAGCTGGTTACCGGCGAGTGGATCGCCGCCTACTGCCTCTCGGAGCCGCAGGCGGGTTCCGACGCGCAGAATGCGCTTACCCGCGCGGTGCTTTCGCCTGACGGAAAGCACTGGATTTTGAACGGGCAGAAAATGTGGATCACCAACGGCGGCTTTGCGGACGTGTACATCGTCTTTGCCAAGGTGGATGGCGAGAAATTTTCCTGCTTCATCGTGGAGCGCGACTATCCGGGCTTTTCGGTCGGCGCGGAAGAAAAAAAGATGGGCATCAAGGGCAGTTCGACAGTGCCCATCTTTTTCGAGAATTGCAAAGTGCCCAAGGAAAACCTGCTGCACGAGATCGGCCGCGGCCATATCGTCGCATTCAATATTCTGAACGTGGGCCGATTCAACCTCGGCGCCTATTGCCTGGGCGGATCGAAGAAAGTGCTCGAAGCTTCCGCGAAGTACGCCAGAGAGCGCAAGGCCTTCGGCAAGTCCATCGGCGAATTCGGACTGATTCGCGCAAAGCTTGCCGAGATGGCCATCCGCATTTTTGCAATCGAGTCCATGATCTATCGTTCCGCCGGAATGATTGACGAAGCCATGAGCGCCGCGGGCTCCGCCACCGATAAGACGCAACAGTTGATGAAGGTGCTCGAGGAATATGCCATCGAAAGCTCGATCAGCAAAGTTTACGGCAGCGAAGTGCTCGATTACGTCGTGGACGAGGCGGTGCAGATCTACGGCGGATACGGTTTTCACGAGGACTATCCCGTCTCGCGGGCCTACCGCGACAGCCGCGTCAACCGCATCTTCGAGGGCACGAACGAGATCAACCGGATGCTCATCGTCCAAATGCTGATGAAGCGCGCCATGGGCGGCGCGTTGCCGCTCATTCCCGCGGCCATGAAGCTGGCCAGCGAAGTGCTCGCCGGGTCGCAAATGGAAGAGGGACCCTCGGGCGCGTTCGCCGATGAAGAGCGCATCGTTGCCGGCGCGAAAAAGGCTTTCCTCCTCGCTGCGGGCTCTGCAGTGCAGAAGTACCGCGAGCAACTCGCCGAGCAGCAGGAAATCGTCGGCGCGCTGGCCAACATGGTGATGGAGATCTATGCGATGGAGTCGTCGCTTCGCCGCGCGCAGAAAGCTACGGCCGCGCGCAAAACCGAAGTTGCGCCGGTGATGGCGGACGCCGCGCGCTGCTTCTTGCAGGATTCAGCCGATCGCCTCGAAAAAGAGGCGCGGACTGCGCTCGCCGCGGTCTCGGACGGCGACACCCTGCGCACCAATCTCGCCGTGCTGCGCCGCTTCATGAAGCGAGAGACGGTGGACACCATCGCTCTGCGCCGCAACGTTGCGAATCTTGTTTACGGCGGCGGTGCGTATCCCTTCGAGGCGCGCTAGGGCAGCGGTGCCGGGCGACGCCATCGCCACCGCGTGGGTCCGCGCGCTCGCGCAACCCTACCTGCGCGGCTACCGGCCGGTGGCCGAACGAAAAGGATCACTGCGAGGCTACTGGTTTTTCCATCCGGATTCATCGCGCGGCAAGAAACCGGCCGGCAACGCCCCCGCCACTGGTTTCTTCGTCGGCTACCTCGTGGACGCGAAGGGAATCGAGTATCTCTCTCCAGCCTCGCCCGAGTGCCTCGTTTTCGCTTTCGTTGAGCCCATCGGCAAAGAACTTCATCGGCGGGTCGTGACCCATCCAGACAGCCTGGTGCGAAAAACGTCCACCTATATCCGCTGGCTGACACATCGCCCGCCGCACTTTGTTTTCTTCGAAGACCAGCGCATCGCGCTGGTGCGTCATTTCTCGATGCTCTTCTGGCCCCGCGAGAAATACGAGCACTTCTCGCGCAACTTCTTCATCGAGACGCTGGCCTGGCTGGTTCGCAGCGGCCTCGTTCGCAAACTCCTTGCCGAGCCGCTCGTTGCTTCGCGGCCACCGAAGCGCCGCAAGAAGATCGCATGAATTCGAGAGCATTTCGTTGGGGCCTGGCGCTGTTTCTCTTCACTGCGATTTGGGGAAGCGCACAATCGCCAACCCCGCAGGAGCAAGCCGATCGAATCATGATTGTGAAGTCCACGCGCACGATGACCCTGATGAATGGCGAGCGCGTCCTGAAGACTTACAAAGTAGCGCTAGGCGGACAGCCGGTCGGAGCTAAGGAACGGCTGGGCGACCACAAGACCCCGGAAGGGAATTACATCGTTGATCAAGAGAAATTCAAGAGCCAATTTTACCGCGCCCTTCATGTTTCTTACCCCAATGCGGCGGACCGCGAACGCGCGCGAAAGTTGGGTGTGATTCCCGGCGGTGACATCGAGATTCACGGCCTGGGTGCCAAATATGGTTGGGTTGGCGCGCGCCACCGCCTTGCGGACTGGACGGACGGGTGCATCGCCGTCACGAACGAAGAGATTGTGGAGATCTTCGGGCTGGTTCCAGTGGGCACCCGAGTCGATATTCGTCCGTAGGCAAGAAAGTCCCGCAGGTTCCGGTAATCTTCCCCGTTTTCCTAGTGGAAGCTGCCGGTGGTCTTCACAAACGGAAAGTTATCGCAAGTACTAGCGAAGTCCTATTACGAATGGCGCGTCCGTACTATATGAGCCGCAAGGATTTAGCGGTCTAATCATCGTGCATCGTTCGAGAACGACGAATCATCTAAAGAAATGTAACTGAGGAGAGTGTCGTGATTCGTGAACGGGGTGTCGGGGCAATCCGCAAGCTGCTGGCGTCGAAATGGTCTTGGCGAATTCTCGCCGTGTTCGTCGCACTCCAAATTTATTTCGTGCGCGAACTTCTCGCGGTCTTCATCATTTTCACTCTGGGATTTGCCGTGCTGGCGGGAATCGCTCTGGCGTTTTATCTGGTGGAGCAGGCCGGTGAGCGTGGCATGTCCTGGGCGGAGCCGCGCGCTCGCCAGTTTGTGCCCAAGCTTCGCGAGAATGCCGGGAGACTTGCCGACGAACTCAGTAAAAGGCCATTCCGCCGTCCACATTCAGAGACTGCCCCGTAATCGCGCTGGCTTGATCCGAAACCAGGAACAACGCGGCAGCCGCCACTTCATCGGCGGTTTGCCCGCGTCCTTGTAGAATCTGGCTCAGGAAATCCGCAAGCTGCTTTTCCTCACTAACCCCCAACCTCTCGGCAAGTGTCCGCCCCAAATCCTTCGACATCTTTGTCTCCGTCACTGGCCCCGGGCAGATTGCGTTCACGCGCACTCCCTTTCGCGCGGCCTCTGCGGCGGTCACGCGCGTCAGCCCCAATATTCCTGCTTTTGCCGCCGCATACGGCGAGCCCCAGCCGAACGCCGCCTTCGCCGAAAGGCTCGAGATGTTCAGGATCACCCCGGAGCCGCGCGCGTACATCTCCGGCAGGACCAGCCTCGTCAGCAGGAACGCGCCGCGAAGGTGCACGGCAATTACGCCGTCCCATTCCGTGGGCGTAATCTCCTCCACTGACTTCACCGGCCCGTAGTCGCCGGCGTTGTTCACCAGAATGTGAACGCCGCCGAACTCTTGTCGCGCCTTGGCGACAATAGCCTCACAATCCGCTTCCCGCGAAACGTCGGCCGCCACCCAGGCAGCTTTGCCTCCCTGTTTCTGAATCTCCGCCGCCGTTCGCTTCAACTCCTCCGCAGTGCGCGAGGCAAGGATCACTGCCGCTCCCTCTGCGACAAACCGCCGCGCGATGGCGCGTCCAATTCCGCGGCTCCCGCCCGTGATGATGGCTACTTTCCCGCTCAGTTGCATGTCGTCTCCCTCGCGGTTTGCAGGGTTAGGCTGCGAATCCCGCAGAGTAGCACCCCTTTGCCCCGAGGCAAAGCCGCGAGTAATCATCCGGCAATCCTTTGTGCCAGAATGGGTTAGCCCCCGGTTCGAGCGGTGTGGCAGCAGCATCCGCCACGTGAAAAGACGCGTGGCAGTACGCCGCCGGATGGGATATCATGAGCGGTTTACGAGGAAGCTGAATGGTTCAAATTCAGGGCCAGACGAAATCGAACGGCAAAAGCGTGCTTCGCGTGCGTCCGCGGGGATTCTGTGCGGGGGTGGTGCGCGCGGTGGATATTGTCGAGCTGGCACTGGATGCGTATAGCCCGCCGGTTTACGTTCACCACGAAATCGTGCACAACCGCTACGTCGTGGATCAGCTTCGCCAACGCGGAGCCATCTTCGTCGAATCGGTAAGTGATGTGCCGCGCGGCGCGGTGCTCGTCTTCAGCGCACACGGCGTGCCGCCGGCCGTGCGCGAGGAAGCGCGGGCGCGCGAACTCCGCGTTATCGACGCCACTTGTCCGCTAGTCACCAAGGTCCACCTGGAGGCCCTGAAGTTCGCGCGCGAGAAGCGCACCATCATCCTGATCGGCCATCGCGATCACCAGGAAATCGTGGGCACATCCGGCGAAGCGCCCGAGAGCACCATCGTCGTGGACAGCGTGGAAGCGGTGGACCGCCTCGAGGTGGGGGATCCTGACAAGCTCGCTTATTTGACGCAGACGACGCTAAGCCTCTATGACACGCAGGAAATCGTTGCGCGCTTGCGCCAGCGATTCCCGAAAATTGTGGGCCCGGCCTCCGATGACATTTGCTATGCGACGCAGAACCGCCAGGAAGCCGTGGAAGAAATGGCCAAGGACGTGGACCTGATCCTGGTGGTGGGTTCGCCGAACAGTTCGAATTCAAACCGCCTAGTGGAAGTCGCGGCGCGCTCGGGCGTGCGCGCAAAGTTGATCGACGACGCCAGCGGCATCCGGCCCGAATGGCTGGAGGGCGTTCAGCGGGTAGGCGTAACGGCTGGTGCCTCCGCCCCCGAAGTGCTGGTGGAACAGGTGAGCGAGAGGCTGGCCGCGCTGGGCTACACGAATCAGCTCGATCTCGACCTGATCCGCGAGGACGTTCGCTTCACTTTGCCGCCGGAGCTGGCGCATCTGGTTCCGGCTGACAAGAGAAGCTAGGCCGTTCCTTCTGAGGTCTCCGGGAGCGGTTGCTGGCGCCCCAAGACATCAAGGAGTGATCCCGTGGCGGTCAAGATTGTCCGTCAGCCGAAAAAGATTGCCCTCATCGGTGCCCCGACGAGCGCGGCCGCGCTCTCGGCGGGCCATGAGCTGGCGCCCGCAGCCCTGCGCGCCGCGGGATTGGCGGACCGCCTGCGCGCCATCGGTTTTGAAGTCACCGACCTCGGCGACTGCGCCACTCGCGTATTTCAGCCCGACGACGAACATCCCCGCGCGCGGAATGCATCCGCTATTCTGGCTGTCCTCGAAGACCTGAAACCCCGCGTCGAAGCGGCTGTGAAATCCGGCGCGCTCCCGCTGATTCTAGGCGGCGATTGCGCCATCGCACTCGCCACCATCGCGGGTGTCCGCCGCTACTATCGCCATGTGAGCTTGATTTACCTCGACCGCGACGCCGATCTCAACGTCCCGGCGACCACGCCCTCCGGCTGCGTGGACGGCATGGTGATCTCGCACGTCGCCGGCCGTGGCGCCGCTGAGCTGGTGCGTTTCTGGGGCGAGCCGCCGCTCGTCCGCGAACCGGACATCGTCCTCTTCGGCGTGGATCGCTTCGATCCGGCCGAGGAACAAGCCCTGGCTCGTTCGCCGATCGTGCGCCACCTGGCATGGGATGTTTCGCGCCGCGGCGCCGCGCAGGTCGCGCACGGGGCGCTGGAGCGCGTTCACGCCACCAGCCACGAATTTGTGCTGCATCTCGACGTGGACGTGATTTCGAGCGACGATTTTCGCGCGACCAACTATGCGGCGTCCGGTGGCTTGCGGTTGGCTGAGGTGCGCGCAGCGCTTGAAGTTTTCGCTTCGCAGAAGAATCTGGCCGCGTTCGAAGTCACCACCTACAACCCGGCGCTCGATCCAGATGGCAGCCAGGCCAAAGTGCTGATCGATCTGCTCGCGGCGGCGCTCACCGCGCGTTTCGAAGCTCTTGCGTCCGCCGAAGCGCCCGCCGAGCAAGCCGCTCCTCCGGAGGCGAAGCCCCCTGCACCCGCAGTGGCCCCCGTGGCTCCGCCCGAAACTCCGGCGCCCCAGGAATCCACAGGAGAATTACCCGCGGCAACGGATGGAGCGCCCGAAGCTCCCGATCTTGAGCATATCGATCTCGGCGGCGAGTCCGGCAGCTGATTTCTCTCCACTTTTTCCTTCAGCGGACGGAGCCGAGACTCCTCCGAGTGCAAACATCTCGCTTCAACGAGTATTCCTGACGTGCTAACCTTTGATTTCGAATAAGGGCCCGGGTGGCGGAATGGCATACGCTGGGGACTTAAAATCCTCTGGGGATTTTACCCCGTGTGGGTTCGACTCCCACCCCGGGCACCACTCTCGCGATTTCATCAATTTGTTGCAGGTTTCTCGGGGATCTTCGTAGACTGCCAGGCAATCACTTGCCACTTTCCGCTTCGCCGCAGAAACGTTACCGTGTTCCGGCAGTCTTGGATCTCGATCTTGCCGTCGCTGTGCTCCGTTCGCCCCACCAGACGAAATGCGACTACCCCCGTGTCGCCGTATTCGTGAATCGTGATGTCCTCGGCGGAGTACGTCGTCTTGCTCTCCGCGGTGAGCCGCAGGTTCCCAACGTTCTTCAAGATCTCCGCTTTGTTCGTCACCACCCCGGCCGATCGTGTATAGATCACGTCATCGGCGAAGAAGCCCTCAAATCCCGCACGATTTCCCACCGAAGCGTCCGCCAGGAATTGGCGCAGCATTCCCGTGAGTTCCCGCGCAGTTGGGGATTGGGCAGCTTCTTGCGTTGCCGCCGCGGGGACCATCATCATGAGAATCGCGATCGTCAGCAGTTTGGCTCTCTGCATGGAACCTTCTTCACAGGGTGCTCAACCCCTCCAATTCATGGAGCGCTCTTGTAGTGGTCGGCGGGAATGCTCTTCAGGAAACTGGATGGACTCTTGCACCAACGCCGTGCGACGTGGGTGAACTCACATTGCCTTCAAGAGTGAAAGCCATCGCTGCCAGGCTTCATCGTGGGCTTTCTTGTTCGCCTCGTTCGTGTTGGCGGGATCTTCGCCGCTGCGCATGAATCCGTGCCCCGCGCCCTCGTATGTCACCGGATCGTATTTTTTGCCTGCCGTTTTCATCGCCTCCGCAGTGGCAGGCACCGTTGACGTGACGCGAGCGTCATTCCCTCCGTAAGATCCGTAAACCGGCGCATGGATCGCATCGAAAGTCTGTGGCGGAGTCCCGTAAAACACGAACGCGGCCAAGAGGTCCGCGCGGTTCGTCGCGAAGCGAAACGTCTGCGCGCCTCCCCAGCAGAACCCCGCCACGGCCAGCTTACCGTTCGCCGCGGGCAATTTCTTCACGTAGTCCGCAACCGCGTTCAAATCCGCGGTGATGGTATCGGGGTTGAGTTTTGCAAACGCCGCGCGCACGTCGTCGGGCCTTGCGAAATCGCTGGTTCCGCCCCCATTCGGGCCCATCCCGGAGAGCAGGTCGGGTGCGATGGCGATGTAGCCGTTCGCGGCGAGCTGGTCGGCCACCGTGCGCACCCAGTCCGACATGCCGAAGATCTCGTGGATCACGATCACGGCGGGAGCCTTCTGCTTCACTTCCGGATAAACGATGAACGCGCTCACCGAGCGGTCGTCATGCTTCACCGTCACCCACTCCCCATGCCGGGGCGATTTCTCAAGCGTCTGTTTGGCCCAGTCCTGTGCGGACGCGGACGCCGCGCAGAGCAAAAATGTCATCACGGCAAATGTGATTCGTCTCATGGTTGTTGTTCACCCAAAGATTGTGAAGTCTCTTGCGCCTGCGAATTTCCATCCAAGCCCGGGTCCTCTGACTCTTCTACTGATCCTTCCAATCCGGAATTCGCCCCGGCGTATGGGGCGCGCCGATGGCCTCCAACTGCTTTTCCAGATTGGCTAGGTCCACGGTCACGAGCGCGCGGAGTTTCTCCAGCACCGGAGCAAACTCCTCAGCCGCGATCTTGTAGCCGTCCATCTGAGTCTGCGTGGGCCGCGCCGTGGAGAGCCGCATCTCGCCTCCGACGGTTCCCACTCGTTCGGAGATTCCGATCACCTTCGATTGCTCTTGATACTGACGAGCCACGTTGTCGCCGCGCAGGGCGAGGAGGATTGCGTCGAGCCGCTTCTCAAGCGAACTCACCGTCTCGCGCAGTTTCTCCGTGCTCGCGCCGGTAGTTTGAGCGAGCGCCCGCTTGATCACGTTCAGCCGCTGGTCGGTGCTATTTGCGACCTCGAGCGCTCCATTCACCGCGCTCTGCAGCCGCGCGGCCTTTCTCTGGAACGCGACCAGTGCCACGCGGTCCGCGGCCGCCATTTGCTGTACACCTTCGGCGGTCACTTCAAACGTCAACGGTCCGGCCACCTCGGTCAAAACTCCGCCGACGCGCTTGGCCAATGTCACTTTGTAAGTCCCCGGCATCACCAGCGATCCGCCCGGAGCCTGGAAGCCTCCCTCACCGCCAGCCGGAGGCGCCGCGCCGCCACCTCCTCCACCGCCGCCACGCCCTCCGCCTCCTCCGCCGGGCGCTCCGGCCGGAACATTGATCGGCGGATACCGCATATCCCACGTGACGCGATGGATGCCCGCCGTCACCGGCCCATCCACGCGACGCACCACTTGGCCGTCTGCATCCATTACCGTCATCACCATCGCGGGCGCTTCTTCGTCTGCTTCCGCCCGCAGTTCGTCAATGGTCGGATATGCCGGAGGCTGTCCGCCTGGGTGTTCGGCCGCGCGCTCGGCCTGCTGCCGCTTTTGCTTTTTTGTTTGGATCGAGTTCTTGAGGTAATACGTAAACGACGCGCCCGCCGGGGGATTCGCCGCGGTGAAGTACGTCTCCCCCTGAAATCCTTTGCCGCGACCGCCGATGGGCGATGCTTCGAGATACATCATCGTGTTCTTCACCGGGAAGAGCGCCGTTTCTTTCTCCAGCATCTCCTTGGTCGCGGTGCGCAGCGGCGAGTAATCATCGAGGACGTAGAAGCCACGGCCAAACGTCGCCAGCACGAGGTCGTCCATCTGCTTCTGAATCGCGAGATCCGACACCGCAATCGTCGGCAGCCCGCCCTGCAGGCGTATCCAGTTCTGCCCGCCGTTGTTGCTGAAAAAGAGCGCGTACTCCGTGCCCACAAAGAGCAGATTTGGGCTGACGGGATCTTCCGCGATGGCCCAGATCGGCCCCCGTTCGGGCAGGTCGCCTTTGATCGAAGTCCAGTTCCGCCCCGCATCCGTCGTCTTCATCAGATATGGCGCAAAGTCTTCGTTCTTGTGGTTGTCAAACGCGGCGTAGGCAGTGTTCACATCGTGGCTCGAAGCCAGTACGCGGTTGGCGTAGCTCATGTCCGGCACGCCTGGGAATTTCTCGATGCGCCGCCAGTTTTTCCCGCCGTCCTCGGTGACGTTGATCGCGCCGTCGTCCGTGCCCACGTAGATCACGCCTTCTTTCTTCGGCGATTCCGTCAGCGCCGACGCATTGCCGTACGGCGCCGTCGAAGTATTCTTGGCCACGGCGTCCGGGCCCCACACCTTGCCCATCACCGGCAGTTTGTTGCGGTCGATCCCGCGCGAAAGCTCGCCGGAAATTGTCTGCCAGGTGTCACCGCAATCGTCGCTTCGAAAAAGCTTGTTCGCTGCAAAATAAATCCGAGTGTGCATGTGCGGGCTCACGATTACCGGCGAATCCCAGTTCCAGCGCAGCGGAACCTCGCCCTTGCCGGGTTGCGGCACGATGCCCATCTTCTCGCCGGTGCGCCGGTCGAAGCGGATCAGTCCGCCTTCCTGCGACTCCGCGTAAACCGTGTTTGGGTCTTGCCAATCCACCGCGGAGTGGAAGCCGTCGCCGCCCTGCGTCACAAACCAGTCCGAATTCACGATCCCGTTCGAATTCCGCGTGCGCGCCGGCCCGCCCAGGCTATAATTGTCCTGCGTCCCGCCGTACACGTTGTAGAACGGCGCATTCGTGTCCACCACGACGTCGTAAAACTGCGTGACGGGCAGATTGCCCTTGAAGTCCCAGTTGTTTCCGCGGTCAAAGCTCTCATAGACGCCGCCGTCGCAGCCCACCAGGTAGTAATCCGTGTCGTTCGGATCGATCCACAGCGAGTGGTTGTCAACGTGCTTCGAGCGCGTCCCGAGAGCACGCAGCGTGGTTCCTCCGTCGTCCGAGGTCATGATGTTCACGTTCATCACGAAAATGCGGTCGGAGTTCTTCGGGTCCACGTAAATCATGGCGTAGTACATGGAGCCGGTCTCGAATTCGTTGCGGCGCTCCCACGTCGCCCCGCGATCGGTCGAGCGGAAGATTCCGCCGCGGCGCTCCGCCGCCTCCACCGTCGCGTAAATCACGCGCGGATCGGATTGCGACCACGCCAGGCCGATGCGCCCAATATCTCCCGTCGGCAAACCGCTGCGCACGCGGTTCCAGGTGGCGCCGGTGTCAGTGGATTTGAAGATCCCGCCTTCCGGCCCGCCGTCAATCATCGTCCATGTCTTGCGTTCGCGCTGGTATGCCGTGGCGAACAGCACGTCCGGATTCTCCGGATCCATTACTACGTCGGAGACGCCCGTGTGTTCGCTGATCGTGAGCACTGCCTTCCACGTCTTGCCGCCGTCGATTGTCTTGTAAAGCCCGCGGTCGCCGCCCGGCCCCCACAGCGGCCCCTGCGCCGCGACGTACACCACATCCGAATTGCGCGGGTCGATCAGAATCTTTCCGATGTGCTCGGACGTTTTCAGCCCCATATTGCGGAATGTCCGCCCGCCGTCCTCGGTCTTGTAGATCCCGTCGCCGAACCCCACGCTGCGCTGCGAGTTGTTCTCGCCTGTGCCCACCCAAACCACCGAGGTGTTCTTCGGGTCCATGGCAATGGCGCCGATTGAGTACGAGCCGTAGTTATCGAAGACTGGGGTGTACGTCGTCCCAGCGTTCGTCGTTTTCCACACGCCTCCGGAAGCCGCTGCGACGTAGTAGTTCTTGCGGTTGTTCGGGTCCACGGCAAATGCCGAGACGCGCCCCGAAGTCGTCGCCGGCCCGATGGAGCGCAGTCGCAAGCCCGCAAATGTGGACGCCGTAAATCCGCCCCGCGCGCGTCCGCCTTCTTCGCCCGCCCCCTGTTCGCCGACTATCGGTTGTTGCTGCATCTGGCCGGCCGGAGTTTGTTGCGCCTGCCCCTGGGTTGGTGCTAGTTGTGTTGCCGCCTGCTGCGGAGCGGGTTGCGGCTTGTCGGTCTGCGCCGGCTTTAGCTGTGAAAACAGCGCCAGCGGAGCGCCCAGCAACACGCAGATCAAGATTGCGCGGAGATACCTCACGATGGTTCCTCCCCAAAGACAGAATTCAAACGTTGCCGCGGCAGAAATTCCGCAGCGCGCCGGATTGTACTGCTAGACGAAAAGCGGCGTCGCGGGGTTTCCACAGCGGGCAGCGCGTCACCCTTGATTCGCAGCCGCTCGCTCTCGGTCGAATCGCGGAAGGGGTCGCTGTTTTTCGGTAGTGATCGCTTCACTGACGCGGAGCTTCGAAGCGGGACTCAAACACCCGTTCGGGAGAGGTTGCCCTCCTCCACTGTATTCAACTCCAATGGGCAGATTTCAGCCTTCACCTAGGAACCAGCGGGCCCCTGCGTGCGCACGGAATCAGAGGCCAGCCGGTTCACCGGGCGCGATGCCCTGGAGTGTTACGGCCGGTGTGCAGCGGTCTGCACCCAAGCCGTCACTTCTTGGATTGGCCGCAGTTCAGAAGTTCGGCTCAGTCCTTATTGGCTTCCGCTTATGCCTCCACCGACGATAACCTCGTACGGCCCATCATTCGTGATCTTGCCATCGCCGCACGTGTACTCGACGGGACCAACCGAGCCAGCCAGGAATGTGGCTTTGGCGCCGGGAGAAAAGTACAAGGCGATGGGCGAGAGCCCGATAAACTGAACGGTCCTGTCGATGGATGATTCGTTGTGGAATTCGACGTGGGCGCCCGGTGGTACGGAGAGAATCGGCGGAACCACCGTGTTCTGCTTGATGGCGATTGGATACGTGATTGGGGCTGTTTGCTTTGCTGCACCTGTTTCTGTCATCTGAGTTCTCCTCTCAAACGGAATTGACTACTTGACCTTGGGCCTGAAATTCGGATCGGCCAGCAAGCTTTGCAGCTCCGGCCGGTTTTTCAGATCGTCGAGGCTGAAGCCTTTCTTCAGTCCCTGCTCGATGTAGCTGAGGGCCTGTTTGCGGTCCCCCAGATCTTCGTAAGCTTCTCCCGCATTGACGAGAAAGCGCGGGTCGTTCGGCGCGAGCGCCAGGGCGGCCTGGATCCGCGGGATGGCTTTATCCCGCAGCTTCATCTCCGCGTAGACGATTCCGAGGGCGGATTGGATCGTGGCGTCATTGGGTTGAAGTTTGACGATGTCTTCGAGCCTTTCGATCTCCTTCTTGCGCGCGGCGATGGCCTTGTCGGTCTGATTGAGCCATTTGTACGACTCCACCAGATTGGCCCAGATGCGAAAATCCTTGTCGTTCAGTTGCAGGGCCTTTTCCGTCAGTGCCGCCGATTCCGCCCAGCGTTTCTGCGTGTAGTAGAGCGTTCCTAAATTCACGTAGGCCGCATAGCTTGGGGCCAGTTCGATGGCTTTCTTGTATGCGGCTTCGGCTTCCACGTTCTTCTGCGAATTATGTAGTGCGACTCCAAGGTTGGAATAGGTCTGTGCATTGTC
>JBGQGH010000061.1:0-18863 GCA_041497315.1 Terriglobia bacterium | reverse complement strand
GAGAAATGGCCGTCGTGATCTGGAAGGTCAGACTGGTGCACGGAATCTATATCGTGCACGATTACGAATACGAATTGGCCCTGGCCACAGCTTCGTTTGTGCTGACGGCGGTCGGTGCCGGCCTGCTCTCTCTCGACCACCCGCTATTCGGCAGACGGTCGAAACCACGCATCAAGCCGGACAAAAAGTAAAACGCGACCGCGAAATTACGCGGTGCGCGTCACGGGTTCCGTCGCCGGTGCATTCGCAGGCGTCGGCAGCGGCGCCCGCGGCATAATTAGCCACGCTGCGATGTAGCCGAGGAACGCCGGAAACACCGGCACCGGCAGCAGGAACAACAGCACCCATACGAACCGCACCACCGTCGGGTCCACGTCGAAATAATCCGCGAAGCCCGCGCACACGCCCGCGAGTTTCACGTCCGTCGAGGAGCGCATGAGCCGCTTTTCTTTGTACCGCGGGGCGGCCGAAGGCGGCGTCACCGGCTGCGCGGCCTGGCGCGCGCCGCACAGGTAGCAGAAATTCGAGTTCTCCGCGATTTCCCTCTGGCAAGTCGCACAAATCATCACCACACCTCCAAGACTCTCCGGAACGGGCAGAATTCCCCACCCGAATAGTAATACGGGTGAGCGACCCAAAAAGTTCCCGGCTCGAAAAAAACGCCCGGGCCGCTTAAAACGCAACGATCTCGCGCACCGCCCGGAGGATGTCCTCGGTCTGCGGCAGGATTTCGGCTTCGAGCTTGGGCTGGTAAGCGCAGAAAACGTCCATCGCCGCCACGCGGCGGATCGGCGCGTCCAGCTCGCTAAATAGCTCGTCGGAAATGCGCGCGGCGATTTCCGCGCCGTAGCCCCAGGAAAGCGTGTCCTCGTAGGCCACGATCACGCGATTCGTCTTCCGCACCGAATTCGCAATCGCTTCCCAGTCATAAGGACTGAGCGAACGCAGGTCCACCACCTCGACGGAAACGCCTTCTCGCTCGAGCTGCGCCGCGGCCACTTCCGCGCGGTGCACTACTGCGCCGTATGTGATGATGCTCACGCCGGTGCCCTCGCGCACCACCCGCGCTTTGCCGAAAGGAATTGTGAAGTCCGGCCCGGGATACGCCGAGCGGTTGTAGGGCTGCCGGTAGAGATGCTTGTGCTCAAGGAACATCACCGGATCATCGGAGCGGATCGCCGTGCGCAACAGCCCGCAGACGTCGAGCGCCGTCGAAGGCATCACCACCCGCAACCCCGGCGTGTGTGTGAAGATCATTTCGCCGCACTGGCTGTGATAAATCGCGCCGCCGGTCAGATAGCCGCCGATGGCCACGCGAATCACTGCGGGGCACTTGAACGTGCCCGCCGAACGCCAGCGCAGCACGCTCAGTTCGCCGCGAAGCTGCATCATGGCCGGCCAGATGTAATCGAAGAACTGGATTTCCGGCACCGGCTTCAGCCCGCGCGTGGCCATACCGATGGCCCGGCCCACGATGTTTGCCTCCGCCAGCGGCGAATTGAAGACCCGGCCGGAGCCGTACTTGCGCTGCAGGCCCGAAGTGGCTTTGAAGACGCCGCCCTTCCCTTTCAACTTGCCCAGGTTTTCTTCCTTGCTGCAATCGGCCACGTCTTCGCCGAAGACCACGATGCGGTCGTCGCGCGACATCTCGTCGGCAAGCGTCGCGGCCACCATCTCGACCATCGTTTTCGGATCGCCCGTGAACGCGGCCTCGGCCGCGAATTTTTCCGAGGTGGGATCCACGTCCGGCGAGAAGATCGCATACGGAATCGAATCCGGCTCCGGCAATTCGGCCTGGAGGGCGCGGTCGGCGGCTTCGCGGACTTCGTGGTCTACTTCGGCTTCGAGTGTTTCCAGTTCCTTTTCGTCCGCCAGTCCTTCGCGCACCAGGAACAGCCCGAACTTGGGCACCGGATCGCGCCGCGCTTCCTCCTCACGCTCCTCGGGAGGCTTGTAAAGCTTCTCGTCATCGGAAAGCGAGTGCGAATAAGGCCGCGTCACGTGCGCGTGAATCAGCGCCGGGCCTTTGCGCGCGCGGCAATACTCCGTGGCTCGCCGGCAGGAAGCGTAGCTCTCAAGTGGATCCGTCCCGTCGCATTCCTCAATGTGCAGACCGGGGTAGCCCACGAGCAGCTTGGAGATGCTCCCGCCGGGTGTCTGCACCGCGACGGGAACCGAAATGGCGTAGCCGTTGTCCTCGATCATGAAGAGGACCGGCAGCTTCTTCACGCAAGCCGTATTCAGCGCCTCGTAGAACTCACCTTCGCTCGTCGCGCCATCGCCGCCCGAAACGTACACAATTTCATCCTTGCCGTGATTCACCGCCGCGCCCAGCGGCGCGGCCTTGGCCTGTTCAAACGCGCGCGGAAACTGATCGAAGTAGAGCGCGGCTTCCGCGGCGCCCACGGCTTGCAGGAATTGCGTGCCGGTCGGCGAAGACTTGCTCACAATGTTCAGCTTCTGATGTCCCCAGTGCGAAGGCATCTGGCGGCCGGCGGAGCTCGGATCGTCCTTCGCGCCTACCGCCGAGGCCAGCATCTCGTACGGCGTCATTCCCAGCATCAGGCAGAGTGCGCGGTCGCGGTAGTAGGCGTAGAACCAGTCGTACGACGGCTTCAGCACCAGGCCCGCGGCGGCCATGATGGCTTCGTGTCCCGCGCCGCTGATCTGAAAGAAAATCTTGTTTTGCCGCTTGAGCTGGATTTCGCGGTCGTCGATCCGCCGCGAAAGAAACATCGTGCGGTAGAGCTGAATCAGCGTGTTGCGGTCGAGGCCCTGATACTTCGTGGCGTCAAATTTCGCCGTCTTGGTGCGCGCCTGCACGGGCATGAGTGGCACCTCTTGGATCTGGGTTCAGACTTGCCGCGAAAGTCAGTCCATTATAGCGAAACCCGCCGCAGTATGGGGAAGTCCCGCTGGAGACCAGCGGTCCGATAGCACGTTTACCGATGCAAGAGTGACAAACCTGGGCGTGGGCTAGTCTGTCCCGCAAGGTTGGACATTCACTTGCGAGGGGTCCCACCAATTTGTCACAGGATTACCTCTGGCGATCAGTCGTTCGCACCCTCGCTCCACAAATTTATCCCCGATGTAGCGGAACAATGTGAGATCGTTTTCTCCGACAGAACTATTTGCTGCGAAAACGAGATCCGGTACTGCTCGCTTCGACGGTACCACCGCAAAAGCCCAGCCATAAGGTTCACTCAACTTTTCCCCGCCCAATACCAGGCGATATCTGTTCTTCTCGCGGACATAGACAAAGATCGCACAATTGCCGGTGGCACCGCAAAGTTCGGCGTTGTCCCCGATTACAATGACGCCATTGCCGAGCCTGCCCAAGGCGACATCAGCTGTGGCGACACAATCCAGTGCCGTCTTCTTCCCGCAGCCGCCAACGTCACTTCGCACGGCTTTGTCGAGGAGTTTGGTGTCAATTTCATTCAGGCTGGCGCCACGGAAAGTCTCCTGCATGTTTGAAGGTATGGGGAAGGTTCCTGGTATTCGCGTACCTAGCGCAAGTAGACCGAGACAAATCAGGAGAGAACGGGCTGAGAAGCACATCATCTTGGACCTAGGTCAACGTCTCAAAAAGATCGGCGGTTTTCTCATACGCGGCATCGCCGTGGCCGATCACCTCCGGCGAAGCGCTCTTGAACGGCTCTTCGCCCGGAATGCGCTCGAGCCAGCGGTGATGCGAGAGTTTTTCGTGGTCAGAGAAATCGAGGCGCACGATCAGACGGATGCGCTCGCCGCCATTGGCCTTCTCCGGCTCCTGCCGCTCGAATTTCACCTGCATCTTGCCGCCCAGCCGGAAGCCCTGCTTCCAGCCTTCGATGCGGTGACGCGCCTGCTGCGCGGCTTCCTCGTTCGCCCCGAAATTGAAAATCAGATACGATTGCGCCATGCTTGGACTCTAGCCGCCCGGTCGCATCCCGGTCAAGTCCCGCAGACCAATTACTCAGGGACTGCCCGGGCTTGCAATACCTTGCCTCTTGGTCTAGTATGTTCATAGGAAAATACTATGGCTACCCTATACGTAGAAAACGTGCCCAAAGAGTTGTACGAAGCCCTCCGCGGCCGCGCTCGTGCGCGGCATCGTTCCATCGCTGCAGAGGTCCTGGCCCTGCTCGAAGAGAGCATTCCCACCGCTGCGGAACTCCAAGGCCGCCGGGAATTTCTCCGACGGTTAGAACGGTGGCGCGTGCGCAATTCCCGCCGCCGAGGCTCCTTCCCTGCCACCGAGCAGATGCAACGCGAGGACCGCGCGCGGTGAGCGTCTTCGTTGTGGATGCCAGCGTCGCCGGCAAGTGGTTTCTTCCTGCGAAGAGCGAGCCCCTGACGGAAGACGCCCTCCACCTTTTCCGCCGATACGCCGACGGCGAGGTTCGCCTCGTGGTTCCCGATCTCTTCTGGGCGGAGCTAGGCAATCTTCTTTGGAAAGCTGTGCGACAGCGACGCATTACAATTGCCACTGCCGAAGCCAGCCTGGACTCCCTGCGAGAGTGCGCACTTCCCACCGTTTCTTCTCTCCCTCTGCTCGAGGTCGCCTTCCGACTGGCTACGACTTTTGATCGCACGGTTTATGACTGCCTCTACGTAGCGATGGCGCTGCACTCCAAAGGGCAATTGATTACCGCCGACGAGCGACTGGCCAACGCCCTCGCCGCGCATCTCCCCGTCAAATGGTTGGGAGGGATGTAGAATCGGGTGGTGTGGACTTTGCGCCATTGGTCGCCTCTTCCACAAGTTGCAGTGAAGAGACTGATCGGTCGTGTGCTCTCCTGGCTCAGTGTCATCGCTCTATTCCTGCCGAGAACGCATGCGCAGACGCCGCAAGCACAGCCGCTCGCACAGCCGCGAGCGCAGGAAGTCCGCGTCTTCCGCTACGAGATTGACGTTCGCCTCGAGCCGGAGAAAAGTTTCCTCCACGCCACGGCCAAGCTGATCCTGATGGGCGCGAAGTGTCCGGGAGCTATCGAACTCGAGCTGAATCCCCGCCTGAAAATTCTTGAGGTCACAGACGCGCGTGGCCGCAAGCTTGAATTCGACCGCGGCCGGCGCGTCGGCTCGCCGAAACTCGCGTTGCGGATAGCCGAACCCTGCGATGCAAACCCCTTCACGACGCTCGCCTTCACTTACGAAGGCGTTTTCCCGCCCGGCCTGCTGGACTACATCACCAAGGATGGCATCCTCCTCCGCGATGAGGCCCGCTGGTATCCAGCTATCGATTTTTCCGAGTTTACGGACAACGATATCAAGATCAGGTTGCCCATTGGGTGGCTCGCGATATCGAGTGGCGATCAGCCCACGGAAAACTCCGGGGTGAGTTCTGGGATTCAGCGCTGGACTACCGCGCGACCCGTTTCCTCGCGTTCTCTGGTTGCATTGCCCTTCAGCCACCTCTGCAGTGGTTACGGAGGCGGGATCGAGGACACCCCTATGGGCGGTGTAGGATCGTCCGGCTGGGCGTGCGTTGCACCTGAGTACGAATCCCGCGCAAGCAAGCTTGGGCTTGGGAATTTGCTTGAGACATATTCCTTGTTACTTCGTGGACCTGCCGTCCGCGATTTAAAGCTTGTTCAGGGCTTTCCCGGCCAGCGCGGCGTGCTAGGTTATTCCGCGCCGGGCTTTCTCGTCGTCAGCGAAGACGTCGTCAAACATGCCGGCGAAAAGGACTACGCCCCGGAGTTTCTGCCCCACGAAATTGCCCACCAGTGGTTTCCTATCGAAGTCACGCTGAAAAGTGAAGCCGATGGCTGGCTCGCCGAATCCCTCGCCGAGTATCTGGCCTGGCGCTACCTCGAGGGGACGGCGCCGGAGCAAGCGCACAGGATGGTAGCGCGAGCGATGCGCGATGCCCTCGGGCCGAAACCGCTGCGGCCGCTCTCACGCGGCCTGAAACTATTTGCGGAGGAGAATTGGGAGGTCACCCACGCCACGCTCTACGACCGCGGCATGCTCGTTTGGCGCACGCTCGAAACCGTGATTGACCGCGAGCGCGTGGACCGCGCCTTGCGCGAATATTACCGGCGCTACGCGGGCCAATCTGCATCCATCGCCGATTTTCACAAGATTTGTGAGGAAATTTCCGGTCGCAACCTCGGCTGGTTCTTCGATTACTTCATCAATGGCACCGAACTGCCGGAAATTGAACTCCGCCGCCTGCCTTCCTCTGTGCCGAACGAAATGGCCGGCGAAATTCGCTTGAAAAACGTGCCGCCAGACTTCGAAGCGCGCGTCGAACTGCGCATCGAAACCACGGGCGCGCCGGTGACGCACTCCGTGGCCACGCGCGGCGAGGTCACGCCGTTCACAGTGACTGTGCCCCGCACCGTCATCCGCGTGATCCTCGATCCCAACTCGCGCATCCTCCGCCGGATCGGCGCTGCGCCGAAATCGTCGCCACCGGTGGGCGGCCGAATAAACTGAGGCAATAGAGAGTTGACACGAGCAGCGGGCGCGGACTACGCTGTTCCTTCAAAGCTTCCAGCATGACGCATCGGCACATCGCGACTCTCTGTTTGCTCGCTCTCGCGGCGGCGCATCTCGCCGCGCTGGCCGCGCCGCTTGTTTCCTTCGCGGCGGCGGACTGCTGCTCCCGCAATATGTGCCCGATGCAGAAGCCGGCGAGCAAGGATTCCTCTGACTGCCACCATTCTTCCGAAACATCCGACTGCGCTTGCTCGATCAGCGCGGGCCACATGCCGCAGACTGCGGCCATTGGACACCAACCATATGTGCCGGCGGCCCAAGTCGTGGTCTCGTTCGAGCTTCCGCTGGGGCAATCGCTCGCCGAGATTTCTTTCTTTGCAGCTACAACGGCCCTTGATATCGAATCGCCGCCTCCTCGCACGATCCTGCTTTAGCCAATCCCTCTTGAATTCTTGAGCGCAGGCTGGCCCGCCGCAACGCGGACGAGCCGGAAGTTATTTCAGGCTGAACAAGGTCATCTCAAGCCAGGCAAAGGATGCGACATGCGAGGACGAACTCCACTTCTGCTCTTACTCTTGATCATGGTTAGCGCCGGAACAGCGCTGGCCACCGTTTTCGGCACCGTGCGCGGAATCGTGCACGATTCCATGCATCGCCCCATCCAAGGCGCGAAAATCACCTTGCATGCGCGCCAGTCGGACTGGTCGCGCGAAGCCACGACCGACGCCGAGGGCCAGTTTTTGATCGACGCTGTGCCCGCGGGCGAATACACCGTGCACATCGCGCACAGCGGCTTCCTGCCCGTGGATCAGGCCATTGTCGTGGCCACCGGCAGCGCGCCGGTGTTGCACTTCCCCATGCAGCTCGAAGGCGTGAAGGAAAAAGTGACGGTCGAGGGCACGCCTGACGTCATTAGCCCCGAAGCGTCTTCCGCGCGGGCGCTGGTAACGGAAAAACAGATTGATCAGACACCGGGCGCGTCACGCGCCAACAGCCTGGCCCTGATTACGAACGAAGTTCCCGGCGCCACCATCGTTCACAATCAGCTTCACCTGCGCGGTGGACATCAGGTGACGTGGCTTGTGGACGGTGTGCCAGTGCCCAACACCAACATCGCCACCACCGTCGGCCCGCAGTTCGATCCCAAGGACATCGCCACGCTTGAAATCCAGCGCGGAGGCTATTCCGCCGAATATGGTGACCGCACCTACGCCGTTTTCGATATCGTGCCGCGCAGCGGCTTCGAACGAAATCGCGAAGCGGAAATCCGCACGAGTTTCGGCAGCCCGTACGAGACCAACAATCAGTTGAGCTTCGGCAGTCACACCCAGCGCTTCGCTTACTATGCCAGCTTGAACGGCAGCCGCGCCAACCTGGGCCTCGAGACGCCCACACCCGCGACGATTCACGATCTCGCCGACGGTTTCGGCGGCTTCGCCTCGCTTTTTTTCAACGCCACTCCTTCAGACCAGTTGCGGCTGGTCACTTCGGCGCGCGCGGACCATTTCCAGGTTCCCAACACGCCGGACCAGCAGTTCGACGGCGTGCGCAACATCCAAAACGAGCGCGACGCCTTCGCGAATTTTTCCTGGGTGCACACAGCCAGCTCCGGAGTGCTGCTCACCGTTTCGCCGTTCTACCATTTCAGCCGCGCATCATTCGATGGCGGCCCCAACGACCCGGGTTTCCAAGCCATCGATCACCAAGCATCGCATTACGCCGGCGGACAGGTTTCACTCAGCGTCGTCCGGGGGCGCCACAATGCGCGCGGCGGTTTCTATGCTTTCGCGCAGCACGACAATCGCTTTTTCGGCGTCACCGCGACCGACGGCAGCGGCCAGACGTTCAGCCAGCGCCAGCTTTCGAACGGAAACCTGGAAGCGTTTTTCCTCG
Source organism: Terriglobia bacterium (assembly GCA_041497315.1). Lineage (GTDB taxonomy): Bacteria > Acidobacteriota > Terriglobia > Acidiferrales > UBA7541 > JBGQGH01. The sequence goes on along the minus strand of JBGQGH010000061.1, from coordinate 10,538 downwards.
AAGACCAGTTCAAACTCACCAAGTGGCTCACGCTCAACGGCGGAGTTCGCCTGACGCATTTTTCCGGCGCGATCACAGAGAACGCCGCAAGCCCGCGCGTGGGCGCCGCGATTCGCGTGCCGCGCCTCAACTGGGTGCTGCGCGGTTTCTACGGCCGCTACTATCAGGCGCCGCCGCTCTCCACCGTCTCCGGCCCGCTGCTGCAGTTCGCGCTCAATCAGGGATTTAGTTTTCTGCCGCTTCACGGCGAACGAAACGAACAGCAGGAATTCGGCCTGACGATTCCCTTTCGCGGCTGGGTCTTCGATGGCAACTATTTCCGCACCACCGCGCGCAACTTTTTCGACCACGACGTCCTCGGAAATTCCAATCTCTTCTTTCCGCTGACCATTGACCACGCGCGCATCCGCGGATGGGAAGCGAGCATCCGTTCGCCGCGCACGGCGGGCCGCGCCCAGTTCCACTTGAATTACTCACACCAGTACACGGAGGGCCAGGGCGGGGTCAGCGGCGGCCTCACCGACTTCACTCCGCCGGACCCGGGCTACTTTTTCCTCGATCACGACCAGCGCGACACGCTGAATGCCGGCGTCCATGTACAACTCCCCTGGCAGAGCTGGTTTTCGGCGAACCTGGCCTACGGCTCCGGTTTCCTCCAGGGCGACGGCCCCGCGCATCTTCCGCGCCACGCGACGTTGGATTTCTCGCTTGGCAAATCCTTCGGCGAAAAGTGGCGGCTCAGTTTTACGGCGCTCAATCTGTTCAACCGCCGCTACCAGATCGACGAAAGTAATTCGTTCGGCGGCACGCATTGGAATAATCCGCACCAGTTCAGTTTCGAGTTGCGCTACCGCTTCCATTACTAGCCCTTATCGTTGAAAAACGACTTGGCTTGCGAGGTGCGCGCCGCGAAGCTATACTGTGATCTGTAAATCAAAGGCGATGGAGTTCGCCGAAACCGTTCCGCCCCCGATGCTTCGGGAACAGGGACTGATGACTCCTGCCGGGAAACCGCGCAGGAGTTTTTTTTTGCGGCACCCGGAGGTGATGGGGTTCACCTTCAAACATCCACCCGGATTGATGACCCCTGCCGAATCAATTGAACGGCTGGGGTTTTTCTGCGCCCCGGCCGCGGAGGGGCGATGAACATCTGGCTGATTGCGGCCATCTGGATTGCCCTGGCGCTGGCAGCGGCTCTCGTTTCCATCCGCCTGGCGATTTCCGTTGCGCTAATCGAAATTCTATTCGGAGTCTTCGCGGGCAATCTTTTCCACCTGCAGTCCACCTCCTGGATTGACTTCCTGGCGGGCACCGGCAGCATCCTGCTCACGTTTCTGGCCGGCGCGGAAATCGATCCCGACGTGATGCGCGCCAACCTGCGCGAAAGCGTCACGATTGGTTTTTTCTCTTTTCTCGCGCCCGCCATCGGAGCTTTTGCCGCGGCCTATTGGATCTTTCACTGGGATCTCCACGCCTCGGAGATTGCCGGCGTAGCGCTTTCGACGACTTCGGTCGCGGTCGTTTACGCGGTAATGGTCGAGACCGGAAAGAACGAGACCGAGCTGGGCAAAATCATCCTGGCCGCCTGCTTCGTGACCGACCTTGGCACCGTCGTGGCGCTGGGTCTCCTCTTCGCCAACTACGACCGCTGGTTGGCCGTTTTCGCCGCCGTGACGGCGTTGGCGCTTTGGATCCTCCCCCGTTTCACTGGCTGGTTCCTGCGCGCCGTCGGCAATCGAGTCAGCGAGCCGGAGATTAAGTTTGTTCTGCTGATTCTCTTTGGCCTCGGCGGCCTTGCCACTGCGGCGCGGAGCGAAGCCGTCCTGCCCGCGTACCTGATCGGCATGGTGCTGGCGCGCCACTTCTTGAAGAACCGCGTCTTGATGCACCGCATGAGGGCGATCGCGTTCAGCCTGCTCACGCCGTTTTATTTTCTCCGCGCCGGCTCTTACGTCTCCGCGCGTGCCGTGGTCGGCGGCGCGGCGCTGATCGGCGCTCTTCTCCTGGTGAAGATGCTCGCCAAGGGCGTGGGCGTCTATCCTTGGACGGTGAAATTCAACTTTGGAAAAACAAGCGGTATCTACACAACGCTCCTGATGGCCACCGGACTGACCTTTGGCACCATTTCCGCACTCTTCGGGCTGACACACGGCTACCTGGACCGCACGCAGTATACGGTGCTGGTGACCGTCGTGATTTTGAGCGCGGTCGTGCCCACGTTGATCGCCGAGAAATTCTTCCAGCCGGTCGAGCCCTCGCCGCGCGCTGCACTCTCACAATCTCCTGAATTCGCGACAAAGGAGGTGGAATGATGTTTCGCAAAATCCTGGTGGCTCACGACGGTTCCGAGGGAGCCCGGAAGGCTTTCGTCGCGGGACTGGATCTCGCGGCCCGGTACGCGGCCGAGCTTCACATGATTTCAGTCATCGAGCATCATTCCCACTTTGCTTCCACGATGGGCGAGGTGATGGAAGAAATCGACGAGGAGAACAAGCTCTACGCACAAGTGAAGGCGGAAACGAGTGAGCTCGCCTCCGCGAAGGGTATCTCCCTGCAAACCAAGATTATCGCCGGCCACGAAGTCGAATCCATTATCCGCCATGCGCGCGAGGGCGGTTACGATCTGCTGGTGCTCGGGTTTATGGGGCACTCGCGCGTTTTTGGACGCATCTGGGGAGGCACTTCACAAAACCTGACCAAGCTGGCCCCTTGCAGCGTCCTGGTCGTGAAGTAGCACCGGCATGAGCGCAACACGCGCGAAGATGCAGCTCAGCGAAAACCACCGCCGGGTGGTGTCCGTTCTTCTGCGCAACGTGGAGAAGGCTGCGGACGGAATCGTGGGCTGGCTCGAACGCAAGCCCGGCCTGCTCCAGCGCTATCGCGACGATTTCACGCCCACCCAGCAGGCGCGACTTCGGGAGATGTCCGTCCAACTTCACGCGGAAGTGCAGCGCTTCTACGACGAGGTGGAACTCGACTCCGCTTATCAGTCGCGCCGCCGCGCCATCGCCGCGCTGGTTTCCTCCGCGATTATTGATCTCGAAGAGGTCAACTCGCGCAGCCTACGGGGCTATGGCGAAGTTCCCGCAGAACTCGGACGTGAACTCGACTCCAAACTTCAACGGCTCCTCCACTGTCTAGAGCAAGTCTATGCGGTGATTGACGAAGAGTGACTCCGCTCCCGAAAGGCGGGACGCCCATGGAACTTCACGAACTGCACCGAGGCAGGCTCGAAGCGACCGTATGCCTAATCGAAGACGGTTTGGATCGAATGGAGCGCCTGTTGCGGGAGAGCGGCCGCAACGGCATCGTCCGCGCCGTCGAAGATAATCTCTCGCCCGAGGATCGCGCCTCGCTGCTTGAGAAAGTTCTTCAGCTCCGCGTGGAACTTCGCGCGTTTGCGGCTCGCTTTTCTCTGCAGCGGCACGCCCTGGATATCCGCCAGGTCTGCAACGCCGAACTGGCCACCGCGTGGGTCATGCTCGAAGATTGCCGCCCGAAACGCATGAAAGGCTATGGCGTGGAGTTTTCGCCCAGTGAGCGCGCCGAATTGGAAGAAAACGTCGAGAAACTCCTCGCGCGCGTCAAGGCTCTCCGCGCCACACTGAAGTGAGCCCGCCCATCGAACGCGAATCCTTGATCGGCCGCAACGCGGAACTCCGCCGCTTGCGCGAAGCAATCCGCAAGCGTCAGAGTCTCCTCATCTGGGGGCCAGCGGATGCCGGAAAAACGGCACTGGTTCGCTCGCTAATCGCACGGCTGCCGGCGCGCGATGCGAAGAGCTGCCTCTATTGGACTGGGCCAACCAGTCGCCGCGATCTCGCCAGCGAATTGGTTCACGGTCTCTATCTTGCCGGCGATCCGGGCGTTCGCAAGAGGGTGAGCGCGGACGGAGAGCAGCAGGATTCGATACGGCGATGGCTGCGCAGACAATCGAGTGGCCGTCTGAGGAATATCTTGATCAGCGCCGCCGAAAAAGGCCGATACTTAATCTTCCTCGATCACTTTCCTCCGGCGACGCATGCCATGGCGCGATTGATGAAGGAAATCATCTGGCGCTGCAAGACTCCTGTGTACCTCATTGCGCGCGGAAACGCGCCGGCCGACATCGGCCAGGCGTGGAGCATCTATTTCGCTCCCGAATACTGCCTGTATCTGGGAGCCCTTCCCGAAGCCTCTGCTCGTGAACTGCTGGAAATCTCCATCCGGCGTTTTGGACTGGCATCTCTGGACCTGGACGAATTCCGCGAAGAGGTTTTGCGGGTGAGCGGGCATCTGCCCGGCTGTATTGTGAAGATGTGTGAACTGGCCGCGAATCCGCGTTATCGTTTCGGCGAGCGAATTAAGGTCAGACTGGTGCATGTGGACTACCTGATGAGCGCGAACCCGGCCGGCAGCCGGCATTCGCCGCGCGCTTGACCATGAACGCCAAACCACAACAACTCGTTGGAGAGTCTGCGCTCGGACGTCTCGCGGAGATCGCCTCGCAGCTCGATGCGCAGCACATCGCGGACTTCACGCGGTCTCTCGCCGAACGCGTTTCCGAAGGACGCTACTACGTCGCCTGTGTGGGCCAGTTCAAGCGCGGCAAATCCACGCTCTTGAATGCGCTCGTGGGCCATTCGATTCTTCCCGTCGGCGTGGTTCCGGTCACCAACGTGCCCACCGTGGTTCGTTACGGAGCCCGCCCTTCCGCCCGCACCCGGCTCCAGAATGCGGATTGGACCGAAATCCCGGTAGATTCTGTCGAGCAGTACATTTCGGAACAGAACAATCCGGAGAACGCAAAAGGCGTCACCGCGCTGGAGATTTTCTTTCCGAGCCCGCTCCTGGCCACGGGGATGTGCTTTGTGGATACGCCGGGGCTGGGATCCGTCTTCGCAGCCAACACTGCCGCCACACACTCGTTTGTGCCTCACATCGACGCTGCGATTGTTTTGATCGGCGCCGATCCCCCACTTTCCGGAGACGAACTCCAACTCGTGGAGAGCGTGGCGGAAGAAGTCCATGAACTTCTCTTCGTACTCAACAAAGCCGATCGCAACAGCGACGTCGAGCGCGAGGCGGCCATTGCGTTCGCGCGGCGCGTTCTGGAAACTCGCCTGGGCAAGCCCGTCCCTGCAATCTACGAGGCCAGCGCTCTCGAGCGGCTCGAACAGCGAGGCCCCGAACGGGACTGGCCTCGATTCTTGAAGGCCCTTCAGCACCTGATGGAACAGTCCGGGCACCTGCTGGTGCGCGCGGCGGCTCAGCGTGGCCTGCGTCGCGCCGCAGGGCAACTGCTCGCCATCGTCGCGGAAGAGCGCGGCGCACTGACGCGCCCGCTGGAAGAATCCGAACGCCGCATGGCGGAACTTCAAAAAACGCTCGAGCAGGCCGAGCGCGCCATGAAAGACCTGGGAGTGCTCTTGACGGCCGAGCAGCAGCGCATCTCCGAAGTGTTCGCCGAGCGGCGCAATATTTTCCTTCGGCAGTCGCAGTCAAGCGCATCTCAGGAACTCAGAAAACGCGTGTCTTCCGTTCCGCAACGTCGAAGCGGACCCGCCTACCGGCGAGACCTCAATCACCTGGCGCAAGAGGTCGCGCGGGCGCAGCTCGCGCCTTGGTTCGAAAGCGAATCGCGCTATGCGCAGGAGGCGTTTGGCGAGACGGCCAAGCGCTTCATCGAGCTTGGCAATGATTTCCTTCATCAGGTTAAGGAAATTGCAGCGGCGGAACTGACGGCGCTCCCGCAGGAGCTCGATTCCGAACCGGGTTTGCACGCGGAATCGCAATTTCGTTTTCATTTGATCGAGAGAGTGGCCGCTCCAGCCTCTCCGCTCTTATATCTCGGGGATCTAGTCTTCGGATTCTTGGGTCTGCTCGGATACATCGTCCGGGCCGCCGAGGAATTTCTCGGTCAGCTTCTCGAAGTAAACAGCGCGCGGGTGCAGAGCGACGTGGACGAACGCGTGCGGGGGAGCCGCAGAAAACTCGAAGCAGAGATCAGGGCCGTCCTCCGCGGTGCGGCAACTATCGCGGCCAACGCCTTGAATCACGCGCGCGCCGCGCGAGCCGCCGGCGCGAGCGCAATCGAAGCCTCTCTCGCGCGGCTCAGTGCCCTGGAAAACGAGATACGTACTCTGCTTCCCTCGGAATAGCTCGACTCAAGACTGAGCCGCGAACTCGCGTGCGGAGTAGAATCATCCGCGACAATTCATGTCCATCGAAACTCCGCAAGAAAACCGTACTTGGCTGAACGCCACCACGCTGGGCGTCGGTTTCACCAGCCTGCTGAGCGATTGGAGCCACGAAATTGCCACGGCGATCTTGCCGGGATTTCTCGCCGCGCTGGGAGCGGGCCCCGGATGGCTCGGCGTCATCGAAGGCACCGCCGACGGCCTTTCGAGCACCGCGAAGCTCGTCGCCGGTCATTTCACCGACCGGCTGAAGCGCCGCAAGCCACTGGCCGTCACGGGCTACATCGTCACAGCCGCGGCCACCGGCGCTTTGGCGTTTGCAGCGAGCGCCGCGCACGTTCTGTTCGCGCGCGTTGCGGCGTGGCTGGGACGCGGCGTGCGCACGCCCGGGCGCAAAGCCTTACTCGCCGCCGCGGTTCCGGCGGAAGCCTACGGCCGCGCCTTCGGCTTCGAGCGCATGATGGACACGCTCGGCGCGATTGTCGGCCCTCTCACGGCGCTCTGGCTGCTCGAGCGCACCGCGCACAATTACAAGCAGGTTTTCTTGTGGACGCTCGTGCCTGGATTTCTCGCCGTGCTGTCGTTCGCGTTCCTTGTGCGCGAGCGCGCCACCGCGCCGCGGCCTCAACTCACTTTTCGTGAAGGCCTGCGCGCGCTACCCTCGCGCTTTCGCTGGTTTCTCGTGGCTGTGGGAGTTTTCGGCCTCGGCGACTTCGCGCACTCGCTCCTGATTCTTTATGCCACGCAGGCGCTCACACCCGCGCACGGCAGAGCGGCCGCGGCCAGCATCGCCATCAGTCTCTACTTGCTGCACAACGCAACCTACGCCACCTCTGCGTATCTCGGCGGATGGCTGGGCGATCGCGCCAAGCACCGCTCGTGGGTCCTCGCCGCAGGTTACGCGATTGCCGCGGCGATGGCGGCGCTGCTCGTCACGGGTTCGCACACCGTAGCGGTTCTCGCCGGTGTTTTTCTCTTGGCTGGGGTGTTCGTCGGTGTGGAAGAAGCCCTCGAGGACTCGATGGCCGCCGAGCTCGTGCCCGCCGCGCAGCACGGCATGGCCTTCGGCACGCTCGCCACGGTCAACGCAGTGGGTGACTTCGCTTCCAGCGTCACCATTGGGCTGCTCTGGACTTCGGCTTCGCCCACGACAGCCTTCGGTCTGGCCGGAGCGCTTTTCGTGGCCGGAAGTCTTTTAGTTCTGCGCCTGCCGGGGCGCGCGTGACTCCACCGAAACCTGGATTAGCCCCTCCCACAACCAGACTGGCTCTGGACACTCATTAAATACCCGGTGTTCCGCGGAACACCGGCCCTAGAATCGTCCCGATCGCCGGGCATGTGGGGAGGTAGCTATCCGGCCTCCAGCGTCGCTCATATTGACTCCTATTGCGTTTCAGGCGGGGTGAGTTGCCCTTACCGGCAGGATGCCGTTGTTCCACTAACTCCTTGTGCTGCAATTACTTGCAGCTACTTCAGTCTTTTCAGGTCTTTCTTGGCTGGCTCGAATTCAGGCTCAAGCTGGAGCGCAGCCTCAATCTCCGAAATCGCCTCCGGCTTGCGGCCCTGCTTCTCGAGGACCTGGCCCAGACGCCAGTGGGCGTTGGCGTGGTGAGGGTAGTTCCCCTCTGCCTCCTGGCTCAGGTACTTCCGGAAATAGCGCTCGGCGCGCGGCAAATCCTTTCCAGTATTCTGCAGCAAACGCCCGGCCTGGAAGTATGGATACAGGTTGTCGGGCACGTTTTTTTCTGCTTCAGCAAGTATGGCGTCCAGCTCCTGCCAGCGATCCTTTAAGACAAAGAGCGTCGCGAGCATCGCATAGGCCGAGGGACGGTCCGGATCGATCTTGATCGCTTCGCGAGCGAGCTTTTCGGATTCGTCATACTTCTTGAAGCTGTCAGTGCCCAGGATATTCGCGAGTGAGATGTGCGCTCCGTAGTGGCGCGGGTCCGCCTCGACCGCCTTGCGAAAGAGACTCTCAAATTTCGCCGGATCTTTTTCCTTTTCCTTGCCAGCCAGCGCGGCCTGCGCCAGATAACCTCGGGCGGCGTTGATCTTTCCTATCTGGTCGGCCAGCACGTACGCCTTTTTCTTGTCTCCTCCCACGATCCCCGGCGCTTGGTAGTAGAACTCCATCAAGTCCGTGAGGGCCTCGATGTGATTCGGGTTGAGAGAGATCGCAATCTCCGCCTCTTTCTTGAAACGCCGGGCCAGGCCCAGCCCTTTGAATATGCCCGCGTCCTGCGCCTTCTGTCCGCAGATGCGACCCACCAGAAAGTGGTAGTCGGCGTTCTGGCCGTTGAGAGCCAGCGCCCTTTCCGCCAAGGCCAGCGCGCCATTCAAATCCCCAAGAAATGCCTTCGCGTAGCCGAGCAGGTAGGCCGCTTCGGCGTCGTTCGGATTCGCGGCCACACGAGGAGCCGCCATCGCGCGAAGCCGCTTCCAATGGCCGCCATCAATCAACGCTTGCGCCGCCGGGTCGCTGGCCGCGGCCACGCTACCGAAGAGACACAGCAAGAGTGCTGTCGCGATGATCTTTCTCATTCCCTGCTTTCCTCGAATCATCTGACGCGCTGCCCGCAGGAACGTCTCTCAACTAAACGAGTCCAGCAATGGTTTTGTTTCAATTTGCTTCCTCCGTTTGTGGAGGGCGGGATAGAGTGGTTCCCCGGCACTTTGTTGGCGGAAAAGGAGTTGTCGCGCAGGTCCCAGCATGTTACCTTCAGCGAACAAAAAGCGAAGCTGACGCGGAGGCCATGTTTATGCCAAACTCTCTCGCCGTGCGTACCTCAACCGCTCTCGATCGCTTCGCCCGCGTTCGCGAAATTATCGACCAGCTCACTACACGCGATCGCTCCGGCGAAATCCTCACCCGCGTTCACCACATCCCCGCGCGCGAAGCGCAGTGGGCCGATATGCCCGCGTGGGTGCGGCCGGAACTCGCCGCGGCCTATTGCGCCAAAGGCATCGAGCGGCTCTACACGCATCAGGCCGAAGCCGCGGAACAAGTCCGCGCGGGCCGCAATCTTGTCGTCGTGACGCCCACAGCCTCGGGCAAGACGCTCTGCTACAACCTGCCGGTGCTGAACGCTGTGCTCGAAAACGCGGACACGCGCGCGCTCTACCTCTTCCCCACCAAGGCGCTCGCGCAGGATCAGCTCGCCGAGCTGATGGAGCTGTCGAAGTCGCTGCCCGACATGCGGATGTTCACCTACGACGGCGACACCCCGCAGGACGCGCGCCGCTCGGTGCGCGCGCGGGCGAACCTGGTGCTGACCAATCCCGACATGCTGCACTCGGGGATCCTGCCGCACCACACCAAGTGGGTGAATCTCTTCCAGAACCTCAAGTACGTCGTGATCGACGAGCTGCACGCCTACCGCGGCGTCTTCGGCAGCCATCTGGCGAACGTCCTGCGGCGGCTCAAGCGCATCTGCCGGCACTACGGGGCCACCCCGCAGTTCATCATGGCCTCCGCCACCATCGCCAATCCGGGCGACCTCGCCCAGCGGCTGACCGGCGAGACGGTGGTCGAGCTGAACGAGAGCGGGGCGCCCACCGGCGAGAAGACCTTCATGGTCTACAACCCGCCGGTGGTGAATCCGGAGCTCGGCATCCGCGCGCCGTATCTCGGCGAGGCGTCCAAGCTCGCCACCCGTTTCCTCAAGCAGAAGGTCGCCACCATCGTGTTCTGCCAGAGCCGCCTCTCGACCGAGGTCGTGCTGGCCTCGATCAAGAAGGGGGTCGAGGACAAGACGGGTGACTCCGGCATCGTCCGTGGCTACCGCGGCGGGTACCTGCCGCTGCGGCGGCGCGAGGTGGAGCAGGGGCTCCGCTCGGGCGACGTGCTGGGGGTGGTGTCCACGAGCGCGCTCGAGCTGGGGATCGACATCGGGCACCTCGACGTCGCGGTGCTCGCGGGCTATCCCGGCACCATCGCGTCGATGTGGCAGCAGGCGGGCCGCGCGGGACGGCGCAGCGGGGAGTCGGCCGCGGTGATGGTGGCCACCAGCTCGCCGATGGACCAGTACCTGGCCGCGCATCCCGACTACCTCTTCGGGGCGTCGCCCGAGCACGCGCGGATCAATCCGGAGAATCCCTTCATCCTGATCAACCACGTCAAGTGCGCGGCCTTCGAGCTGCCGATCGGCGCCGAGGAGGCCTTCGGCGGCGACGTGTCGGCCCATCTGGCCGCGCTCGAGGACGAGGGCGTGCTCCATCGGGCGGGCGAGCACTTCCACTGGAGCTCGGAGACCTATCCGGCCGATCACATCTCGCTCCGCACCGTCACCTCCGACAACTTCCTGGTGATCGACACCACCGCGCGCGACGCGGCCCAGGTCAAGCGGAGGCAGATCATCG
>JBGQGH010000060.1:0-18958 GCA_041497315.1 Terriglobia bacterium | reverse complement strand
TCGCTGCTCGTCTATTGGGTGCACATCGAATTTGTGTACGGAGGCTTCTCCATCCTGCCGAAACGCTCGGTGGGCGTCGCGACTGCGACGTGGGGCCTGCTGGCAATCACGGTGGCGATGCTGCTGCTCTCCATCGCGCGGACGCGCCTCAAGGGTAAGAATCTCTTGGAGCTTCTCCCCTGGCGCCGGTCTCGGCGCGAATCCGGGAACTGAATTCCTGGGAGATCGATTACTTCGCTTTGGGAGCGGGAACCGGTGGCGGCAGCTTGAAGATTTTTTCGCCGCGTTTGGCGAGTCCCATCTCTTCCCGCGCGATGCGTTCGATGACACTCGGGTCGGTCTTGAGCGACTTCACCTGCTCAGAGAGTTCGCGGTTTTCCTTGTCGAGCTGGCTGATTTCCGCGCGCAGGCGAGTGATCTCGAGCTGCGTCCGCCGCAGCGCCAGCAAACCGTGCGCGCCGAAAAGGTCGTGAATCAGCAACGCGCCGAGCGCGACGCCCAGAATCGTGCGCGTGTGACGCCGCAGGAATGACGGCGGCGGGGCGACCCGCGGAGGTCCCATGGGCCCCACGCGAGTACTTACCGGGCGCCTGCCGCTGCTTCCTGAATCCACCTTTCGGCCTCCTCCGCCAGTTTTCGCGACGCCGCAAGACTTGCCGCCTCGGTGTAGAGCCGCAAGAGTGGCTCCGTGCCCGAGAGCCGCATCAGCACCCACGAGCCGTCGTCGAATACCAGCTTCAATCCATCGGTGCGATCCTCGCGCGACACGCGGTGCCCGCAAAACTGCTTGAACTCGCCGGCCAGGCGCTCCACCGTGCGCGCTTTCACTTCTTCCGAGAGATGCAAGTTGTGACGCAGCGGCCAGAATTCCGCGCCCACGCGCCGGAAAAGCGATGCGAGCTGATCGCGAATCGGCGCGCGCCGCGCGGCAATCATTTCCGAAACCAGGAGGCAAGCCAGGATGCCGTCTTTCTCCGGGATGTGGCCGCGAATCGAAAGTCCTGCGCTCTCTTCACCGCCCAGCGCAATTTTGTCCTGCTTGATCAGCTCGCCGATGTACTTGAAGCCGACGGGAGTCTCATAGACGGTCGCACCGCACTTGCGCGCCACGGCATCGAGAAGGGAACTGGTGGCCACGCTGCGCGCCGCGGGCATTTTCCAGCCGCGTGTCTCGACGAGATAGTCATACACGAGTCCCAGGATATGATTTGGCGAAATCCAAACGCCGTCGGAGTCCACCATGCCGAAGCGGTCCGCATCGCCATCGGTGGAGAGGCCCACGTCAGCTTTCTGATCGAGAACAGCGGCTCGCAACGGCGCGAGATTCGCTTCGGAAACGTCGGGGCCGGTGCCGTCGAACAGGACGTCGCGGTTGGTGCGAATCGCGGTGACCGCGATGCCATGGTCTTGCAGGCCGCGGTCCAGATAGCCCGCTCCGCAGCCGTGCAGCGCGTCCACGATGATCTTCACCTTGGCAGCGCGAATTGTGTCCAGGCGCACCAGTTCGCCCAGGCGTTTGAGATAGGCCTCGCGGACCGAGATCATCTCGAAGGGTTGACCGCCGTCTTCCGCAAGGGGGGCAATGGGTCGCGCCGCGAGGCGGACACAGCGAGCCTCAATATCTTTCGTGACTTCGGGAAGTGCCGGGCCGCCGTCCGCTCCCGAAAATTTCAAGCCGTTGTATTCCGCGGGGTTGTGGCTGGCCGTGAAATTGACGGCGCCGTCGGTCTTGCGGCGGAGGATTTCGTGAGCGATGGCGGGCGTGGGCGCGGCGGCATCGCAAAGCAATACCTTCGCGCCATGAGCGCGAAAGATTCCCGCGGCCGTTCGGGCAAATTCTTCCGAATAGAATCGCGTGTCGTAACCTACGATGAGCGTCGGATTGCGTTTACGGCTCGCAACATGCTCGGCGATGGCCGTGCAGGCCAGGCGCACATTCGCAAACGTAAACTCATCGGCGATAATGGCGCGCCAGCCCGAGGTGCCGAACTTGATGGGACTGGTCATGGTTTGCGCGTACTGCTCATTCCGGAATCGCGGCTACGAACTGCTGGATGCTGCTCAAGGTGCGATATTGTAGCTTGGCTGATGCGGAGCGACCAAGCGGATGGCGCCGGGTGAGGCAAAGAGTTACGGGCGTCGGAGATTTCCGCGGATGAGTTTTGCGCGCGGGAGGAAAGGAGCGGTGGAGCTCATGACGGATAAGATTGTGATCTTGGTGACCTGCGGAAGCGCTGCGGAGGGCGAGCGCATCGCCCGCGCGCTAGTCGAGGCGCGTTTCGCTGCTTGCGTCAATGTATTGGAGTCGCCGGTGCGCTCGACCTACCGATGGAAAGGTATCGTCGAAACCGCGATGGAGTATCTTCTGCTCGCCAAGACTTCCCGAAAACTTTTTCCGCGCGTACAAGCCAGAGTGAAAGAGTTGCACAGCTACGAAGTCCCCGAAATCATCGCGCTGCCGATTCTCGAAGGATCGCCCGCCTATCTCGCCTGGATTGGAGAGAGTATCGAACGCACTTCACCGCGAGGGAAGCGTCGGCCCAAGTCCAGGTCTCGCCGAAAAAAGTGAACGGGCGAACGAGCGTCAGACTTTCGCCAGAGCCTGATCGAGATCCGCGATCAAATCCTCCGCGTCCTCGATTCCTACCGAAATGCGCACCAACCCGTCGGTGATGCCGATCTGTTGACGAATGTCTGCGGGGATGGAAGCGTGCGTCATCACCGCGGGAAGGGAAATCAGCGTCTCGACGCCGCCGAGGCTCTCCGCAAGCGAGCAGAGCTTCACGTGGTTGAGCAAGCGGCGCGCGGCTTCGAGCGAGCCCAGGTCGAATGACAGCATGGCGCCGAAGCCAGTCTGCTGCTTCCTCGCGATCTCGTGCTGCGGATGCGAGGGCAGCCCGGGATAAAGGACGCGCTTCACCCTGGGATGAGTGGAAAGGAACTTGGCGATGGCCATGCCGTTCAGATTGTGCTGCATCATGCGCACCGCCAGGGTCTTGATGCCGCGGGAGACGAGGAAGCAATCCATCGGCGCAAGGCCGGCTCCTACGGAACGCTGCAAGAAGTAAATCTTCTCCGCGTCCTCCGGACGCTTCAGGATGACGGCGCCGCCGGTGCAATCGCTGTGCCCGTTCAAGTATTTGGTCATCGAATGAACGACGATGTGCGCGCCCAGCGCAAGTGGCTGTTGGAAATAAGGGCTCAGGAAAGTGTTGTCCACAACCAAAGTCAGATTCTTCTCGGCGCAGAGTTTCGCCACCGCGGCGATGTCGGTGATGAGCATCGTGGGATTCGTGGGCGTTTCGACATAAATCATTTTGGTGCTGGGCTTCAGCGCCTTGGTCACTTTTTCGAGGCACGATGTGTCCACGTAGCTAAATTCCATCCCGAACTGCGTCAGCAATTGCGTGGTCAAACGGAAGACGCCGCCGTACACGGCCTGCGACACAATCACGTGATCCCCGGGCCGCAGCAAGCGGAATACCGCATCAATCCCCGCCATCCCCGTGGTAAAAACGTACGCCGTGTGCCCGCCCTCGAGCTTGGCCAGGCAGCGCTCGAGCGCCCGCCGGTTGGGATGCGCCGTCCGCGCGTAGTCGAAACCCTTGTGCTTGCCCAGTTCTTCCTGCACATAGGTCGAAGTCTGATAGATCGGCGCGACGATCGCTCCGGTAGCCGGATCTGGTTCCTGGCCGACGTGAATCGCATCAGTGGCGAAACCCATCCTGAGCCTCCTGTGGCTGGCGCGCGGCGCACGGGTGCGGTGAAGCTGAAACGCGCCGCGAACAATTGCTATTGCGGGAAGTTCGCCGCGGGTATATGAGTAGAAGTGAATCTGCCGCGGTGCCGTCGCCGCTTTTCGGCGAGTCGAACTTAGCGCAGGAGCTATCGCGAGTCAATGCGCCGCGAGAAGACGGCGGGGGCGGCAGATGGGGATTCAAACTATGCGTCGGTGCTTCACTTTCCTGCTGGCCGCCACCTTCGTAATCACAGCTTCCACGCTTTCGGACGACAAGAAGAAAAAGAACGCCGACCCGGCGGAGATCGGTTCGCGCGACATCAACAAGCGCTCCCTGAATTTTTATTCGCCGGAACGTGAGATCGCCCTGGGAGACGAACTGGCTCACGAGGCCGAAATCACGGCCCGAATTCTGCGCGATCCCCTGGTGCGGGGTTACGTCAAGGAAGTCGCGGACCGCGTGGCGCGCAATTCCGATTTGCAGACGCCCGTGCGCGTTTACATTGTGGATTCGGATCTGATCGCGGCTTTTGCCTTGCCCGGCGGGCACTTCTTTGTCACCATCGGGCTCCTCCGCGAGACGCGGAGTGAAGCCGAGCTGGCCGGAGTGGTGGCGCACGAGATCGCGCACGTCGCCGCGCGGCACTGCACGAGGCAAATGAGCCGCACCCAATTGTGGAACTACTTGTCACTCCCGCTGGGGTTCGTGAGCGGGCCGGTCGCGGCGGGAGTGAGATCGGGCATGATGCTGGCCGTGCCTCTTTCCTTCCTGAAATTCAGCCGGAACTTCGAACGGGAAGCAGACGAACTGGGTTTGCAGTACGATTACGCCAGTGGGTACGATCCCGCCGCGATGGTGGATTTCTTCGAGCGCATGAAGGCACGGGAGAAGGAGAAGGATCACGGAAGCATCGCGAAAGTCTTCTCATCGCATCCAATGACCCGGGATCGCATCGTGGCTGCCGAGAAAACCATCGAAGAATCTCTGCCCTCGCGAGACCAGTACGTGGTGACGACGTGGCGATTTGAGGAAGTCCGCCAGCATCTTCATCAGATGGAAGTGGATCGCATCCGCGCGGAGAAGATTTACGGTCCGGACCCGCTTGGACGGAAGAACCCTTCCCAAATCGGAACTCTGTTCGGCTGGCCGAATTGAGGTCTGGTACCGGCATGAAACGCATGAGACACGCCCACAAATTCGTCGTGGCACTCGCCATTGTTCTCACCCTGCCTCCCGCTTTGAGCGGACAGAAGCAGGACAAGGAGAAGTCAGACAAGCCGGGCGGGATGTCCAAGTTGCGAATTGAGGTGACCGCGGGCGAGAAGAATGTGCCCGTGGACAACGCAAGCGTCTACGTGCGGTTCAATATTGGGAACAGCAAGAAACTGACCGAGATGAATCTGAAGACCAATCGCGACGGCGTCGCCCATTCTCCCGAGATTCCGGCCCGCAAAGTGCTCGTGCAGGTACTCGCCGAAGGATGGAAGACCTACGGGCGCTGGTTCGACACGGAGCCGGGCGAGCAAACCATCAAAGTGCATCTCGAGAAGCCGCCGAAGTGGTATTAAGGCGCGGATTTTTTTCGATGTGTTCGACCCAGCTAGACTTTCACGCGCGTTGAAATCAATTGAGATACAAGTTTTTTCGCGCGAGGACACTTGCTAGGAATTCAACTACCAGAACTTTCCGTGAAAACTGCCTCATCGTTGTGCAATCCGTATTAACTTGATGGTGGGCGCACTCTTAGAGTCTCTGCGCGGGGCTTTTCCACAAACTTTTCCTCACAACTGTTGAAATCGTCGCGCGATTCTACGCAACCCTTCCGGGCTCCCCTCCGTCCTATGCCTTGACACATTCGAGGCTCATTTTTTGACCCAAACTCTTGAGAGTGTTAAATTTCTAGTCGGAAAACTGATGGGTAATCCCCCTAAACCGTATCGCGGCTTTTCGATGCGGCAGATGCTTTGGCACAATCTGGGCGCGCGACCCTTGCGCTCAACACTCACCGTCATCGCAATTTCCATCCAAATCGTGCTGGTGCTCTTGATTGTAGGTATGACGTCCGGCCAGGTCGCCGATTGGGGCAAGCGCGTCGAAGGAGTCGGCGCAGACATCATCGTGCAGCCGCCGAACTCCTCAATTTTCTTCGCTTTCTCGAGCGCGGTGATGCAGCAATCGCTCGGCGACCAGATTGCGGCCATCCCCGGGGTGGATGAAGTGGCTCCGGTGCTGATCCTGGTGGATAGCCGCGGCATGACGGTCGTCTACGGGATTGACTACCAGCGATTTAACGCGCTCAGCAGCGGATTCGAGTTCCTTTCCGGCGGGCCATTTCAGGGACCCGACCAGGCGATTGTGGATGACCTGGCCTCGCGGACGCGAAGACTCAAGACCGGCGACAAGGCGACGCTCCTAAACCACGATTTTTCCATCAGCGGGATTGTCTGGCACGGCAAGGGTGCGCGATTTTACATCCCCTTGCAGACGGCCCAGGACATCGCGGGAGCCGAAAAGCGCGTCTCCATGTTCTACGTCCGCAGCAAGGGAGACACGGAACGCACCAGAGCAGAAATTGTGAAACTTTTACCCATGCACCGGGTTAGATCAACGGCGGAATATGTCTCGCTCATGAACTCATCCAATCTGCCGGAGCTTAAGCCCTTTATTCGCTGCATGGTAGCTCTGGGAGTCGCCATCAGCTTTCTGGTAGTCCTATTGACCATGCATACCATGGTCCTCGAACGCACACGGGAGATCGGAATCCTGAAGGCCCTTGGATCCTCTCGCTTGGACATCCTGCTACTGATTGTGGGCGAGTCCCTGCTTCTGACCGTACTGGGCGGCAGCTTCGGATTGGCTTGCACCTACACGGTGAAGGCAATTCTGATGCATCTATCGCCCACGCTCCCCATACTGATTTCATGGGACTGGGTGGTGCGCTCCGTTGTGCTGGCTCTCGTGGGAGCTGTCGCTGGAGCACTGTACCCGGCATTCCGCGCCTCTCAGGCGGATCCAGTGGACGCCCTGGCTTATGAATAAGTTTTCGTATCGTAGGTGCCAACTCTCGGTCGACCCCACCCCCTCATCGAGATTCTGTCCCGTGGAGTGTTCCAGATGGACAGGTCGTAAGCGATTACGAACCCAAACCAGAAATCTCCGTGGAGGTCATGTGAACCCAATCCCCGAAAATTGGCGCGGGAATCGACAGAGCAGCGGGGCTAGATTCCGCCAGATTGATGGTTCAAGAAAAGCTGGTGAAACTGCCGGCAACCCGCTGAACGATCTTGTGCCCAAGCGCTCGTCCGTGCGGGGAGGCGCAGCGTCCGAAGCAATTGCATCGCCGAGCGCAAACTGGTAAGAATAGACACGGTTGCCGCGAGCGTTGGCTGCCTCAACCCGGGTGGTGGTTGGTTCGCAGCGCGTCTCGCCTGCTCGCATCCCGGCCAAAGCATCTACTCTCCTCCCTGTCGCCATCTGAGGGAGAGGGGACCTGAATGGCGTGCAGCGCCCGTCAAGCGACAGTTTGAGGAGGGCAAGGAAATGTCTAAGCGAGTGATCTTGATCTTGGCCGTTGCGGTGGTCGCGACGAGCCTCATCGCCGGCAGCGATCCCTGGAAGGACAAACCGTACAAGGAGTGGGACGCGAAGGACGTTGAGAAAATAATGCTGGATTCACCGTGGGCTCGTCCGGTGATCGTTAGCGCCACGTGGAAGCCTACTTCGGGATCTGCTATCACCGCGGTGGCCGGCGGGAGCGGCAGTAATCCGGGAGGAGCCTCCGGCGGAAGCATTTCGAAAAGCGCGGACGATCCTGCAGGCGCGAATAGAGAAGCCGTTTACTATGTGCGCTGGGCTTCATCACTGACCCTGCGACAGGCTTTGGCGCGCAAGGCGGAACTTCGGGGCACGCCAGCAGAGAAGGCGGAGCAAATCCTTCAGCAGCAGCCGGAGACCTACATCATCAGCGTGCAGGGCGCCGATATGTCTCCCTTCGCGAAGGTGGACGAAATGTCGCTCAAGCAGAAAACCTATCTGATGAGCAAGAAGACCAAGCAGAAGCTCTCGCCCGATCGCGTGGAATTCCGCCGCGCGCCGAACTCCCAGAACATTCTCGATGTCACATTTTATTTCTCAAAGAAGACCTCCTCGGGGGAAACCGTCGTACCGTCGGATGAGAAATCGCTCGAGTTTTCGTGCGAGACGCCCGTAACGAAAATAAAGACCAACTTCGACCTGGTGAAGATGACCGGGGCGAGCGGCGTGGACCTGTAGCGCCTCGGCTGGTCCCGGGAGTGCTGATTGTACACTTCGGCCAACGCCCAGGCCGGGGAGAAGAGTTAAACTGGATGAAATTCTGGCGATCCGCGAGAAACTAATGTGGAATCGCGCCGGCGGGGAAGTCGAATCCTATTCAGGAGAAGGGCATGAAATCGAGAGCAAACGTAGCCGTGATCGCGCTGGTCGCCCTGACACTCGCAGTCGGCGCGTACGCGCAAATGCAAATGGGGATGAGCGTCCGGGTTCCGCAGATGAAGGGCTTCTGGAACCCCGTCGTCGGAAGCGGGGCGGCGTATGAGATTCAGACGAAGGAGAGCGGGAAGACTAAGTTGGAATTGGCCATTGTCGGGACCGAGACGGTGGACGGCAAGCCCGGCTTCTGGCTGGAGACCAAATTCAAGGATCCGCGAAGCGGCGACGACATGTACACCAAGAATTTGACGGTAGCGGACGGCAAGGAAAGGCACATCGTGCGCGTCATCATGCAGATGCCGGATCAGCCACCCATGGAGATGCCCATGGAAATGATCAATCGCGGCCGGCAATCACAGCAGGAAGCAGATCTGCGCGAGACATCCGAGCTCGTCGGCAGCGAATCGGTGACCACGCCAGCGGGAACATTCACTTGCGATCATTACCGTGCGAAGGACGGCAGCGCGGACACCTGGGTGGCGCAGAATGTCTCGCCCTGGGGACTGGTGAAACATACGGGCAAGGACTCCAGCATGGTCCTCACCAAGGTGATCACCAATGCCAAGTCTCATATCGTGGGAACTCCGGTGAAGTTTGATCCCGCAGAGATGATGCGGCCGCAGATGGAACGCCAGCCCTGATCGCTGCGGATGCCCGGGGCACTCATCGCATCTGAAGATTTCCGGCGCCCGCGCCCGAAGTATCGGGAAGCGGGCGCTTTTTTTCTTGCTGCGCGGCGTTTGGCGAAGTAGATTCCGTTGCGCTTGATTCGGAGGAAAACCCAGAATGAGCCCAGGTGAGGATAAGTTCTACCAGGCACGGATCGTCGAGCGCGTTGATTTCTCCGAAGACCTCTGGAAGATCCGCGTGGATACCGGAGGGGGTTTTGCATTCGTCGCCGGACAATATGCCACGCTCGGCTATCAAACTCCTGCGAAACTGGTGGAGCGAGCCTATTCGATTGTCTCCGCGCCGTTTGAAAAAGAGGTCGAATTCTTCATCGAGCTCGTGCCACAAGGGGAGCTGACTCCGCTTCTCTACAAGCTGAAGCAGGGCGACACGCTCAGCTTTCGAAAAGTGGCCAAGGGACGATTCACGCTCGACATGAAGAGCGGCCGGAAAAACCATCTGCTGCTGGCCACGGTCACCGGCATCGCGCCATTCGTCAGTTACATTCGTGCGCTCTACAAAGACTGGAAGGAAGGCAAGTTCCCTGATGGCCACCAGCTTTGCCTGGTTTTTGGCGCCAGCCGCGGCTGGGAATTTGGTTATCACGAAGAAATATCCAAGGTGGCAGCCGAAGTGCCCTGGCTGAAATACGCGGCCACGGTCAGCCGACCTTGGGAAGATCCTGCCTGGAAAGGGGAGACCGGCCGCGTGGACGACATCATCCGCAAGTACACGGACCTCTGGGGCCTGACGCCGCAGGACACGAGCGGGTACCTCTGCGGACATCCCACCATGATTGAAAACGGCAAGGGAATTCTGAAGCGGCACGGCTGGCAGAAAGAATCAATGAAGGAAGAGGTTTATTTCATGCCCGCCAAAGAAGCCACCACCTGAGTTCTCGCGACAGCTCCTCTTGATTGGCCGCAGGGGCGGGTCTCGGACCCGCCCTTTCGTGTTTCAGGAGGACGGACCGCGCTCTTGGATCTCGCGAGCAACCTTCCACGCCGTCCGCAGCGGGAAGGAAACATACACCGTCTCGCGCGGGCTTACTACGTCGATCACCAGCAGGCCATCCCGCGTGGCGATTCGGACGTGCTCCCCATTGTCACGCACCTCGAAAAGCTCGGTGTCTGGAAGCTTTGCAAGTTCTTCGCAGGCCGCCTGCGCCGCGGGCATCCACGGCCGGGCCTGCTCGAGAGCACCGTGCAGAGCGCTGTCCGGCACGAAATGCAGAACGGCGGGCACAAGCGTGGCCGGCACGATGACGTTGACAAGCTTGGGCTGCCGGGCGTCCGGCATCTCGTAAACGGAAACGCGCACAAGCCCTTCGTTGGCCATCCATGCGCCCGCGAGCACCACGGTGCCCGCAGCTCCCAGCGCGAGTTTCCCCAGGATCATAGCAAGCCTCCTTCCCTCGATCGCTTAGTCTGAAGTGTTCTTGGAATCCACCCATACTCGCACGGTGTTGCGGTTGTCTTTCACACTGACGAGTTCGGCGTCTCCATGCGCTGCCAGCGCGCGGATGCCGGCCACCAAGTCCAGCTCATTTCCGCCGGAGGTCGAGAGCAGGGCGTTGACCACGCTCATGGGCACGCGCACTTCAACTCGGCCGTCTTTCGAGCCTTTGTTGTCGCGCACGTGGACGATCAAGTTGCCGTCTTGTTTTGCCACGCGGACATCGTTGTCGCGGCTTTGCACGGTGACGAATTCGCCGTCGCGGGAGTCTCGCACGGCCTGGAGGACTGCGCGGAGATCCACGCCTTCCATGCGGCCGTCGAAAGTTACTTTGCCGTTGTGCAGGCGGTCGTGATTGATAGCGGGCAGGACTTTCTCGGCAAGGGAAAGCGGCACGTTGACGCGGACCGTATCGCCTCGCGCGTCTGTACACTCCACGCGGACGTGCAGCCAGCGTTCGGCGGTGGTCTGTTGCGCCGAAGCAATCCCTGCGACAGCGAAAACCAAGGCCAGAAGCAATGCGATGCGTTTCATGAACGGACCTCCTCGGGTTGCGGCTTCACTGGGTAATACGGTTGCCGGGAGGGAAATGTTCCGTGGAACGAAGCAGGCGGGCGCCGGACGGCTACCCGCGGCCGGGTTTCAGGATGATGAGCCCCAGCGGGGCCAGGCGGAGCTTCACCGAGCGGGCAAACTGGAGCCAGGGGATGGGCTCGGCCTCGACGCCGCCCAGATTGCCGGCGTTTGAACCGCTGTAGGCGACGGAATCGGTATTCAGGATTTCGCGGTAGTAGCCACTCTGAGGAACTCCAACTCGGTAGTTCTCTCGCACAACGGGCGTGAAGTTGGCTACGACCACGAGGAAGTCGGCGGGGTCCTTGGCCCGGCGTATAAACGAGAGGACGCTCGAATCGGCGTCGTTGCAGTCAATCCATTCAAAGCCGCGCCAATCGAAATCCACCTCGTGCAAAGCCTTTTCGGAAGCCTGGAGACGGTTCAAATCCGCGATGAGGTTTTGCACCCCCTGATGGGATTCGTATTGGAGCAGATTCCATTCCAGACTCGTATCAAATCTCCATTCGGACCGCTGCGCGAATTCGCCACCCATGAACTGGAGCTTCTTGCCTGGGTGTGTGAAGAGATAGCCGAACAACAGCCGCAGGTTGGCGAACTGCTGCCACATGTCGCCGGGCATCTTGTGCAGCAGGGAGCCTTTGCCATGCACAACTTCGTCGTGGGAGAGGGGCAGCGCGAAATTTTCTGTGAAGGCGTACAGGAGAGAGAAAGTCATTTGCCCGTGGTGGAAGCGGCGATGGATGGGATCGAGGTGGAGGTACTTCAGCGTGTCGTTCATCCAGCCCATATTCCATTTTAGGCTGAAGCCCAGTCCGCCGAGATAAGTCGGCCGTGAAACGGCAGGCCAGGCGGTGGACTCCTCGGCGATGGTGAGCACGCCCGGATGCCTTCCGTGGACGACCTCGTTCATTTTCTTGACAAATGCGATTGCGGCGAGATTTTCCCGGCCACCGAACTCGTTCGGAATCCACTGACCCGGCTTGCGTGAATAATCGAGATACAGCATCGAGGCCACTGCGTCCACGCGCAGGCCGTCCAGGTGATACCGGTCCAGCCAGAAGACGGCATTTGAGATGAGGAAGTTCTGCACCTCGTTGCGGCCGTAATTGAAGACCAGCGTACCCCAGTCGGGATGTTCGCCCAGGCGCGGGTCGGCGTGATCGTAAAGATGTGTGCCGTCGAAATTCGCGAGGCCGTGATCATCGCGCGGGAAATGAGCTGGCGTCCAATCCAGCAGCACGCCGATGCCGGCCTGATGGCAGCGATCCACGAAGTACATGAAGTCCGTGGGCGAGCCGAAGCGGCTGGTGACGGCGTAATAGCCGATGGTCTGGTAGCCCCAGGAGCCATCGAAGGGATGCTCGGTCACGGGCAGAAGCTCGATGTGCGTATAGCCGAGTCTCTTCACGTAAGGCACCAGACGATCGGCCAGCTCGCGGTAGGTCAGCCAGCGATTGCCTTCCTGCGCCACCCGCTGCCAGGAGCCCAGATGTACCTCGTAGATCGAAATCGGCGCGGCGAACCAGTTCGTACGCGCGCGGGCGGCCATCCAGTCGGCGTCGTTCCAGGCGTAACCTTCGAGGTCTGCCACGATCGAGCCGCTCTTGGGCCGCAGCTCGGCGCGGAACGCGTAGGGATCGGCTTTGAGCAGGAGTTGGTTGCCTATGCTCGACAATATCTCGAACTTGTAAATCGAGCCTTCGGCGAGGCCCGGGATGAATATTTCCCAGACGCCGGATGAGCCGCGCGCCCGCAAGGGATGGACGCGGCCGTCCCAGCGGTTGAAATCGCCCACCACGCTGACGCGCCGCGCGTTCGGCGCCCACACGCCGAAATGCACTCCGCGAACGCCTTCCACGGTGCGCACGTGCGCGCCCAGCTTCTCGTACATCTGGTATTGCGTGCCCTCGCCAATCAGGTGGAGATCGAAGTCGGTCAGCAGGCCGGGGAAGGCGTACGGGTCGTGCTCCTCGCGCTCAGTGCCGTCGCCGGCGCGAATCCGCAATCGATAGGAAGTGGGGCTGGCGAAGATGCTGTCGGAATAGGGAAGCGACGCTGCGAACAAGCCTTTGGGATGAATGCGCTTGGCCGGGTAAGACGCGCCGCCCAAGGTCAGCATCACGCTGACTTCCGCGGCGTTCGGCTGAAACGTGCGGATGACGATGCGCCGCTCGCCGTGGTCCTCGATCGCGTGCGGCCCGAGCAGGCGGAAGGGATCGGAATGCTCCGCCCGAGCGATCGCGTCAAATTCTGGCTGAAGCGGGTGCGCGGCCGGTTTCTTTGGTCCCGGCGCCTCCGCGGCAGTGGGCGACGCTGATTCAGGATTACTGCGCGAACCTTTGGACTTCGACAGTTTCTCTCTCCCGGATTCGATTCGCGGTCATTCTATCGGACTCCCGCCAACACCGCTATCTTTGCTCCGTTGCGCTACACTGAGAGTATTAGAGGGGGCCGGGAGGAATTCCATGCGGAGGGTTGAAGGAAAGGTTGTCATCGTTACGGGGGGAGCGCTCGGGATCGGCAGAGCCACCTGCGTGCTCCTTGCACAGGAAGGCGCCAGGGTTGCCGTCACCGATGTCCTCGACGACGCAGGCGCCAAGGTGGTAGGCGAAATCAAGGCACAAGGCGGGTCTGCCCGCTATTGGCACCTGGACGTGAGCAAAGAGAAACAGGTCGCCCGAGTCTTCCGCGAAGTCGCCAAGAGCTTCGGCGGGATTGATGTTCTCGTGAGCAACGCAGGCATCGCCGGCGTGAACAAGCCCACCCACGAAGTTACCGAGCGCGAGTGGGACCGGGTGATCACAGTGAACGTGAAAGGAGTTTTCTTCGGCACAAAACACGCGATTCCCTACATGCGAAAACGGGGAGGCGGAAGCATCATCAACCTCTCGTCCATCTACGGGATCATCGGCGCTCCGGACTTGCCGCCATACCACGCTTCCAAAGGCGCTGTGCGGCTCATGACGAAGACCGACGCACTTTCCTACGCACGAGAAAACATCCGGGTGAATTCCGTGCATCCCGGATACATCTGGACGCCGCTGGTGGCGAACCTGGCTGGAAGGTCTCCGCAGAAGCAGAGGGCGCTGCGGAAGCGCCTCGGCAGCCTTCACCCGGTGGGGCACGTGGGTGAGCCGGACGACGTCGCCTACGGGATTCTTTATCTCGCTTCCGACGAGTCCAAGTTCGTCACCGGCAGCGAGCTGGTGATCGACGGCGGCTACACCGCGCGATAGGCTTGGCGATCGCTCGAGATGGGCGCTCCGCTGCTACAATTGCACGAGGCAACTCTTATCACAGTTTACAGGCTGGCCGGGCAACAGTGAACATTGCAAAATGTCCCGTTCAATCGTGATGCCCCAGCCGCCCTTCGTGTGGCACGCGGTGGAGATAATCGCGCGCCGTTTCTGGTGCGGGCAATACACGGATCTGGCCGGGAATCCCGAGCCCATATGCCGGATCCCGTACACCACCCCGAACAGAGCGAGCAGGACCACACAGACGGCAATCATGTCGGTGAGGATCATTGTGGCTCCTTTCGGAGCCATCGGGCAGGCACGAGCCCGCGCCGGTAGCCCCCGGGCGCGGCCTTCTTCTAGTTGCAGCATACTCCCGCGCGGTGTGGATTCCAAGAATCACGTATCGATGGCGCTGAAGGGAATTACTGTGAGGGCGCGATGCCGAAGTGATTCCGGCCGCGCTGGCGGAGGACGCCAAAACTAACGCGCCACTCCATGCGTACGAGGCTGCCGTTAAAAACGACGCCAACATGGTGTGTCATATTGCCGTGGACTCGGCTTCCGGTTGCGACAGGTCGCGTTTCAAGCTACAGTGCGCTGCAAGTCACGCAATGAGGAGCCAGACAGAATCATGGGCGACGAAACCCGCAGAGCCATCATCCTTTTCGCGGCGCTGGCCGCGATTCTTTCGATGGGACTGGCAATGACCACGATTGATCTTGAAGCGCAGGACCGCCCACAGGCGCGCTCAATGGCCATCTCCCGTTACGGTATTGTGGCGGCGGAATCGCCGCAAGCGGCGCAGGCCGGCATCAAGCTGCTCGAGTCGGGCGGGAACGCGGTGGATGCCGCGATTGCGGCAAACGCCGTGATGGGTGTGGTGGCGCCGATGTCGAATGGGATTGGCGGCGATCTCTTCGCCATCGTGTACGACGCCAAGAGCGGAAAGCTGTACGGCATCAACGCGAGCGGCTGGGCGCCGGAGGGACTCAGCATTGAGGTACTGCGCAAGAAGGGCCTCCGCGATATGCCTCAGCGCGGAATTGATTCCGTCACGGTGCCCGGCGCGGTGGACGGCTGGGGCAAGCTGTTACAACGGTTTGGCAGAAAGAAATTCCCCGAGGTGCTGGCCCCGGCGATCAAAATCGCCGAGGACGGTTTTCCGGTGACCGAGTGGGTTGCGGCGACCTGGGCGCGGTATGCGAACGAGGTACGAGCCGACGGCAATGCGTCGCAGACCTATTTGATCGGCGACCGTCCGCCGCGGGTGGGCGAGATCTTCCGCAATCCGGATCTTGGCGGTTCCCTCAGGCAGATTGCTGCCAAGGGCCGCGACGCCTTTTACAAGGGCGAGATCGCGCAGAAGATCGTGGAAACCTCGCGGCGGCATTCCGGCACCATGACGGCGAAAGACCTCGCGGACTGTTCCGCCGAGTGGGTGGAACCCATTTCCACGAAGTATCGCGACTGGACGGTTTACGAACTGCCGCCGAACGGGCAAGGCCTCGCCGCGCTCGAAATGCTGAATATCATGGAGAATTTTCCACTTGGCCAGGGGCAGGGGCCGGGTAACGGGCCCGGACAGAGCCAGTTCGGCCCGATCTCCACTCGCTCGCTGCACGTCATGATCGAAGCCAAGAAACTGGCTTACGCGGACTTTCTCAAGTACATCGGGGATCCGCGCACGAACAAATCGCTTCCTCTCGCAGGCATGCTTTCGAAGGAGTATGCGAAACAGCGCGCGCAGCTTATTGATCCGGACAAGGCCAATTGCGCGGTCGAAGCCGGAACGCCGCCACCGTCCGGCGGCGACACGATCTATCTGAGCGTGGTGGACCGCGAAGGGAACATGGTGTCGCTGATTCAGAGCAATTACGAATCATTTGGCTCCGGTCTGGTCGCTGATGGCACGGGGTTCATCCTCCACGACCGCGGCGGGCTCTTCAGTCTGAATCCCGATTCGCCCAATGCGCTCGCCGGGCGCAAGCGTCCTCTGCACACCATCATTCCCGCGTTCATGGAGAAGGGCGACGTGCGCATCGCGTTCGGGATCATGGGCGGCTGGAACCAATCGCAGGCGCATGCGCAGTTCGTGGCCAATGTGGTGGACTACAAAATGAACATTCAACTCGCGCTCGAGGCCCCGCGTTTCACCAAGACTACCTTTCCCGGCTGTGACGTCCTGATGGAGAATCGCATCCCCGGCAATGTTCGCAATGAATTGACCGCCAAGGGCCACCTGATCGAAGTGAAAGGCGCGTTCTCTTCGAACATGGGAGGCGGACAGGCCGTGATGCGCGATTTCGCCGCGGGAGTGAACTATGGCGCATCCGATCCGCGTAAAGATGGCGCCGCGGTTCCGGAGTTGCCGCCCATCAATTAGGTTCATCCCGGAACGGAAGCCAATCACCAGTCACGCCGAGGATTGCCCGCATCTTCCAAATGAATTCCGTCTTCCGAGGCATGAGGAAGCGGGCTCTGTGCCACTGTGCAACATTATTCTCTGCACCCACACGGTAGAACTACACATCGGCTATTGTTTTGGGCTGTTTTGATGAAATTTGCTGCGATGTCCGTCATGGCAGGTTGATTGCCAGTGTGAATAGTTGGCAGTGCGAAGAGTCGTCCCCTGTTCGCCGCCACAAGCACCGCGGTGCGCGTTTTAGGCCCTCGGTGAAGGGACTATTCTTCGATGCTGGCCACTGCGGTTCTCCTCGCATCTGTAGCTGCAGCTTCGCAATTCTTCCTGGCCTATTGCCGCTCACTTCTGCTGATGTATTCCAAGATCGAGCTATCGGAGTACGCGAAGCAGATGACGGGTATTGACGGCGAGGCTCCGCCCGAAGACGCGTTCCCCCGAATCATGCAGCTTTTGGAACTGGCCCCCCATCCGCGCGATGATCGTGGGGAGACCTTTTCCATCCGCTTGTACTACTGGATTCTTTACATGCCAGAACTCATCGGCCCCCAGTGGCCCGCCGTGGCGTACTGGGTAACGGCGGAGCGCGAAGATTGCGCCCATTTTGCGGCAGTAGCCTTGGACCGGCGGCTTTCGACCAGGACCTGCAACGTCACCTAGTCGTGGGCGCCGCTTTTCTTCTTCCACAACTCCCAGAAGAGGCGCACGGTGGCAGGCGCGTGGCCCGCATAGTGATTATTCGCGAAGGCGAATATCGCGATGTGGCGCTGATTGAATTTGCGGCAGGCCTCCACCCACTCTTCGAGTTCCCGTTTGCGGTTGACGATGGTCTTGTCCCAGGTCTTCGTCTCCTCCTCGATTCCTTTGCGATCCCCAAGCCAGCGGATGTAGGTGAAGTCCGATGTGATGGGGTCCATGCGCGCGAGAATTTCCGTGGGCCGCGGCATCCACGGATGATCGATCAGCGCGAGTGCCACGCGATGTTTGCGCAGTAGATCGAGAAGCGATGGCACCAGCCAGTTTTTGTTTCGAATCTCCAGCGCGAATCGCTGTTTCTTGGGAAGCTGCGCGAGGAACGGCGCGAGGCGCTCGAGGAAAGCGTCTACCTTGGCAAATTTCTGCCGATTGAAATAGGGAAACTGAAACAGAATGGGGCCGAGCTTCTCGCGCAGCCCTCCCATTACTTCGAGAAACCGCGCCAAATCATCTTCGCAATCCACCAGGACATTCTCGTGCGTAATCGTCTGTGGCGCTTTCGCGGTGAAAAGAAAACCTTCCGGCGTGCGTGCGTACCAGTTGCGGACCATCGCCTCGCTGGGGATGCGGTAGTAAGTGCTATCCACCTCGACCGTATCGAAGTGTTGCGCGTAATGGCTGAGGTACTCGGCGGCAGGGAGTCCATCCGGGTAAAACGTGCCGGGCCAGCCCGCGGCTGTAAATGCCGAGGTCCCCACGCGAATATCCGCGGCCTGCTTCATGGCTCGCCGATTCTATCCCGAGGGCGGCCCCCGAAGAAGCGAAACGGGCGTGTGAAAGCCGCCTCGGATGTGATAAAAACGGCTCAGGAGGTTCGGACGCATCCCGGAGTTCGCCCCGCCCTCCCGGTGAGAACGAAAGACCATGGAACCTTGGGGTTTGGAAGAGCGTCCCAACCTGATAGTGGCCCGGAATCAACTCCTGTTCCGCACTCCTCGAAGCCGTCTTGCGGCACCCTTCTTCGCCGCGGGATTGGTCCTGGCTTTCTTCCTGTGTATTTCTGGTTGCGGGCGAACGCAGTCCGCCAGCGTGCGCGGCGACGCCGGGAATCCCATCGCC
The DNA here is from genome assembly GCA_041497315.1 of Terriglobia bacterium. Classification (GTDB taxonomy): domain Bacteria; phylum Acidobacteriota; class Terriglobia; order Acidiferrales; family UBA7541; genus JBGQGH01. The sequence goes on along the minus strand of JBGQGH010000060.1, from coordinate 575 downwards.
ATTCGCGTCTATCCCGTGACCGAAGATGTGGTGCAGCGCCGGGTGCAGGCCGTCGGCTCACTTTATCCGCTGGACGAGAGCACGGTCAGCGCCGAGGTGGAGGGGCGTATCTCCAAAGTGTTTGTGGATGTGGGGGATTTGGTGCAGCTAGGCCAGGTCTTGGTCACCCTGGACGACACGGAGCTGAGATACGAGCTGGACCGGCAACGTGCCGCGGTGCGACAAGTGCGCGCGCAGTTGGGTCTCGGCCCCAGCGATCCGCTGCCCCGCGACGCCTCGCAGGTGGCCTTCGTACAACGAGCCGCCGCAGATCTCTTCGATGCCGAGCAGAAATACCATCGCGCTGAGCAGCTCTTCAATCAACAACTGATTTCACGCCAGCAGCTCGACGAAGCGCTCTCGCGATTCAACGGCGCGCGTGCCGCAAGCGACGTTGCAATTCAGGAAGTGGACCGTTTGAAGGCGCAGCTTCAATCGAGCGAGGCCGCGAGCAACCTCGCCGAGAAGAAACTCGCGGACACACAGATCAAAGCTCCCATCACTGGTTCGGTCAAGGAACGCCGAGTCAGCCCCGG
>JBGQGH010000059.1:0-19410 GCA_041497315.1 Terriglobia bacterium | reverse complement strand
TAGCCCTCGGGCGCAAGCATGTCGAAACCAAGAGCGAGTTCAGGCCGCTGAGCGTCCGGCTGCATGTAGAACGCCTTGATCGCGCTGGGATAGCGGTGGACCATCACCGGACGGTCGTATTCGCTTGAGAGAACAGTTTCCTCATCGCCGCCGAAATCGTCGCCCCACTTGGCTGGATTGCCGCGCTTCTGGAGAACCTCGATCGCTTGATCGTATGTGATCCGCGGGAAGGGCGGCTTCACCGAAGCCAGCTTGGTGGTGTCGCGTTTGAGCATTTCGAGCTCGCGTGCGCGGTTTTTCAGCACAGACTGCACGATGTGGCTCACCAGGCCTTCGCCGAGCAACATCATGTCTTCGAGGTGGGCGTAGGCTGCTTCCGGCTCGAGCATCCAGAACTCGGTCAAGTGGCGGCGCGTCTTGGATTTCTCCGCGCGAAACGTGGGCCCAAACGTATAGACCTTGCCCAGCGCGGCGGCGGTGGCTTCGACGTAGAGTTGTCCGGACTGTGTGAGATAAGCTTTCTGCTCGTCGATATACTGGACCTCGAAGAGTGTCGTCGTGCCTTCGCACGCCGCGGGCGTGAAAATCGGCGCGTCGGTGAGAATGTAGTCCTGTCCGTCCATGAATTCGCGCGCGGCGCGAATGGCTTCCGCGCGGATGCGCAATATCGCGGCCTGGCGCGGCGTGCGAATCCACAGATGGCGGCGGTCGAGCAGGAAATCCACGCCGTGTTCTTTCAATTGGATGGGGTAAGGATCGCTCTCGGGGATGCGCTGGATGATTTCGACCGAGCTCACGGAGATTTCGTAGCCGCCTGGTGCGCGGCCTTCGGCGCGGATGCGGCCGCTGACGATGACGCTCGATTCCTGGGTCAGTCCGCGCAGCGCCTCGAACGCAGCGGGGTTCTCCTTCAGCGAGACGACGCCCTGAATCACACCCGTGCCGTCGCGAAAAATCGGGAACAGCAGCTTGCCGGACTCCCGGATATTGTAAAGCCAGCCGCGCAGCGTGACTTCCTGGCCCTCGAACTGGCTCACTTTTTCAATCGTCGTGATTTGCATCGTGGGTCCGTTTCCCCGCCTTTCTCAACTCACTTAATCCTTTGCCGCCAGCACGCTCTCCAGCCGGTCGAGCGCGGTCCGCACAGACTTTAGCAGGGCGGCGGCCGGCACTGAATCTTGCGTGCGCGGCTCTGTCGAGGGTTCCTTCAGCTCGACGACGAGCGGCAAGCCGTTGCCGATGATTTTCCCCGCGGCGTTCCAGTCCACCGTGCCCTCGAAGGGCGGCAGGTGTTCGTCCTTCTCGCCATGATTGTCGTGGATGTGCGTGGTGACCACCAGATCGCTCATGGCCTCGAAACCCGCCGCAACGCCGTCTTGCATGTGCGCGTGGCCCACGTCGAAACAGAGGCGCAGATGCTGGAGCCGCGTCTCTTCGATGAAGTGGCGCAGCTTCGCCGGGGTGGCCATCTCGTTGGGAGTGTTTTCGAGCGCAAGGATTACGCCGCGCTGTTTGGCGAAGATCATCAAGTGCTCGAGCGAGCTGAACGCAGCGTCCCACTGCCGCGGATCCATGGCGTCCCGCGAGGAGCAAACGTGTTGCACGAGGTAGCGAAACGGCAGAGTCTCGGCCACGTCGAGCGCCCGCTTCACTTCGTCCACCGCCTCCTGGCGCCGCGACCGCTCGGGATCGGAGATCGAAAGCGGCAAACCGCTTTCGCGCGACGCGCCGGAATCGCGTTCCGTCGGTGCGTGGAGCGAATGCAGCGTCAGGCCGTACGCTTCTAGCCAGCCGGCTACTTCGCGGACGTCTTGCACCGCGCTGTAATCGAAGTGTGAGCGCGAGCAAAAGATTTCGATCTCGCTGAATCCCGCGCGGGCGGCTGCTTCCAGCAGCCCCGCGGTCAATTTGCGTTTGACGAAAAGATAGGTGGAGAGCACGCGCTGCATCAAGTCCCTCAGTAGCCCACGGCGACGCCCTGCCGGCGCGGGTCGGCGGCGCCCAATCGGTCGTGCGTTTTCGGATCGATGGCGATGGCTTCCACTTGACCGATCCAGGCGCGTTTTCGATCGAGCTTGTAGCCGAGTTGCATGAGCTGCTGCGCCACGTCTTCGGGAAACGTCTGTTCGATCGTGAGTTCGTCTGGCATCCACTGGTGATGGAAGCGCGGCAGGTTGATGTCCGCCTGTGGGTCCATGCCGAAGCGCATCCAGTTCAGAACACTCAGCAACGTGGCCGAAATAATGCGTGGTCCGCCCGGCGAACCGGTTACGAAGCTCAGTTCGCCGTTGCGGAGGAGGATCGTCGGCGTCATCGAACTCAGGGCGCGCTTGCCGGGCGCGATTGCGTTAGCGTCGGACTGCACCAGTCCGAACAGTTTGTTCGGCACGCCGGGCTGCGTGGGGAAATCATCCATCGTGTCGTTGAGCAGAAAGCCTGCTGAGACAGTGACGCCCGAGCCGTAGCTATTGTTGATGGTGTAGGTGTTGGCCACGGCGTTGCCCGCGGCGTCCACGACAGAGAAGTGGGTGGTGTGATCGCCTTCGCGGAGATACTGCGGCGCGGGCGGATTAGGGCTGGCGGCCGTACCCGAGGCGCCATCGAACGGCGCAGGATTCCCCGCGCGAACCCCGGTGCTCGAAGAAGCGCGCGCCGGATCAATCGTGGCGCGCAACTCGGCCGCGTAGCGCGGGTCGGTGAGTCCGCGAACGGGCACGTGGGCGAAATCCGGATCGGCCAGGTAGACAGCGCGATCAGCGAAAACCCGGCGCATCGTTTCCGCAACCCAGTGAATGGTTTCGGCCGTGTTCTCGCCCTTTAGCTCGACGCCGTTCAGAATATTCAACGCTTCGATGATGGCCACACCACCGGAACTTGGCGGCGGACTGGAGATCACTTCCCATTCGGTGTCGCCGGTTTTGTACTTCGCGCGCACCGGCTCGCGCAGTTTGGGTTGGAAGCCGGCCAGGTCCTGCTCTGTGATCAGGCCGCCCATGCGCGTGATTTCATCCACGATTTCGCGCGCCAACTTACCACGGTAGAACTCCGTCGCGCCGCCTCGCGCAATCCGCCGCAAAGTTTCGGCGAGCTCCGGCTGGCGAAAGATGTCGCCGGGCTGGTAGAGCGCGCCATCTTTCAGGAAGATGCGGCGGCTTACGGAGAAGCGCTGGAGGAGTGGTCGTGAAGCGCGCATCGAACGCGCGAGTTTTTCGCTGACGGGGAAACCCTGCTCGGCGAGGCGAATCGCCGGCGCCATCACGTCCGCAAGCTTCATTGTGCCGTACGTGCGCAGCGCGAGTTCCAGGCCGGCGACGCTTGCCGGGATGGCGACAGAGCGGTAACCGACGGTAGCCGCCTCGGTATCGAGTGAGCCATCAGCGCGGATGTACATGTCGGGCGAGGCGCGCGCGGGTGCGGTTTCGCGATAGTCCACGAAACCCGTGCGGCCATCGGCCAGGCGCACCAGCATGAATCCTCCGCCGCCGAGGTTGCCCGCGGCAGGCTGAACCACGGCGAGCGCGAACCCGACAGCCACCGCTGCGTCTACCGCGTTGCCGCCTTTCTTGAGGATTTCGACGCCGGCTTCGGAAGCCAATTGCTCGTCGCTCACCACCATTGCCTTCGCGGCGCGGACGGCCTGCTTCGGCCATTCGGGCTTCGGGGATTCGCCCGCGCGCAGGTCCGGGCGTTCGGGATTCTCCTGCGCGCGCAGGGGCGGCCCGAGCGTAGCGCACAGGGAAAATGCGGCGATGAACGATGCGAAGCGGAATCTCATCGGAAACAATTGACTCTAAGCGAATCGCCAGAACGCGTCAAGGCAGGCGGAATCAGGACTCCAGCGCGTCGCCCACGGAAAAGTATGTGCAGTCGGGATGGTGAAAGACGAGCGCGCTCACGCTCGCCTCGGGGTCCATCATCATGCCCTCGGTGAGTTGCACGGCGATTTCTTCCGGGCGCAACAGCTTCCACAGGCCGGCCTGATCGTCCAGGTTCGGGCACGCCGGGTAGCCGAAGCTGTAGCGCTTGCCGCGGTAGCGCGAGGTGAACCGCTCCGGCATCGTAAGCGTCGGCGGATCGGGGAAGCCCCAGTCTTCGCGGATGCGGCGATGCAGCCATTCGGCGCAGGCTTCGGCGGCTTCAATCGCCAGTGCCTGGAGGCCGTGCGATTTGAAGTAGAAACCCGCGGTCTTGGCCTCCTCGGAGCGAGCGCGGATGCCTTCGCCAGCCGAGACCACGAAGAGGGCGATGTGATCGCGCTGGTTGCCCGCGCACGGCAGGACGTAATCACTCAAACAAAGTCCCGCGGGCGCGGCCTGCCGCGGGAATCGAAACGTGTGCAGCGGCGATGTGGCGCCGGGCGCGAATAAATTGATCGAGTTCCCCGCGCGCTCGGCTTCGTAGAATTGCCACACCGCGCGAATCTTCATGAACGTAGCCGCTTCGCGCTTCACCTCTTCCATATCATTGTAGAGTTCGAGAGCGCGCGAATCGCGTTCGGCCAGCGCCTTCTCGAAATTGCCTTTGAAACCCATGTGGCGGCAGAAGAGCATGAACGGATTGACGTAGCTCCAGATCTCTTGCAGGTCCGGCACCGCGCGCACCTTGCGGTCGAGATAGGCCACGGGCGGAATCGGCAAGTCCACACGGATCGCAGTCGAACGTTCTTCTCCCACGGCGGGGGCCAGCGGCGCGACAACAACGGGAGCCGCTCCGTTCCCGCTGTGCGTGTGCTCCAGCACGACGACCTCGCGTTTGGAGGGATCGCAAAGCAGATTCATCAGGTGCAGCCCGGTCATGGCGTCCTTCGCGTAGCAAACGGCTTTCGAATACTCGGGCGCAATCTTGTTGCGCGTAAACTTGTCCGACAGCGCCGCTCCGCCGACCAGCAGCGGCACTTCGATTCCCGCTTCGCGCAAATCGGCCGCGGTGATCACCATCTGTTGCGCGCTCTTGACCAGCAGTCCGGAGAGGCCGATGGCGTCGGGCTGGTGTTCGCGACAGGCGCGGATCAGAGCGTCGGGAGGCACTTTGATGCCCAGATTGATCACGTCGTAGCCGTTGTTCTTCAAAATGATCTCGACGAGGTTTTTCCCGATGTCGTGGACGTCGCCTTTCACGGTGGCCAGAATCACCTTGCCGCGTTTTTCGATGTCTACCTTCTCCATGAATTGCTCAAGATGGCTGACGGCAGCCTTCATGGCCTCGGCGGACTGCAAGACTTCCGCCACAATCAATTCGTTGTTGTTGAAGAGGCGCCCGACCTCGCCCATGCCGGTCATCAGTGGCCCGTTGATGATTTCGAGCGGCGGCGTTCCATCGGCGCGTTTGCGGTCGAGGTCCGCGACCAGGCCGTCGCGCGTCCCCTCGATGATGTAGTTCGCCAGGCGCTCGTCAATCGGCAGATCGGCCGCGCGCTTCTTCTCCTTCTTTGTCGCCGAGCGGAAATACTCCGCGATCGCGGCGATATGCCACTGGTTGATCGCGGCTTTCTGCTCGCGCGATTGTGCGCGCCAGTCCGCCGGAGCGCCGCGCAGCAATTCGGCGCGCGGATGCTCTGCGGGGACCTCCGCGGGCACGTGATTGAAGAGCAGGTTTTCCGCCAGCTTGCGCTCGTGCTCAGGAATGGAAGGGAAGCGCTCGATTTTCTCCGCGTTGACGATGGCGAGATCGAGCCCCGCCTTCGTGCAGTAATAAAGGAAAACGGAGTTGACCACCTCGCGCGCGCCCGCGGGCAGGCCGAACGACACGTTGGAAATCCCCAGCACGGTTCGCACATCGGGAATGCTCTGCTTGATGAGGCGGATGCCCTCGATCGTCTCGACGGCGCCTCCGATATAGTTTTCATCGCCCGTGGCGCAGGGGAACACAAGCGGATCGAAAATGATGTCCGCGGATGGAATACCGTAATTTTCGGTAAGCAGCTTGTAGGAGCGCTGGGCGATGGCTAGTTTGCGCTCACGGGTGAACGCTTGCGCCTGCACCGGATCTTCGTCGATGCAGCCGACAATCATCGCTGCACCGTAAGAGCGCGCCAGAGGGCAGACGCGCTCGAATTTTTCCTCGCCGTCTTCCAGGTTAATCGAGTTGATGATGCTCTTGCCCTGGCAATAGGTGAGCGACAGCTCGATCGCGCGCGGGTCCGTCGTATCAATCATGATGGGGACTTTGATCTTGCGGATGAGCTTGTCGTAGAACGGCGCGATATCCTTCATTTCTTCGCGCTCGGTGCTTTGCAAGCAGACGTCAACGATATGCGCACCACTTTTCACTTGCCGCCGCGCGATTTCCGAAGCCTCTTCCCAGTTCTCCCCGGCCACCAGCTCCTTGAAAAGGCGCGAGCCGATCACGTTCGTGCGCTCGCCCACCAGGAGCGGGCGCGTGCTCTCCTCGGCCTCGATCAGCTCGATACCGGAATACACTGCGCGGTGATTCGGTTCCGCAGGCTGCCGCGGAGCTTTTCCCTCGGTCATCTGCGCGATGGCGCGGATGTGTTTTTCCGTTGTGCCGCAGCAGCCGCCCACGATATTCAGCCAGCCGTGCCCGATAAAGCGCTCGAGTTGATCCGCGAGCGTAGTCGGCGTCTCGAGGTAGCGGCCTTCTTCGTTCGGCAGGCCCGCGTTCGGGTAGCAGGAAACATTCCGGCTGGTCAGCGATTGCAACGTGCGGACGTGGTCGGTCATGAATTCCGGCCCCGTCGCGCAGTTCAGCCCCAGCGAAATCAGATTCAGGTGATCGAGCGAGGACCACAGCGCTTCGACGCCCTGCCCAGCCAGCATCGTACCCATGGCCTCAATCGTGGCCGAGATCATCAGTGGGATTTCGTGTCCAATTTCGCGCCCAAGTCTCTGGACGGCCAGCACTCCGGCCTTGATGTTGCGCGTGTCCTGGCAGGTTTCGAGCAACAGGACATCTGCGCCACCTTCGACCAATCCGCGTGCCTGCTCGTAAAAATGGTCCACCAACTCGGGAAACGTCACTCCGCCGGTTACGGTGATAGTCTTCGTCGTCGGCCCCATGGAGCCGGCTACGAAACGCGGCTTCGCCGAAGTGGAGAACTCATCCGCAGCTTTCCGCGCAATTTGCGCGGCAGTGCGATTCAGCTCGAATGCGCGCTCGCCCAGGCCGTACTCCGCAAGGACGAGCGGCGTGCCGCCGAAGGTGTCGGTCTCGATGATGTCGGCGCCCGCCTCGAGATACGCGCGTTGAATCTTCTCGACGGCGGACGGCTTGCTGACGACGAGGTACTCGTTACATCCCTCGAGGTTTGCGCCGCCGAAGTCGGCCGCGGTGAGGTTTTGCTGTTGCAGCATCGTGCCCATCGCGCCATCGAGCACGAGGATGCGTTCGCGAAGAAGTTCGCGGAGCGCGTCGCCTTGTTGGGTGAGGTTTCTCATCGCGAGAGTTCCTCCCCGTCGGAGTGACCTCGTGGAACAGCGGCCAACGCCGGCTGGTCTGCGGGGAAGAGAAAACAGGAAACTGCAAGCTGGATCATCGAGGCGCGGATCTGTTTGCGAATGGTGAAGGTCTTCTAGTCTCCCTCTTCAATCAAGAAATCAGGTTCCGCCGGCGCCGGGATCACTCCGGCCTTGACTCCCCGGGCCAGCAACTCGCGAACGGCCTTGCGGCCTTCTTCACCGTAGCCCAGTGTCCAGCGGTTCACGTACATGCCCACGAACTTGTCCGCCAGTTCGGGCTCCATGTCGCGGGCGAACTGCAAAGCATAGTTTAGCGCGGGTTCGCGGTGCTCGAGGGCATAGGAAACGCTGTCGCGTATCGCACGAGCCACCTGCCTGCCAGTTTCCGGCCCGAGCGCCCTTCGTATGGCGTTGCCGCCCAGCGGCAGCGGCATCCCCGTCTGCTCCTGCCACCACAGGCCGAGGTCCACGACGCGATGCAGACCCTCCTGGGCGAATAGCAATTGACCCTCGTGGATGAGCAAACCGGCGTCCACAGTTCCATCGTGCACTGCTTCCAGGATCTTGTCGAAGGCGATCGTCACCGCATCAAAATTCGGTTCGAACAGCTTCAGCGTCAGGTACGCAGTTGTGCGCAGTCCGGGCACGGCAATGCGCTTTCCCGCCAACTCTTCCCGCTTCAGTGGCCGCGAGGAAACAACCATCGGCCCGTATCCCTCGCCGAAGCTCGCGCCGCAATCGAGCAAAATATACTTTTCCCGAATGTACGGATACGCCGCGAAACTCACCGCCGTCACGTCGTAGAGCTCTTCGGTCGCGGCGCGGTTCAGTGTCTCAATATCCGCCAGCACGTGAGCGAACTTCAGCCCGGGCGTGCGCACCTTGCGCGTCGCCAGCGCGTAGAACATAAACGCGTCGTCGGAATCCGGCGAATGAGCCAGCCGGATTTCGGTCACCCTGCTCGTTGCTTGACGGGTCGCCATGGACCTACCAGTCTATTGATGCGCGAATTCGCGCCAAGATTCACTCCGGCTACCGACCATCTGCCTGGACTCCCACGCCCCAGGATTCTGCAACCGCAACGTGGACACCGCTCCCTGCCCGATTCAACTCGAAGTCCCCGACCCCGCGGGGCCAATCCTCGGAGTGAAACTCCTCTTGCGGCGCAGTGCCTCTGTGCTTGCGGAAGGCCAGCGTGCTCCAGAGCAAACTGAGGATAGCACACCCGAGCGGCGGCCTCAAAATCGGGCTGCTGACCGCTTCAGGTCGGAGGGAACTGCTCAGTGTGTGGTCGATTGCGCGGCAATCCAGTTTGCAACATCAATGACCACCTCTTCGGCAACGTGACCCGGCTTGGAATACTCCGCGGGTGTTGACATGCCGTTTCCGGCGACGAACAAATGGTTCAGCTCTGGATACAATTTAAGCCGCACCGTCAGCTTAAGGCCCAGTGCTTTTCTCCAGCCCTCAAAGTCTGCAGGGCGCACCTGATAGTCGCGTCCGCCCTGCAGAATGTAGATGGGAATTTTCAGCGTCGCCGCGGTTTCCGCGGGATGATAATTGCGAAGATCCAGCACGTAGCTGGCGGGCAACTTTGAGCCCAGCAGGTCCACCGCCATCCCCGGTTTCAAGTCAGGATTGCGAAACTCCTTCGCCGAGGCTTCCGCCGCGTCAATTTGTTTCTGCGCTTCCGGTGTGACTTCGCCCTTGAGGCGCGCTTCGTAGCGCACCTGTTCCACGACGAGATCTTCCAACGGCCGCGTGTTGCCCGCCATCAGGATTAGGCCGGCGACCTGCGCATCACCGCTGGCGATCCGCGGCCCCAGGTAGGCGCCCAGGCTGTGCCCCGCAATGAAAATCTGTTTCGGATTGATCTCCGGCATTCCGGCCAGCAGGGCGACGGCAGTTCGCGCGTCGTCAATCGTTTCTTCTTTTGCCGTGAACGCGTTCAGGTCTTCGCCGCTTCGCGCTCCGTACTTGCGCGTGCGCTTCGTATAGCGCAGCACCGCCACTCCACGGCTTGCCAATCCCCAGGCGAGATCCTTGAACGTCTTGCTGCCGCCAACGGTTTCGTCCTGATCGTTCGGGCCGGAACCGTGGACCAGCACCACAGCCGGAAATGGCCCAGCGCCTTTGGGCAGCGTGAGCGTCCCCGGCAACTCCCAACTTCCTGTGCGAACGGTGACATTTCGCTCCTCGAACTTCTCGGGCTTGGCGTAGTCCGGCGCGGTCCAGGGCATGCGGCTGGAGAGCGGCGCCATGGAGAAGCTGCCGAATTTTCCCTTGGCGTCGAAGGCGAGAGCGAGGATGGTCTTGTCCTTTGCAAACGAACAAGTGGCGTAGACGATGTGATACCCGAAGCGCTCTTCCTGCTCCACCGCGGTGATGGATTGAAACGCGCCCACTTGCGCGATGATGCTGTTCCAGGCGGCGGTAAGCTTGTCCAGTGGCAGAGCCGCTGCGAGGCGCTCGTCGTACTGCGCAACGACCTTGTCGAACTGGCGCTCCGCCAATTCCGCGATGATCAGCCGAGCCATAGCTTCGTAGTTCGGGGCCGGCTGTTCCTGCGCGCGTACGAAAATGGCTGCAATGAGAAAGACAGCCAGGCAGATCGAGCGATGTTTCTTCATGGACTGATTCCCTTGCTGTTCATTCCTAAGCGTTGCATCTTTGTCAACAGACGCCGCCGAAAACTACAGCGCGCTCACCAGCCGCGCCACCGCGCTTCCGAAATCCGCACGGCCGTCCAGGTATGGCTGCCAATAAAGTTCCAGCGCGTGCTCGTAGTTGGACCACCCGCGCTCATAGAGCCCATTGCGGAGCGCATAGGGAGTGTAGTTGGGCGCAGCAGCAGTTCCGGCAGCGTTGCCTGGCGTTCGCAAAGCGCGCTTGACGATCTCGCCGGTCGTATAAAACAGCAAGGCATGCCACAGGTCGCGCGGGATGGGCTTCCCGCGCTGCCGGCATTCCCGGGCGATGGCGTCGCGCACCGCGCCAGCCAGGGTGTGCGAAGCCTCATGAAAAACAATTTCGAGAGCCGCGGGGCCTTGATTGCGTGAATCGGCCGCGGAAATTGTGATGTGTGCCGGATCGAGCGTCGTGTAGGCGCCATTCGGGCCGCCGTAATTCACGACATCTACGTGCAGCAGGTCTGACGGCCAGCTCGACTCATAAGCCTCGGCAAGCTGCTGGGCGAGTCTTGCCCCGTACTGTCGCACCAGCGACCCTACCGCGGCGATCCAGGCGCGGTTCGCGCGGTCGTGTTGCGGCCACCAGTGCGTGCGATAGACCGGCGCAGCGCCTTCGAGTGCCGCAATCAACTCGGGACGCAGCCCCGAAGCGCAATCTCGCGCGGCGCGTCCGGAGAGGTCCGCGCAGGTCTCCATCTCGGCCAGGCGATTCTTGATGAGCACCATGTCGCCGTTGAAGAGCAAGTCGCGTTCGGCGAATCCCGCCGAATAGAACTCGAGCGCTGCTGACCAGGCGCGCTTTTCTTCCGCGCTCAAGGCTTCGGTGGAAACCGGTGTCTCAGCACCTGTTCCGCCCGGAGACGTACGAGCCCGGGCTTGCTGGTAGAGGAAGTGGTGGAGGTTTACCCAGAATCCGCTGTGGAATTCGAAGACGGGCACCGGAGCTTTCTCCGCGGCTTGCTCCGGCTGCCGGTTCGACGAGAAAAGCTCGCTGCCCGCGGCGCCCCCCGGCAATAGTGCGCATGCGAATACTATCGCGGCGGCGAGCAGAAGGATGTTCCTCCGTGGATTCTGGCAGTTCATCTTGATGAGAAGATGTTATCCGAATGGCAGGGGTTTCACCAACCGGACGGCGCACAAATTCTCGTAGGGAAGGTGGCGTCCCCGCTCGATGCTACTGGAGCGGGGCGGAAGGTCCTGAGGCCAGTGGCGAGCCGTGATGCGCCACCAGATACCAGCGCTCCGACGGTTCCGGCCCCGGAGCGGGGATCGTGCGACGAACGAATACGTTTGTGGCCTGAACACGCACCTCATCGAAGCCGCGCTCAAAAGTGCTGGTGACGTCCTCGGTGCACGCCACCCAGGCCACGTCGCCTTCGACGTGCACCCAGACCGAGCTGACCTCCACTTGCACGCGCACCGTGTTCTGAAAAATGCGCAGCCAGCTCTCGCGCACTTCGTCCCAGCCCAGAAGGAGATCCCAACCAGGGTGCACGCACTCGATCCAATCTTCATGCAGCCATACGTCGGCCATCTGATCCAGATCGAGCGCGGCAAATGCCTGATAGAAGCGGCGATTTGCTTCACGGGCGGCCTGTTCGGGATCCTCGGATTTTCTTGCGGCCGGGGTCGTCATTCGTCGCACCCTCCGCCGGGGGAAAGAGGCTTGTTGGTCGCAGACTATTTCAAATTTGGCGGCTTGCGATATCCACTCCACGCACTGCCGTGAACACGGCGGCCAGCTTGAGCAATTCACCGGGAATAAACGGTGCGGCTCCCGCGGCGAGGGCCCAGACCCAGCCGTTGTGCGTGATTGCCGCCAGCCAGGCGCATCCAAATGTGAAGATCACGAGTTCGCCGGTAAGCAATGCCCCGACAAGATGCAGCGCCCTCGCAAAGCCTCGCTTCGCGACGAGAGCCCCCCTCTCCACCATCCAGCCGGTAACGAAGGCCGCCACGGGATACGAGAGCAAGTAGCCGCCCGTGGGGCCCATAAATCGCGCCACGCCCGGCAGACCTACCGGAGTGAAAACGGGAAGCCCTGCGAGTCCTTCGAGGAGATAGAGGCCGAGGACGAATGCGCCGCGCCGCGCGCCAAGCAGCACGGCCAGGAGCAGGACGCCGAAGGTTTGCCCCGTGATGGGCACCGGCGTCCAAGGCAGGGGCAACACGACGTGCGCGCAAAGGACCATCAAGATATTCGCGGCCGCGATTCGGGCTGTTTCGGCGAGTTGTCCCTCGCCCGCGATCAGGCGGTCTGCCAGCAATCGAGTATTTAGTGCGGAAGTGGCCATCCTCGGATTCCTCCGGCTCCGTGCTCCCAACTGGCGAAGATGATACCTGAGCCGCCCGCGCGGTGCATCAACTTGTGCAGACTGCAGAGGGCAGGTGGGCTAGCGATGTTTTGCAGGTGGCGCAGGCTTCGGCGGGGCGGGAAACGCTTTGGCCAGGTAACGGATGATGTCTTCGCGGTCGTCGTCGTAGATGTAGGCGCCGAAGTCCTCCATCTTCTCCAGGACTCTCTCCCAGCCGCGCTCATCCAATTGTTTCTGCACGATGTCCTTGGCATCGTGACACTCGAAGCAGGTCTCCAACACTTTTTCTTTTCCGGGCCCGTGCGGAAGCATCGCCGCGATCACTTCCGGGTCGCGAGGCGCGAAATGATCCGCGAAGTAGTCAATCAGCGGGCCGCGGTCCTCCGGTGCCACCGGCGCGCCCCAACGGATCATTTTGTCCATTTCCTTCGTCCACATCTTCTTGTCGAGTTGCTGCTGCAGAATAATTTTCGCATCGTGGCAGCCCAGACAACCCTTTTGCGCCTTCTGTTGGAGAGCGCCTGAGGGCAGTGTGGACGAGGACGACGAGCTCTGGCCGATCGCGTGCGGCGCCAATAACGCTACCAGCGAAGCTGCACCTGCAAGCCCTGCGGCGAGCGCAGCGCTCCTACGCCTGAACATAGACCCGCACCTGATCAATGACGTTCCACAAATAGCCCGAAGGATTCCACGAAGGCTGCGCCGGCTGCGTGCGCCCCGCCGTGTCCGTCGCACGTGACATCAGGACGTACGCACCCGGTTGCGGCGGAGTCCAGTTGTATTCCCACAGCCGCCAGGCATAGCGTGCGTGGTCCGCGCCAAGCTTTGCCGCGTGCCAGGTCTTGCCCTCGTCGGTCGAGACGTCCACGCGCGCAATGTCATTTTCCCCGGCCCACGCCGCACCGAAGATGCGCAGCGGCTGCTTCTTCATGCGCCAATTGTTTACGGGCTGCCCGATGATGGATTTCACCGGCATCGCGGTGATGGCCGTCGTCTCGTCCGGTCCGATCTCACCGCCGGGCTCCACCGGCCGGTTCGGGAAGCGATAGCCCGGCCTCATGAAATTGCCGTTGAACTCCTCGCCGATCACCCGGATTTCTTCCACCCACTTCACAAACGCTGCGCCCACCCAGCCCGGCGGCACAATCCGCGCCGGGAATCCGTGTTCGATCCGCAGCGCCGCTCCATCCATCTGCAGCGCGACAATTGTGTCGCTGTGCATGGCCTTGTCGATGGGGATGCTGCGAATGAACTCCGGCACCTTGCCAGGAGGCGTATCGAACCCCTTGAAAGCCACGTGCTTGCCCGTGGCCTTTACTCCCGCCTTCCGCAGGATTTCAGAAAGCAGCGGGCCCGCAAATTGTCCGTTGCCCACCGCCCCTCGTCCCCACTGTATTCCGGGCACGCGCGGACGGAAAAAGCTCCGCCCGTTGCCCGCGCATTCCATCACCGTCACCACGCTTTTCTGCGTCATGCTCTGTAGATCCGACAGCGTCAGAGTGAGCGGCCGCTCGACTTCGCCGATCACTCGCAATCTCCACTCGGCGAGGTTCACACCAGTCGGCGTCGGCAGGTGGGTGCGCACATAGAAGAGTTCCGCCGGCGTGATCCACGAATCGATGAGATATGCGGGCATCTCGAGGTCCAAATATTTCAACGACCGCACAATCAACTTCTCTTTGCCCGGATAGGCCTCCGGCTGCTGCGGAAACGCCAGCCAGTCCGCCGCGCTGGAACGCAGGCCGCCGGCCAACGCGGGCAGTCGCGTCCCGGCCATCGCCGCGGCACCCAACAAGCGCGCGCTGGACCACAAGAATTGCCGACGGGCCAGTTTGTTCATGGAGAAGAGATCCACGCCGGAATTCTCTCCCTTCGGTGGGAACAGGACAAGCAAAATTCAAGCGCGCCTGCGCAGGGAGGCTCCGCCCGGATGATTGCCACGGGACTCCAGATCAGCGGCCAAGGCCGTCGAGGAGGATTGCTCCTTCCTCGTCCGTCAGTACTCGCTTTCGAACCAGTGTGTTGATCAGTTGATCGAGAACAAGGCGGTCGTTTGACGGGGTCTCGGGCCTTGCTTTCCCAGGCTCCGCCGCGGGTTCGGCCGGTGGTGAGTCGTCGGGAACCCAAGTGGCCCACTCGTGGAGAGACCTCCGCTGTTCGGCCGCGGTGTCATAGAAGGACAATCCCATACCCATGCCCATCTTGGCGTAAACGACTCTGGCCGGCGACTCGAAGGTTTTCTTTTTATCTCGGAGACGAACGACCACCAACGAGCCTATTGGGAAGGGATTGATGATATCCACGTAGCATCCATTCATGGAAAGATCGGTACAACGGCCGCCTAATTGCGCCTGGGTTTTGATCTCAATTACCTTCGCATCGGCAATGACCGAATGGCGAGGGTATGCGCGCCTCTCCCGGCGTTTGTCTCGGCCCGGGGGATTCGCGTGGCCCTGGGTCAGGCCCGAGTAGGATACGGGTTCAGCGACCGCCTGTTTCTTGGCGTAGTCCGTCATCGGCGGCGTCTAACTGTCGCAAATTCTGGTGGCGCCGGCGGATCTTCTCCGGTTCGGGAGACAGTCGTGGCGTCAGGAAGGGGTATCTAATTCTCGCCCGGCCGCTCCTGCGGGGCAAGCCTCAATTGTTGAAAGTGCCGAAAGACCTAACGAGGTTCGCGGCGGGATTCGGTCACGGGATCAGTGATGGTGGCCACGGCGCCCTTCTTGTCATCCCCGCGAAGCACGCCGGTGGAATCGAGGAAAAAAGACCGCTGCCCGCTTTTGCCATACTCGGCGGGCGAGGCGGCAATCTCAAAGCCGTCCTGGCCGTCTTCATCGGTGCCCGTTGCTCCTGGACGCGGCGGCACGATCCGGTATCGGTAGTTGTAGCCACCCTTGCTTCCCGCGGCGAGTTCGGCATCAATCAGCCCGGCTGCGTCCTCGGAGATGCCTTCCTTCGGCGCCGGGCCGAGTCGCGCGAGCGAATCGGGCAGTTTGCCAAAGGCGCGGCGGTAGGTGCCGAGCGCTCGCGCAATGTCCCTCAACCCGTAAATGGCGGCCTGCTCCCGCGCGGCGACGTCCTCAAGCGACCACTGCCGTGCCAGCGCCGGAAGATCGAGCAGCAGCAATCCCACTGATAGAAGCTTCCACTGGCCTTTCTCGCGCACCAGCCCGAACTGCACGCGGCGCGCGGGCGCCTTCTCCGGCGCGCCGGGCGCGTCGCCGGGGATACTCGCCTCGATGGGGATGAAGGCCAGGTTGTCCTGCACGCGGGCGTCTCCAAAGCGCATCAGGACGGTGACACCGGCGGATTCGCACCGCAGGACCGGCCTCCCCTTTGTGTCGTTCGAAATTAATGGCCGCCCGATCGCGTCCATCTGGACGAATCGCTGCATCAGGCCCGTGCGCTGATTTGCCGGCAACTCGCGGAAGACCGCGGCGTTCTCTGCGGTCAGGTATGGCGCGAATTCCTCTGCGTTTTGGCGGCAGGCGGCCGTCAGGGCTTCACTCAGTGTCGCGGCCGGCGCCGGAGATTGCGTGGTTTGCGCATGAGCCGGTGCGGCTGCCCACACGATGACGAGGAACAAAATGACTCCACGAAGATTCCTTCTCACCAGCATCTCTTTGACTCGCCCCCTCGTGCCATCCTGAATCTGCCCGGTCCGCCTACGATTTTGCTGCGGAAAGAATCGCCGCCAGGTCCTGCGTAAACTTCGATCGCGGCATCACCTCGCGGCACCCCGCAGCGCGCGCGCGTTCAGCCAGTTCCACCTGCACGTGAGAAAGGAAGGCAATCACCGGCCGTTGGTTGCCTGCGGCGCGCAAACGCTCAATAGCTTCGAGCGGACCTTGCCGCGCGTTCAAATCCACAATCACAAGCGCTGGCGCGCCGTGTTGCAATTCCGCGAGCAGGGCATCGCCTGACGCGACCGTCTTCAACTCCACACCCACACGCCGCGCGGTCTCCTGCATCTTCGCTTGAAAAAAAATGTCATCCACCAACGCGACCACGTCCGCCATGCGCTTGCACCTCGTTTGCCGTCCGAACCCACATCTATCATGCCCGGCCCCCGCTTCGACAGCAAGGCCGCGACTGCGGTATAAGATTGGCTGCGTTCCGATTCCGCAAGGCGGAGGGTTTCATGGGTTCAGCGCCGTCGGGCGATTCACTGCCGTACATCACCGTGCTTGAGCAATCGCCCATCATCATCGAAAAAATTCTGCTCGACGCGCCCAGGGATGCCCTGCAGTGGAAGCCGGCCATGGACCGCTGGTCGATCAGCGAAGTGCTCGCGCATCTCACCGATGTCGAGGTATTTTTCCGCGAGCGCGTGCGCAAGATGGTGGCCGATGACTCTCCCAAGCTCGACTCTTACGATCAAGACGCTGTGTACGCCACCGGAAAGTACTCCGGAGGACTCGCGCGCGAACACCTGCACCAATATTGTCACGAGCGCGACCGCACCTTATCCATGCTGCGCTACCTGCCGCCCGCCGCGGTTGCAAAGACCGGCCAGCACCCCGAAATCGGACGCATTACCGTCGCGGACCAGTTGAACGAATGGGCTTTTCATGACCTGGGCCACGTCCGCCAAATCTCCGAACTGTATCGCGCTCGAGTTTTCTATCCCAAGATGGGCGGCTTCAAGCAGTACTACACCGTGAAGCCCTAGCCGCACCTCTTACCTCGATGGACCCCCTCTCTCGCCGCCTCCTGGAACTCTTTGAAGGACTGGGGCGCGATGTGCTCGATCTCGTCACGCTCGCCGCGCGCGCGGGGATGGATCCAGAAAGCGATGCGCTACGCGCCGCCCTGGACGATCTCGCTCGCCGGGGTTTCCTGCGTCGCGGCGATCTCCGCGATCAATTCGCGCGCACCGAAGAGGGCCGCCTGGCGCTGGCTGGGCCGCGCGACGTCACGCTCTACACGCGTCCCGGCTGCCATCTCTGCGATGAAGCCAAGCATGCCATGGCGCCGGTCCTGCTCGAGTTCGGCGCGCGCCTCCGCGAAGTCAATATTGACCTCGATCCTGCCCTCCACGCGCGCTACACCAACGACGTGCCGGTCATTTTTCTCGGCTCGCGCAAAGTGGCCAAGCATCGCCTTGACGCCCGCCAATTCCGCCGCCAGCTCGAACAAATTCGCTTCTGATTTGCGCCGGCGGGTGCTGGTACCACTGGTACGCCAACCGCAAGATCGCGCTTGCCTCCCCTCGATCCCGTAGATAGAATTGGAATCACTCTAGACGGGTGGTGGCCCTGTGATGAAATCGAGCCGGCTTACGCCGTATCGCGCGGCGGTATTGGAAACCCTTCGTTCGAGTGATAGCCATCCCACTGCCGCGGAGATTTTTCGTAAAGTCCGCCGCCGTCGCCCGGGCGTGTCCTACGCTACAATCTACAATTCACTCGATTGGCTGACGCGCAACGGCATGGCGTCCGAGTTGAAATTCGGCGATGCCGCCAGCCGCTACGATCCCATCATGAGCCGCCACGACCATCTCGTCTGCACGCGCTGCGGCGCGCTCATGGATCACCAAATTGCGCTTCCCCCGCGCGTGTGGGCGCGCGCCGGACGCCCGCAGGGATTCCGCGTCGAGCGCTATCGCATGGAACTCTACGGCCTCTGCTCGCGCTGCTCTTCGCAAGGCACGCGCAAAGCCATTGACTGACCCGAAACCCTCGTATCTCGTCCAGCGTGCCTCGCGTACGGCGCCGGAGCGCGAGATTCCTTCCGCTCCATCCTGCAGTAGACTCACTTCGGTCCCTGGATTGCCTGAAACTGTGGGTTGAGATTCTCAGTGCGGCGGGTGCGCGGCCTGTTCCTGCGGCGTTTTCACGAAGATCGAGCGCAAGACGAAGGGCTTCTGCGGCTGGCTGGCATTCCATCCCTGCGCTCTGATTTCCTTCTGCATCTCAGCGACACGCTCGGCAGAGGGCGGGTGCGAACGGAAGTATTCTTCGAGCGCCTGCCCGGGCACACCGGCCAGTTCACCGATCGGAGTCTTGGCTCCGGAACGCGTCTCTGTTTTGAGCCTCGCAAAACGCTCCTGGATGGTGATGCCCCCGGCCGGCGAGTAGCCTGCCGCCACCGCAAATTGCAGTCCGGCCTTGTCGGCTTCCAGCTCCTGTTCTTTCGTGTATCCCGCCTCGAAGAGTTTCACTCCCACGGCACCGAGTTGGTAGAGCCCTTCGAGTCCCAATTTGCGGGCCTTCACTTCGTACTGTAGCCGCTCAATGGCATGCCGGTTATCCACGTGCGCAATCTCGTGCCCCAGCACGGCGGCCAGCTCGTCTTCCGATTCCATCAACCGAAGCAGTCCGCGGCCCATCACGATGTGGCCGCCGGGCATCGCGAACGCATTTACAAATCCGTCGTCCGGCATGTAGTGGAAGTGATAGTGGATCGCGGGACGATGCACATGTTCCGCCAGACGCATCCCCACGGTGTTCAGGTATTCTGTGATTCGTGCAGTGTCCGGATCGCTGCTGGTATCGCGGTCGATCCACATCTCCTTTATGAGTTTGTCGCCGATCTTGTTTTCTTCGTCGTCGCTCACTCGCGTCAGCGTCAGCGGGATGCGTTCCAATTCGCGCTGCGTATCGGCCACCAGATACATCAGCGGCCGCGGAGTGATCTCCGTCGTGGCCTTTTTTCGCTGGATGGCAAAGAGCGCCGCGGCGCCGGCAACGAGCAAGACGAACGCGATGATGCCGCGCTTTTTCACAGCAATTTCCTCAGGAACTCGCGGTAGCGCGCGTAAAGGAAACTCACCAGCAGCAGCGCCGCGCCCAGCGCGAGGAACGAAATGATGCGCCCCAGTGGATCGAGCGTCCACACATCCACCGCGAGCACGCGTCCCACCGAGGACAGCAGCAGCGCCAGGCTGAACCAGCGGAATGATCGCTCGCCCAGCGGCAGTGTAACCGCGAAGAGCAGCAGCGCCTCACCGCCCCACGTCGCGGTCAGGTAGCTGCGCCGCACCTCGAG
>JBGQGH010000058.1:0-19530 GCA_041497315.1 Terriglobia bacterium | reverse complement strand
CTCCACAAAAAGCCCCGAAAACTGGAAGCAGATGAGGAGCAAGAGAAAAATGGCCCCGAGCGCTTCGCGGCTGCGCCGGCGGGCCAGCAATCGCTCCAGCCACGAAAAAAGCATTCGGCTTAACAGAAGATTCATCACCGCAAAGCTGAAAAAGAGGAGCGCGGCGGGAAAGAAAAATTGCAGGTGAGCGAAGGTGACTCCCACTGTGATGCAGAGGAGCCAGAAAAGTGCGGTCACAGCGGCCGGATCGGCGAGCCCAAACGTGAGGCCCAGGAGATAAAACGCTGAGAATCGAAGTGGAAAGCGCAGCAGGTTGCGAAAGTCGAACCCGGAGGCGGAAGTCGCCAGCATCAGCGGCAGGAATTGCCAGACCAGGAAAACGGCCCAGAGCAGCAGACTCAGCAGTTTGAGTTTTCCCCCGCTTACCATGAAGTAGGCGCCGATTCCCATACCGATCCCCGCGCCCACGGCAAAGAGCGAGCCGAGGACGCCCGTCAAGACGTAGGCCAGGAGATCGAGCTTGGCGCTCTTCGTCCGCAGCGAGTTTCGAAAAATCCTCCAACGCAGCTCTGCAATGAGCCTGAGTTGCGATGTCAGACTCTGCGCGGCTACATCAGCCATGAAAGCTCCTCAGGCGGATGCTGGCCCGCATCGCCGGACCCCACGATGGCCAGGAAAATTTGTTCGAGCGTCAGCTTGCCGTCCGGTCCCGCCGGCACCTCACTGGTTCCTTCGAGTCTCCCCGAAGCGGCTACGCCCGCGCGCAACTCCTCGAGCGAGCCCTGCGCGACGAGTTGACCCTTGTGGATGATGGCCACGTGGCTGCACAGTCGCTCGACAATCTCGAGCACGTGCGAGGTCAGGAAAATCGTCACGCCGCGGTCCGTCATGCGCATCAGCATGGATTTGAGCGTGCCCGCCGCAATTGCATCTACGCCCTCAAACGGCTCGTCCAGAAAAAGAATTTTCGGCCCGTGGATGACCGCGGCCGCCAGTGCCAGTTTTTTCTGCATGCCATGCGAATAATCGGTGATCAGCGTCTTCGGCCGGTCGGCGAGCTGCATGAAGTCCAGCAACTCAGCGGTGCGCTGCGCGGACGTCGCACGGTCCAAGCCGTACATGCGGCCCACAAAATCCAGATATTCCGATCCGGTCAGCCGGTCGAACAGCGCCAACCCTTCCGGCACCACGCCAATTTGCCGCTTCACCTCAATGGGGTTTTCCACCAAGTCCAGGCCCAGCAAGCGCATCCGGCCCGCTGTCGGCGCCAGCAAGCCGGTAAGCATCTTGATCATGGTGGATTTTCCAGCGCCATTCGGTCCCAGGAAGCCGAAGAACTGGCCTCCTTCGACCGCCAGGTTGATCTGATTGACAGCCACGAGCTCGCCGAATTTGCGCGTCAGGTTTTCCGTGACCACCGCCGGCTCGCTCATATTCTGCTCCGAATACGCTGTTTCAGGATTGGCCGCGCCAAAATCTGCGGCATAGCCCCGCACGCCGTAAATTTTCCTCTGTCTCGGCAGAATTTAACACAAACTGCCTGATGCTGTCCGACCGCCACTCAAGGATGATACGCAGGCGATGCGCTCGAAATAACGCGCGGTTCTGTTCAGGAGGCGGATTTGGCGGAAACGGGAGTGGGAGTCCCAGTTGCGTCGCGGATGGGTAGGATCGCCATGACCGCGGGTAATTCGATCCGGAACGTGGCGCCGCCTTCGGGGCGGTTCTCGCAGGAGATTTGTCCGCCGTGTTCTTGCACCAGGCCGTAGCAAATGCTCAAGCCTAGCCCCGTGCCCTTGCCCACCGGCTTGGTGGTGTAGAAAGGATCGAAGACCAGTTCCGGCTCTTTGATGCCCGGGCCGGTGTCGGAAAAGAGAATCACGACGTTGTTGCGTTCGCGACAGGTCTTGACGGTAAGTGCCCCCCCGCCTGCCTCCTCGATCGCATCCACGGAATTGTTGATGATGTTGAAGAACACCTGGAGGAGCTGATTGGCGTCGCCGCGCACGGCGGGCAAGACGCTCTCAGTCTTCAATTCGATCGTGATCTTTTTCCCGCGGAGGTCGAGTTTGCTCAACTGTACGGCGCTCGAGACCACGGCGTTGATGTCGAGCAGCGTGCGCTCCACGGGCACCTGGCGCGCGAAACTCAGGAGGTGGTTCACCAGCGTCTTCGTTCGCCGCGCCTGTTCGCGGATTTTTTCCGCGATGCTGCGCGGCCGTTCTCCGGCGGTTTGATCGTCAATGAGCAAATCGGAGTAGCCCAGGATGGCTGTCAACGGGTTGTTGATCTCATGTGCGGCGCCCGCGGCCAGTTGCCCCAGCGAAGCCAGTTTCTCCGCCTGCACGAATTGAGACTGCAGGCTCTTGAGTCCTTCGATGGACTCCTGTGATGCTCGCAGGAGGCGCAAGCGATCGGCGTCCACCATGTTTTGCCGCAAAAACACAAGGAAGCTCAACGGCAAGATCGCCAACAGCGTCACCAGCAGCCGAAAGTGACGGATCGCCTCCGGTGCATCACTTGCCGTGAGGCACCAGAGTGCCAGTATGGGTAGCGAAAGGACTGCGGCCATCGCCAGCCGGGCCGGCCAGACGCCGCGAGCCCCCTCGTCCTTGGCCACGTCGCGCGCCTCTTCGACCTCCGCGCTCTCCAACACGGGCTGCGCCGCCGGACACCACCTTCGCGCCAGAATCCCGGCGGTTCCAAACCAGACGAACGAGGCGATGAGCGGGACGTCATAGAGGCTGCCGGTGTAGTACTTGTTCTGCCCGATGGCGACGTTTGCCGCCTGCGAACTGAGTGCATACAGTCCTGCCGCGCCGAAAAGATTCGCGTAAACCAAGCGCCAGCGGCCTTTCGTCCGCAGGCAGAGCACGGCCAGCCCCCCGATCAGCACGATATTCTCGAGCGTAGATAGCTCGATGTAGCTATTCAGATAAATCGTGGGATTCGGCATCACATACTGCCAGGGGATCACCATGAAGAAGTACAGGTACACCCACCAAGACAGCAGCAGCACGAAATCCAGATGCCCGAAACGAAAATGCCGGTCCGGCTCGTCCTTGTGCGGTTGCAGGGCCAGCGCCCCGATCATTGGGATGATGTGCAGGAACAGGATTACATCACCCGCGAAAGGATTTGGGACGGGCTGGTTGAGATAGATCTCGTAGTACGTCCACGCAAGCTGTCCGATCATCCACAAAGAACAGCCCATCGCCATCAGCATCCAGAACGCGTTCCGGCGCCAGTTGGAGGAACCCGCGTTCAGCAGCAGCCCGGCGTTGGCGAAGAGCGGCACCAGGCATTGGGCGATATCACCGAACGCAGTCAGGTGCGGACCGCGCGGAATCAACAGCGCTGCCGCGACGTAGGAGCCCACCAGAAGGCTCCACGCCGTCAGCAGCCAGATGTTTTTGCGCACAAAACCCATCGGGAGACCAAGGACCCTTCAAGCCATTCTAGCGGGGTCCACGAGCGTAGAGGCACCGGCCTTTGACTCCATTGGCCAATGAGGTAAGGCCACGTACTTTGGTACTGCTTCTCGACCGGGATCCTGCGTTTGGTTTACAGCAAGTTCAGGTGACCAGGAGTGGCGGGGCCATGGACTGCATGGAATGTGGCGGAGGAGGAGGGATTCGAACCCCCGAGACCCTTTCGAGTCTAACGGTTTTCAAGACCGCCGGTTTCAACCACTCACCCACTCCTCCGCTTTTAATTCTAACCTGCAAAAGGACTTGGCGGAGCATTTGGTGACCATTTGCGTTTCGAGTGCTGCAATTCGGTCCATGCTGTGTTCCAAAAGTGTCCGGCCCAATTCCGTCCGTCGCGACTCATAATTTGACCGCAAGAAGCGGATAGCGCCGTCTCCAAACCAGCCGATATCCTCAATGCATGCACAAAACGATCGAACCGACCATCCTCTATTTCGGAACACCGGTAGCACTCATCAGCACGCTGAACCCGGACGGCTCGCCGAACCTGGCGCCGATGTCTTCGGCGTGGTGGCTGGGCTGGAGTTGCATGCTCGGCCTGGGCCAGATGGGCCAGACCTCCGACAATCTCATCCGCACACGCGAGTGCGTGATCAATCTGCCTTCGGAAGATCATGTCACCCTTGTTGACCGCCTCGCACTTACCACCGGCAAGGATCCAGTGCCGGAGAAGAAGCGTCTGTGGGGTTATCGCTATGAACCGGACAAATTCGGCATCGCTGGGTTCACTCCGGTAGAGTCGGAATCGGTCGCACCGCCCCGTGTGCGCGAGTGTCCCGTGCACATGGAGGGCATCGTGCACGATTTCCGGCCCTTCGGTAAGAACGTGAGCGCCAACATGTTCGAGGTGCATATCGTGAAACTGCACGTCGACGAAAAGCTGTTGGTGGGCGACGGCCCGCGCCCGCATATCGATCCGCTGCGCTGGCGTCCGCTGATCATGAGCTTCTGTCGGTTCTTCGGGCTAGCGGGCGAAGTGCATTCGTCGCGCCTCGCGGAATCAGATTTCATGAAATTCGTGAGCCAGGGAAAGGCATCGCCACTGGCAACTTCGTCCACCGCGCACGAACGTAGATGATGAGGATCGGTGCCCCCGAGCAAGGTCTGGAGGATTCCTCTGTAGCCCGTCCTGAGCGCCTACGAATCGTTCCGGGACTCTCAGGCGGGAGGCGCTTCGGGATTTGGAGCCTGCCAATCCGGCTGAGCGAACTCGACGCCCCAAAAGTGTGGCGCGGGTGAAAGGAACTCGACGCCGACGCGCTGGCCCTTCTCCGCGGCGTCGCCGAGAAAGACCACGCGGCACTCCAGTTCTTCCTGCGTGAGGGGATTCGTCAGCACCAGCATTTCGTCATTGCGCACTTCGTGGGTCAGGTAGAAAAGGCCGCCATGGGCGTTGATCACGATCGTATCGCAGGTCTCGCGGAACTTACGGCCTTCCTTCGTCTTCCCCGCGGCCTGCACGCGCACGCGTTTGAACACGCGCGTACTGCGGCGTTCCTTCTCGTAGGTAACCACTTCAGCCATGGTGAAACAATCCTGCGGCACCCTTCGTACTTCGTCAATCCATCGCTCAAGCGGATGTGCTAAGGGGGAAACTTAGGCCACGCCCTCGGAGTCTATTGCTTGCCGTCAGCAGCGCCCTGCCCATAGAATGTGTCAGGGGATCCGGCTGTGCACCAAGCCCCTTCCGTGATAAAAGCCGGAAAGTTCTACGCTGCGGAGGATTGCGCTGTCACTCTCTATTCCTGAGGAGCCGAATGAATCTGAACGAATACATCGAGAGCAATCGCAACACTCATCTGGACGAACTGAAGGAATTTCTGCGCATTCCCAGTGTCAGTGCCCGATCCGAACACAAGCCCGATATCGAGCGCGCGGCCAGATGGGTGGCCGACAAGCTGCGCGATGCCGGTCTCGACAAGGTAGAGATTGCCCCAACCGGTCTGCATCCTTTGGTTTACGCCGAATCTCTCCGCGCGCCGGGCAAACCCACCGTGCTTTTCTATGGCCACTACGATGTCCAGCCGGCCGAGCCGCTCGATCTCTGGACCTCTCCGGCCTTTGAGCCCACCGTCCGCGGCGGCAATCTCTATGGCCGAGGCACTGCCGACGACAAGGGCCAGGTTCACATTCACATGAAAGCGCTCGAATCCTTGCAGCGGACCTCAGGGAGACTGCCAATCAATGTGAAAGTGATCATCGAGGGTGAAGAAGAGGTCGGCAGCGTGAGCCTGTGGGACTACGTGCAAGGCAACAAAGCCAAACTCAAAGCCGACGCACTCGTGGTTTCCGATACGTCCATGCTGGCCCGCGGGGTGCCCTCCATCACCTATGGCCTGCGCGGCCTCAACTATTACCAGGTGGAGATCACCGGCCCGGTGCAGGACCTCCATTCAGGCGTTTTCGGCGGCGCCGTCCCGAATCCGCTCACCATCCTCTGCGAAGTCTTCGCCAAACTTCACGACAAGAATTTTCGTGTCACCGTCCCGGGCTTCTATGACGATGTGGATACGATTTCCAAGGCCGAGCGCAAAGCACTGAATTCGCTGCCGTGGAAGCTGAAGGATTTCCGTCGGACGGTGGGGGCAAAAGGACTCGACGGCGAGAAGGGCTACACCATCGTCGAACGGATTTGGTGCCGCCCGACACTGGAACTGAACGGCATCTGGGGCGGCTACATTGACGAAGGCGCAAAGACCGTGATCCCGTCCAAAGCCTATGCCAAGTTCTCCACGCGGCTCGTGCCCGGCCAGAAACCCGAGAAGATTGCCCGTCAGTTGGAAAGGTACCTCCGGCGGCTGCTGCCCAGAACCGCGGAGATGAAGTTCGAAGTGCTCAGTATGGGTGCGCCGTGGGTGGCGCCCTATTCCCATCCCTATTTTGAGGTGGCGCACAAGGCCCTCGAAAAAGGTTTCGGCAAGCGCGCCGTGTTCATCCGTGAGGGCGGCTCCATCCCGTTTGTCACGCAAATGCACGACACTTTCAAGGTCCCCTGCATCTTGATCGGCTTTGGTCTGCCCGACGAGAACGCGCACGCGCCGGACGAGCACATCGGCCTGGATAATTATTTCGGCGGCATCAAGTCCATCGCCCACTTCTACGAGGGATTGTCCAAGCTCTAGGCCGGCAACATCGGCATCCCTGTCGGCCCAGAGCGGGCGTTGTGCAGGGCTTGCCCGCGCGCGTCGCCTCTTCGCTCGAGAGCATCGCGGTCGCGGGACGCCAGGGTCAGGAATTTGCACTCCCACATCGCAATCGCTGCATCTGGAGCGGCGATTCGCCTCCGGGGTCGCTGAAAGCCGCATTTTTATGGCTTTTTTGACGATTTCTCTTGCGTTGCCTCCACGCTGCCGCTATAGTGTCCGCCGGGCTCGCGAGGAGGCCTTCGCACGATGCGCGGATTCCCGGCGGCCCACATCATCGCAACACACTTCTGAGGAGGAGAATCCAAATAGATGGCAAAACCAATGAGCAAGTCCAAGATTATCGCCACCGTGGCTGAAAAGTGCAGCACCAAGGACAAGCCGGTGTCGAAGAAGGCCGTGGCGACATTCTTCGAGGAACTATTCAATCTCGCGGTCAAGGAATGCAAGGGCGGCGCGGGCAAATTCGTCATCCCCAACATCGGGCGCGCTGTAAAGGCGCACCGCAAGGCGCGCATGGGCCGCAACCCGCAGACCGGCGAGGCGATCAAGATCAAAGCGAAGACCGTTGTCCGGCTCCGCGCGGCGAAGGCGTTCAAGGACGCCGTTCTCGGCTAACCAGAATTTCTGCGCCCCAGTTTCTGATGGTTGCGGATGGCGGCGAATCTTCTGCCGCATCCGCAGGGCGCGCGGTTTCCCGCACCGGCGCGGTTCGCCGGGAGCCCCCAGACGCGGCCCGGGAAGTACCGGGTGGCGGCCTGGGGGTTTTGTCTTTTCGTGCCCGTTCGATCAGGAATTGCGCTGCCACCGTCACGCGGTTTCACAAGTCTTGAGGGCAACATGTCATCTTCACACTGGGACGAACAGCTTGCCGCGGCTTATCGCGCGTTCCGCTACGATTTCGCGGACCGCACCCTCGCCGGCCAATTGATCGTCGTCGCGGGCGGAACCGGTGGCCTCGGCGCCGCTGCGGTCACGCTGCTCGCGCGCGAGGGGGCGAAGCTCATCGTCGGCTATCGCGCGAACCGTGAGCGCGCCGAAGCGCTTCGCCGCGTGATTCTCAAAGAGTTTGGCCAGAACCTCACTCTCGTCGAAGGCGACGTGTACCGCGCAGAAGTGCGCCGCGCTTACAGCGAGGCCATCATCGCCTCAGGCGCTCCGCTGGCAGGTGCCGTCATCCTTCCCGGAGAAGCAGCGCGCGTGCCTTGGGAACAACTGGATGCCGCGGCACTCGAAGCCTCACTCCGTTCGAATTACGTTGCCCCGATTCTCCTCGCCAAAGACCTTGGCGAGCGAATGCAAAGCTCCGAAGCCGGCGGAAGCCTGGTGCTGCTCGCCACCATGCAAGCCGTCGCGCCATTCCCCGGCAGCCTGAATTACGCCGCGCCGAAAGCGGCGCTCGTGCACGCCGCACGCATCCTGGCGAAACAGTGGCGCCGCGTCCGAGTGAACGTTGTGGCCCCTGGTGCCACCGTCGCCGGCATGGCCGAAGCAAGCGTCAGTGCCGGCAAGTACGACGCCTATCTCACCAACGGCACCATCCCGCGTTTCGGCCGCCCCGAAGATATCGCGCGCGCCATTCGATTTTTTCTCGAGCCGGATGGCTATTCCACGGGTCAGGTGCTCGTTGTGGATGGGGGCTTGACGCTCTGATCTCACCCGGCCCGTGCGCTTCATCTGGTTTCATCGCGCCTGCGTATTTGCAGATGAGCCACCAAGCCGGTTTCTAAAGCAACGGAGAGCCCTCGGGAGACATCCAATGCCTCGGCGGGTCCGGAGGGCAAGCTGGCCCGCAAAAAGTTTCTCAGAAGGATCTTTCTTGAATCTCCGGAACTGGAATCTCTCAAGGCATTCTTCTTCCGCGGCTGTCCTTCTCCTCGGTCTGTTCCTCTTTGGAAATACCGCCGCGCGCGCCGCCGGCACCGCAAGACTTTCGGGGATGGTGTTCATGATCGGGTCCGACAAGATGCAAGTAGCCTGTTTTCGAGCGGCGGCTTTCTCGAGTCCACTTTTTCCATCAAGAAATTCGACGTGCGCGTTTTCCCCGCGCAGGTCCCCGTGGGAATTCCCAATCCCACACTGTTTCTTTATCCGGAGCAGAATGCGGGCGGCTACTTTCATCGCGAGGGCCGCAACAGCCATCTCTATCAGTGGGCGCAGATCTACCATTTCCACCCGGTTTCTGCGGCCGGCACCCACCTGATCCAACTGGGGTACGCCTATTCGCAGTCGGACTATAGCGGCACAGAGCAGAATTGCAACGTCGTCATCCAGCGGGAGGACCACACCACCGCGCAGACCATCCAGTTCAGCGGGCCCGCCGCTCTGAGCGCCGTTCGAAACGAGTTCTCCTTCTTCTATCAAGACAAATGGCAGCTCCACTCGCGCTTCACTCTCGATTACGGCGTGCGTTTCGACCACAACGGTCTCTCGAAGGATGGGGCCAACATCGCGCCTCGCATCGGATTCGTCTATGCCCTCACGAAGGACAACAAAACGGCTGTCCGCGGCGGCGTCGGCCTCTTCTACGACAAGATTCCGCTCAACGTTGCGACCTTTCTCCAGTACCCGGCCGAAATCATCACCCAGTTCGACGCCAACGGACTCAATATCGTGCAAGGCCCGCTCACCTTCGTCCATTCCGTGGCCACTCCGTCCGGCCAGCTCCATGTCCCTTACAGCCTCGGCTGGAATTTCCAGCTCGATCGCGAAATCACCTATGGCTTGATTTTCCGGTTCGGCTACGAACAACGCGAGACGCACCGCGACTTCATCGTCGATCCGGTGCAAACCAGCACCTCCGCGTCGCTCAATCTGCTAAACAACGGTCGGCAGAGCTATCGCGAGTTCCAGTGGACTCTGCGCTGGAACCCCGTCGAACGTACTCGCCTGTTTTTCAGCTACGTGCGCGCACGCGCGCGGGGTGACCTCAACAGTTACGATCAGTTTTTCGGCACCCTGCCGAATCCCGTCATCCGGCAGAACCAGTTCGGCCCGCTGGCCTTTGACGTCCCCAATCGCTTCCTTTTCTGGGGCACGATTGGCCTGCCCTGGAAGCTTGAGTACTCACCCGTTCTCGAGCTTCGCCAGGGATTTCCTTTCTCCAAGGTGGACGAAAACCTCAATTTCATCGGCCTGCGCAACGAAGCCGGCCGCTTCCCGTTTTTCTACACCTGGGACTTCCTCTTGCAACGCCCCTGGAAGGTTGTTTTCCGTCACAAGACTTACACCGTTCACGCCGGCCTCCGTATTTTCAACGTCACCGGCCACGACAATCCGCGTGACGTCCAGCAGAACATCACCTCGCCTCTTTTCGGCAACACCTTCAACGCTTTTGGCCGGCAGTACCGTGCCCGCGTTGAGATTGATTTCTAGCCCCCTCTCTCGCTTCTACCCGCCCGCGATGGCATAATTCGCCGGACGGCATGATCAACGCTTCCCCTCATTCTGGGCTTCTCACCGATCTCTATGAGCTGACCATGGCGGCGGCTTACGTCGAGACGCGCTTCGACGCCACCGCCACGTTCGAACTCTTCGTGCGCCAACTCCCTCCGCGCCGGGGATATCTCGTGGCCGCGGGGCTCGAGCAGGCGCTCGACTACCTCGAAAATGTCCGCTTCTCCGCCGCGGAAATTGAATTTCTCCGGCGTCATCCCGCCTTCGGCCACATCAGCCGGCGTTTCTTTGACTATCTCAAGGACTTCCGCTTCACTTGCGACGTCTTGGCGGTCCCCGAGGGCACCTTGATTTTTCCTGATGAGCCCATCCTGCGTGTCACCGGACCCATCGTCGAGGCGCAAATTGTGGAGACGTATCTCCTCGCCGCGATCAATTTCCAAACCATGATCGCCAGCAAGGCCGCGCGCGTGGTTACCGCCGCGGCCAGCCGCGCCGTCGTCGAGTTCGGTACCCGCCGCGCTCATGGCATCGAGTCGGGCGTCCTCGCCGCTCGCGCGGCGTTTATCGGCGGCTGTGCGGGCACATCCAATGTCCTCGCCGGCCAGCGGTTCGGCATCCCCACCTTCGGCACGCAGGCCCACTCCTGGATCATGGCCCATGAAAGTGAGGAGGAAGCCTTCCGCCGTTTCCTCGAGTTTTTTCCCGAACACGCCGTGCTGCTCGTAGACACTTACGACGTCCGCGCCGCCGTCGAGAAGATCATCGCCCTGGGCGGCAAGCCGCGTGGGATCCGCCTGGACAGCGGCGACCTCGTGGCGGACAGCATCTGGGCGCGCCGGCGGCTTGATGAAGCCGGCTGGCACGATGTGCAAATCTTTGCTTCGGGCGATTTGAATGAGGAAAGGATCGCGGCGCTCCTGGGCAGGGGTGCGCGCCTTGACGCCTTCGGCGTGGGGACCTCGCTCTCGACCTCAGCCGATTCGCCGGCTCTTGGCCTGATCTACAAATTGGTGGAAGTCAAACGCGGCGGCACGGTTTATAACGCCGCGAAGTTCAGCGAAGCCAAAGTCACCTATCCGGGCCGCAAACAGGTTTACCGTTGCTCCGGCGCGGATGGGAACTATCGCGACGACGTGATCGCTCTCGAAGGCGAGCCCGTTTCACAGGGTGAACCGCTTCTGGGGCCCGTCATGACCGGCGGCAAGCGCATCGCCGCGAGCGACACGCCTGAATTCCGCTTGACCCAGGCAAAGGAGCGGTGCATCGCGAGTCTCGCGCTTCTGCCGGACGCAGTGAAACGCCTGTCGGCCCCGGCCACCTTGCCCGTGCGCCGCAGCGCGCGCCTCGAAGCCCTCCTCGATGATGTTCGCCGCCGCGTCGAGCGCGCTTCGAGCATCTAATCTTGAGGAGATCGAACCAGGTATGCTCTCTCGGAAAATTGTCTTTTGGGATGTGGATACGCAGGCGGATTTCATGCTGCCGGGAGGGAAACTCTACGTCCCCGGCGCGGAGAAACTCATCCCCAATCTCAATCGCCTGACGGATGCCGCGCGCCAGGGCAAGGTTTTTCTGGTCGCGGATGCAGACTTCCATACGGTGGGAGATGAAGAGTTTCAGAAGTGGCCGCCCCATTGCCTCCGGGGCACGCCGGGCGCGGCGATTATTCCCGAGACGCTGACGGACAAAGTCCTCACCGTCCCCAACCGCCCCGATGTTTCTCTCCCCGCGAATCTCGGTGAATACCAAGAAGTGCTGCTCGAAAAAAACACGCTGGATGTTTTCGACAATCCGAATACGGAGAAAGTCCTTGAGCGCCTCGTGCCGTTGGTCGGCCGTGACCCGGAATTCGCGGTGTTCGGCGTGGTGACGGAGTATTGCGTGCGCTGCGCCGCGAAAGGGCTGCTCGAGCGCGGTCACCGCGTGGCGCTCGTGACCGACGCCATCGAGACGCTCGATCCCCAAGAAGGCCGCCGCACGCTCGAGGAGCTGAAAGCTAAGGGCGCGCGCCTGATCACCACCGACGAAGCTCTCGCGCTCATCTAGTCCCGCGTTGTTCTTAACGCCGCGGTCGTCCCGTACTCACCCAATTCCCAACAGTGGTTTGACTCCCTAGTCCCGCTGTGCTACCAAAGAAAACGATGAGTCTCGACAAGCTTGCACAGGCTTGGGAGCTTCTTCAGGAAGCCTACCAGGCGCAGATGGAAGGGGAGTACGACCAGGCCGTCGAGCTGTATCGGAAATCCATCGCCATACAGCCCACCGCCGAGGCGCATACCTTTCTCGGCTGGACCTACCACTTCCGCGGGCAGCTCGATCAGGCCATCGAAGAGTGCAAACGCGCCATTCAGGTGGATCCGGACTTCGGCAATCCTTACAACGACATCGGCGCTTATTTGATTGAGTTGAAGCGTTACGAGGAAGCCGTGCCCTGGCTCGAACGCGCGCTCGAAGCCCGCCGCTACGAGCCGCGCCACTTTCCCTATTACAACCTCGGCCGCGTCTACCAGGCTCGCGAGATGTACGGTAAGGCGCGTGAGAATTTCCAGCAGGCTCTGCGCCTCGAACCCAAGTACGAACTCGCCCGCGAAGCCCTCGAAAACCTCCGCCGCATGGTCAACTGAAATTTTCCGTCCTACTTCGCTGCCTCCGCGGTTTGCCCCGGCTTGAGAATCATGTGATAGAGCCACATGAGGAGCGTAGTCAGCAGGCCGACCGCGATAATCGCGTACCACATCTGCTGTGGCTGGTGCCGCACTTCGCCGAAATAGTGCGCCAGCCTGCCCGCAAACCACCCTCCGATAAGCGATCCTATGCCGATGGGCACAAATGCAAAGCCCATGTAGGTGCCCTGCTGCCCGGGCGGAGCGAGGCGCGAAACGTATTCATAGTAGCGCGGAGCCTGGATCATCTCGCCAACCGCCAGCACAAAGAGCGAACCCACCGCTGCCCACACGGTTGGACGAGTGGCAATCACCAGCCAGGCCAGCGAAGTGATGAGTGTTCCCAGAACGATTGCAGGGAACGGCGCAATTCTCCGTGTGAGATAGCTGATGAGCACTTGCAGGCAAATCACCGCTCCACCGTCGGTCACCAGGATCAACTCCACGTTGGCCTTCGGATCGATATAGCCGTGAATGTAGAGCGGCAGAGCGATGTACTGCTGCCAGAAGACGATCCAGTAGCCCGAGAAGATGAGCAGGAAAAGCATGAAGCGCGGGTTGGA
Organism: Terriglobia bacterium; assembly: GCA_041497315.1. GTDB lineage: Bacteria > Acidobacteriota > Terriglobia > Acidiferrales > UBA7541 > JBGQGH01. The sequence continues at coordinate 6,274 of JBGQGH010000058.1, read as the reverse complement.
GATGACGGTGAGGAAATTCCTGCCGGACTGAGCAAGGCTTGCGGTCCGCACGTCGCCGGAACGCGTTGGCTCCCGGAAGAACAGGAGCACAGCGACGAACATCACCAGGACACACAACGCCGAGATCCGAAATACGTTTTCGACCCCCATGTGCCGGTGCGCTACCGAAGCGATGTAGGGGCCCGCCGCGCCTCCGATGTTCACCAGCGTGTAGTAGATTGAATAACCGATCGAGCGAACGTTTTCGGACGAAGCCCGCGCCGTCGTCCCAACAATGCTGGGTTTCACCAGCGAGATTCCAAGCGCCGGCAACATCAGAATGACGAGGACCAACCACCACAGCGGCACCGCGTGCCGGACCGGCGCCAGCCAAGCCGAACCGATCGAGCCGAGGAGGAAATAAGCACACGTCAGGATTAAGTAGGCGAGAGAGAGAGCGCGGCGAAAGCCCAGCCGGTCCGCCAGCGCCCCGCCCAGAATCGCAAGAAACCAGACCAAGCCGCCGAAAAACCCCGCTAGGCTGCCCGTCTGCGCGGTCGAAAATCCCAGCGTCTCGTGCAGATAGTTGGCGAGCGAGGAAAACGCGCCGTAATACGCGAGCCGTTCGAACAACTCGCTGACATTCGCCACCCAGAACGCTGGCTCAAACCCTGTTCGGATTTCCTGCATCCGCTCGCGGAAACTCAAGGAATCCCTCCACCGGGGGGAATCGTCCTCCCCGGCCCATGCCGCGCGCGATTGTAGCGAAACACGGCCGCCTCATGTCTTTTTTTCAGCAAACGGCCAGCGTCGCCGCCGGATCCACAGAAGCGTGGGCCGCTGCCGCCAGTGAAACCCGCAAAAATCCCCAACCCAATGTACAATGCCGCCATCTCAGGACCTCGGGGGGAACGCGGCCGCGAGAGACGCGTTCCAGAAACTTCTCAGGAGTGCCACGATGAAAGCAAAGACGTCCAAGAACAGCGGGAGCATGCTTACGCGCCGCGAGCTTTTCGCTGCGGCGCCCCTTGCGGCTGCGGGGCTCGCAGCGGGACATCTCGTCAGCGGCCCGAATGTGATTGCTTCACCCCAGGGAGGCAAGAAGCCGCACGAGCCGCTCTTGCCGTTCAAATACGATATCGAGACTTCCGTCGGTTGGATGGGCCCCGCCGGTTCGGCGAAGGAGGCCAACGTCGAGGAGTTCCCCATCTCGGACACCATCGCCGGCGTCTCCATGCGCCTCAAGCCCGGCGGCCTGCGCGAACTCCACTGGCACGCCATTGCCGCTGAGTGGGCCTACGTCATCAAAGGGAACCTCCGCGGCACCGTGATCTCTCCCAACGGCCAGGCCGAGTCCGCGGACTTCGGTCCCGGCGACGTTTGGTACTTCCCGAAGGGTCACGGTCACGCCGTGCAATGCCTGGGCCCCGAAGACGCTCACTTCATCCTGGTTTTTGACAACGGCCACTTTTCGGAATTCGGCACCTTCAGCATCACCGATTGGGTCAGCCTCACTCCCACGAGCGTCGCCGCCCGCAACCTGGGTCTCTCCGAATCCACCATCGCCGGGCTGCCACGGGGCGAGGCCTACATCGTTCAAGGCAAGATCCCTCCCGCCGTTCCCGAAGCCTTACGCAACGGCGATCCGGACACCAATCAGTTCCCGCACAAATTCCGTCTGGGCGCGCGCAGGCCGTCCGTGTTCCCCGGCGGGGAAGAGCGCATCGTCTCTTCCGTCGAGTTCCCCATTCAAACCACAGTCACCGGCGTCATCATGGATCTGAAGCCCGGCGCCCTGCGCGAATTGCATTGGCACCCCAACGCGGATGAATGGCAGTACTACATCTCCGGACGGGCGCGCGTCGGAATTTTCGGTGCGCACGGGCGGGAACTTGTCGAGGAATTCGCTCCCGGCAACGTCGCGTTCATCAAGCAGGGCTTCGGTCACTACATCGAACAGATCGGCAACGAGCCCACGAAGATTCTGATCGTCTTCAATAGCGGTATCTACCAGCAGATCGCGCTCTCCTCCTGGCTGGCGGGGAATCCCCCTTCTCTGATCGGGGACAACTTCGGATTGTCGGCGGATCAGGTCTCCCGGCTCCCCAGAGGGCCTCTGGGCATTCTCGGTTGAAGAGTTGAGCGTGAGTCCATCGCCTCTGCCCAATCGCTGGGGCATCGCTCTCGCCGCGGTGTGCATGCAAATCTGCCTCGGCGCTGTCTACGGTTGGAGTGTGTTCAAAATCCCGCTCATGCGCGCCGAGCATTGGACGGAGACCTCGGTCCAATTGAACTTCACCCTCGCCATCTTTTTTCTCGGTGTGGGCACCATCGTCGGCGGACTCTGGCAGGATCGCGTCGGCCCGCGCCGCGTCGCCGCCACTGCCGGAATTCTCTATGGCCTCGGCTACATCGTCTCCGGATTTGCCGCGGCTCACCACTCTTTGAACGGACTTTACCTGGGCTACGGCGCCCTCGGCGGGATCGGCATGGGCATGGGGTACATCTGCCCCGTGGCCACGCTGGTGAAGTGGTTTCCGGACATGCGCGGCCTGATGACCGGCGTAGCGGTGTGCGGCTATGGCTTCGGCGCGCTGGTGATGAGCCCCTTCGCCGCTTGGCAGATCATTCATTACGGCCTCCCCGCGGCATTTTGGACTCTCGGCGCCGTTTACTTGGTCATTGTTTTCGCGGCGGCGCAGTTCTACGCGGTCCCCCCGCAGGGTTGGCGTCCGGAGGGTTGGGAGCCTCGCACCGCCGTCGCTCGGGCCGCCAGCACCGAAAATTTCACCGTCGCCGAAGCCCTCGGGACCTGGCAGTTTTACCTTCTTTTCTTCCTCCTCTTCCTCAACGTTTCCGCGGGCATCATGATCATCAGCCAGGCTTCTCCCATGGCCCAGGAAATCGCTGACGTGACACCCATGAAAGCCGCCGGGGTGGTGGGCTTGATTTCCTTGTCCAACGGCCTGGGCCGCGTTTTCTGGGCCTGGGTCTCCGACCACTTGGGCCGCGCCCGCGTTTATTTCCTTCTCTATGCCATCCAAGCCCTCATCTTTTTCCTCCTCCCCCGGATCCATGATTGGACGCTCTGCAGCGTCTCCTTCGCTCTGATCGGTCTGTGTTACGGCGGCGGATTCGGCACCATGCCCTCCTACACCGCCGATTTCTTCGGCTCCAAGTCCATGGGAGGAATCTACGGAATCCTTCTCCTGGCTTGGGGACTCGCCGCCATTCCTTCCCCCATCATGATCGCGCGCGTGCACCAGAATCTGGGCAAGTATGCCCCGGCCATCAACGTCATCACGGTCGTGATGCTCTGCTCCCTCATCCTGCCCCTCCTTTCCCGCCGACCATCGAAGTTGCCCGCCACGGCCTCTCCAAAGCAGCAATCGGTTTGAACGGATCCTGCGGCGGGGTAGCGGATCAGTTTCCGAGAAGCGCGTTTATCAGGCAGTGAGTGAGATGAGTTCAGCATACGCATTAGCCAGAGGCGGCGCGTCCATGGGGCCGGTGGCCGATCCTCCGCCACGCGAACGGTGGGGCTCCGAAATCGCACCGCGTCCAGCTCCTAGCTTCCAGCTTTGGGAATGTTGGGTCACCGAAGAGTTGTAACACTGTTACTGCGGCAGAGAACCGGACGAGGCGGAACCCGCGGGTTGCGCCGGATCCCGTGTCGACAGCGTGGAGAGGTTTAGGACCACTTGAAACCACCAGTTCGGCTGGTAGGTGATCTGAACTGGTACCCCGCGAAGGGCCCCTTCGGTGCCGACGAGCATTTCAAATTCTATTTTTTCTTTCGATGTCTGGTTCAAGTTCTGAAACTGTATGAGAAGCAAGTGCTCATACGTGCGCTCGTAGGATTGTTCGCGGTTATTGAGTGACAGGTGGACCACTCTTCGAGGAATGGATCGCACTTTCGCAAGAGTCATGCGGTAGAGCGCGCCGTTGTAGGCGTAGCAGGCCTTTTGAGGAAGCTTGGCGCTATGCATGCCCGCGTCAATCAATGATGATACCGACGACAGGAAGCCACTCTCCTTTATGCAATCCTGAGAGGGGACGCCTGACGCGCGATGGGTTATCCCCTCGTCCGCCAGCAAACGCTCCCAAACGGCCGGCACCGCGGAATCGAGCTGATGCAGATTGAAATCCTGCCGGTTCGAGAATGGCACGACCTTGGAAACAGCTCCGCCCGCATCTGACCGGTTGATGATGGCCTGAAACAGGAAGCCTCCGCCCTGCCCGTCGCGCGCTAACTCACGTTCCATCTCCGAGACCGAAGAACCCTTGGAAATCTTCATGAAGCCGAAGAACGCACCGTCCCCCGCGCCTTGAGATCCTTCCGGGTGGTGGTGGACCACTTCCGTCGCGGCTCCCCAGCGATTGATGCCCCGCGGCGCTTTGGCTGGATCCGAACCCATCACCAGTTGAAAGACCTCCGTCGACGGGTCGTCGCTCGATACCCCGCGGCGAATGTAGCCGCCGCCCACGTCGTCGCGCCCGGCCCAGAAAAACAGCAGGCGCACCCTTGCCGTCATGATGTAGTCGTACTCCGTTCCAAGCTGCTTGACGCCCTGAATCCAGCCGACCGCCTGGCGCAAGGCTGCATCGGGGTCATCCGTGGCAGGTGTGGGTAAAGCGCCTTGGACGAACGATGCCAGGAAGATGAGAACGATTGTAGCGGCCAACCGATTTCTCGCTGCAATAACAGCTCGCATCGAAAGAGGACCAGCGCTGATCACACAGGATTTCGATATCAGACTTGCGGCTTTTGACGGCATGTTCATACGCTAAATTGTTGTGCGGCTTTGGCGGTGGCGCACGAGCCCGCCCTCTATGCCGACCGTTGAGCCCAATTGTTCGGTGGTCATGACTGCCCAGGTCCCTCTGGCTCTGCTCCGGCTCGTCCTGGTTCCACAGCACCAAGATCGCTAGGCGGGCCGAACGGACTCGCAAGCGCAACGCGGGCGCTACAGATTTTGCATTTAAGATTGCATAGGATTTTTATCATGCAAACGGACACCCGAACAAGCACAAGAATAGATTGTTCTCAAACAAGAACTGTGATAAGCAGCGGACTCAACAATCGGTATTCCAAGTCCGGAGACCGCTCCACTTGCCCGATACAAAAGTTTTCTGTCTGTGGAACTCACCGGCCTCGGCCAGGACCTACCGAACCGGAGTTTCCCTCCACAGTCACACGAATCACTCAAAGGAGAGCCTCCTTTTCATCCCCAGGTTTGCCAGCCGATGGACCCTCTTGCACCGCGCCTTCGAGTACCAGTGCAGGCGATCCCACACTCCGGTCGATTTCGTCCGGGCGTACTGGACGCCGCCATTGGGGGCGCGTCCAGCCTACGAGGTCGAGAAGAAACAGATCGAGGACGGGCTTCGCTTGACTGGAATCGTTTCGCTGACCGATCACGACAACATGGATGCAGCCGTCCTGTTGCGGGTGGTTCCGGAAACGCGGGAGATTCCGATGGCCCTCGAGTGGAGCGTGCCATTCGGAAAGGCCCTATTCCATCTAGGCATTCATAATCTCCCCAGCGGGCGGGAACAGGAGATTATGGCTGATCTCGCCGCCTACACGCGGAATCCGTCGGACCAACTCCTCACCGAGTTGCTCGACATGCTCGACGGCTGCCCGGAAGTGCTGATCGTCTTCAACCACCCCGTGTGGGACCAGTACGACGTGGGACACGCGCAATACCTGCAGCTCGTCGATCAGTTTCTGCACTTAACCGTCGGATTCCTGCACGCCTTTGAACTCAATGCCACGCGCAGTTGGAAAGAGAACGACAGTGTGACGCAACTCGCCAACCGCTGGCAGCGCTTGCTCGTCTCCGGCGGGGACCGGCATGGATGCCAGCCCAGCGGCGCCGTAAACCTTACCTGCGCCGAAAGTTTCCCTGAATTCGTTCGTGAGATTCGCGTCGAGAAGCACAGCCAGGTGCTCTTCATGCCGCGGTATTCGGAACCCTCGAGCGTGCGCCTCGCGCAGGAGGTCGTTGACGTGTTTCGCGATTACCCGGAATTCCCGGCAGGCTCCCGGCGCTGGGACGACCGTGTCTTCCATCCCGACCCGGTCACCAACGCGGACCGGCCGCTCTCCACGTACTGGAAAACTCCCCCAGCCTTTATCGAGTATGCTGTTTCCGCCATACGTGCTCTGCACAACGCCGCGCTGCGAAGGGCGTTGATGGAAGTCCTGGGACGCGAGGAAGGTTTGCGTCCCTCCCCCGACGCTGCCGATGAGGCCCTGATGTGAACGCCCAAGCGTTGCGAGTTGCGTTGT
>JBGQGH010000057.1:0-20057 GCA_041497315.1 Terriglobia bacterium | reverse complement strand
CCTGAACCAGAACTGGTTCGTGGATCTGAGAGGGGCCAGAGAAATGATCGAGGCTTGGCGGGGGGACTACAACACGGTCCGTCCGCACAGCTCGCTGAGATACCTGACGCCGGAAGAGTTCGCGGCCGAAGCCGCCGCGCGACCGGCGTCTCCCCCCACCCCGGTCGCGTCTTCCATCCCCGGGGGGGGCGAATCCGGCTTGGAGGAGACCCCGCGTTCGACATTATGTCTGGACCAAGAACGGGGGGCAGGTCAGGCGAGCTGTCCTCACAATAGTGGCACCCGTTCTGGAGTGCGAGAAGTAGAGTTCTAGGGTGGGTTGTCCACTCGTATCCCGGCAGTTTAGGAAGCGAGTCCCCTACTTTGACTCGCGGGGTATTCGTCCGAGAGAAGAAGCGGTCTCTTAAGTACGCTCCTCCCGCGACCGTTATGAATATCAGGATGGCCAAATTGGTGAGCAGTTCGACTTTTCTCATCATATAGCTTGTACCTCAACTTTCGATGAGCTAGCATAAAAATGACAAGCAATAACTTGTCAAGAGAATTATGTAAGTAGTATAGTTTCAACTGACGCCAGATCCACAAGCGAAAGGCGCAGTTTTCTTTTTGGTGCTTGTCAAGGGGGCGCGACCGGATGAACAAGCGTTCGCTGATGGCCGCGAGGATAATTCTGATGTTTGCGGCAGCGACGGCCCTGGCTTCGGATCCGTGGGATTCGAAGTCGTACGAGAGGTGGACTTCGAAAGATGTCCGCAAAATCCTCTCTGATTCCCCCTGGGCGAAAACCGTGACGGTTCCGTATTATCCCTACTTGAACGGAGACAGCCTCGAGACTCGCACCGAAGTTCAAATCGGCCACGTGCCATACGATCCGAACAAAGATCCGATTCCGAATGGCATCAACCAAGTCTTCAAGCCTCTGGGCGTGTTTGCGCTTCGGTGGAATTCTTCTCTAATGATTCGGCGCGCCCTGTATCGCGACGCAGTTCTACATGGTGCAACTCCTGAAACCGCAGCAAGGAAGTACCTGCGCGACGTTCCCCGGCAGTTTGAACTGGTGCTGGTGCCGCTCGGCCAGACCCTCCTGCCTCCCACCGAGTCCGCCACGCTCCAGCAGAAAACCTACCTGCAACTTCAGCCTTCCGGCCGTAAGCTTTCTCCCCGACTCGTTCAAGTCCGGGTTCCCCTGGATGCGAGCGGCAGGGAGGGCTATGTGTTTAGGTTCGATATGAAGGAGCCGGATGGGACTCGGACCATACCCGTAGAAACGACCGAGATTAGCTTTGTGTCGCAGGTCGGCGTCCGAATTTTTCAGACCAAGTTTCAAACGGCGAGCATGATGCGTGGCGGGAATCCTGACCTCTATTGAGATATACCTCATCGAGCCTAGGCGCAGCCGCCAAATTGGACGGGCGTTTCGGCGGCGGCGGGATTAGCGGTTGGGATCCTGCTGTGGTTGAGAAGGAGGGTGCGGCGGATTCATGCGCTGCATGAGCTGGAAATCCGCGCGGGTGCTCTTGTGGAGTTCCCCATGCCACAATTCCCAGGTGCCGATGAGCAGGAAGGGAATGATCGTGGAGAGCGCCCAGAGTTTCGCGCGCGTCGTGGACTTCGCCTCAGGCTCCCAACGGAAGAGTTGCTGTGAGATCACAAAGGCAATCAGCGTGCAGCTTGTGAGGGCAAGAATGGCAGGGCCGAGCTGGGTGGGGCCCACGTAGGCGATCATCGAGCGCTGGAACCCTGTCACCAGATAAGTGGCCGGCAGATACCAGGAGAAGTGCTGCAGCCAGCCGGGAAGAATCTGCAGGGGCAGCGTGGCGCCGGACAGAAAAAGAAATGCGGACCAAATCAGATTGTTCACCGCCTGGGTCGTTTGCATGGTGCTGGTGACGCTGGCCACGATGAGTCCGAGGGAGGCGAACGTGATGGACCCGAGGGTGACCATGGCCCATACGCCAAGCAGGTTTCCCCAGAGGTCCATCTGCAGGACCCACTTGGCGATCAGGAATTCGACAACCACGGTCGGGAGGGTCAGAAAATAGTTGGAGAGAATGCTGGAAGCGAGCATAGCTCCGGCGCCGACGGGAGCGAGGCGGAAGCGCCGCAGGATTCCCATTTCACGGAACATCACGAGCTGAATGCTGAGTCCCCAGAAGCTGCCCATCACCGTGATGGCCAGCACGGGCCCCATCATGATGCGAACGCCCGCGGGATTGCCGGGCCAGAAAATGCGCGCGAAGAGGCCGCAATATAGAAACTCAAAGACCAGCGGCATGACCAGGCTGAAAAAGATGAACGGACGGCTGCGCAGCGCCAGCCGCATGCGCTCCACGGTCAGAATCCAGGTGTTTCTCAATCGCGCAGCCTCCTCCCGGTGAGTTCGAGAAAGACATCCTCCAGCGACGGCCGCGCGATTTCGAGGCCGGCCAATTCGTTGCCGTCGCTTTCGAGCTGCTTCACGAGCGCGACGATCGTCCGCGGCACGCTCGAGGAGTGGAGCACGTAGGCGCCCTCGGACTCTTTGCAGGACGTCACGCCTTCGAGGCCGCGCAGGACGCCGTCGGACGCGGCCCGCGCCAGCCGAACTTCGATCCGCGTCGTGCCTGCCGAGCCTTGCGTCAACTCCCGCGGCGTGCCCGTGGCGATCACCTTGCCGTAGTCAATGATGGCCACTCGGTCGCAGAGCCGCTCGGCTTCTTCGATGTAGTGCGTGGTCAGGAGCACCGTTTTATTCTCGCTGCGCAGCTCCTCGATGATCTGATAAATCTCGCGCCGCACTTGGGGATCGAGGCCGGCCGTCGGCTCGTCGAGGAAGACGACCTTGGGATCGTTCACCAGGGCCATGGCCAGCGCCAAGCGCTGTTTCTGCCCACCCGAAAGCTGGCTGTAGAAGGCGTTGCGCTTTTCTTCGAGGCCGAAGCGATTTAACAGATCCGAAGGATCGCGGCGGCGGTCGTAGAAACTCGCGAACAGCTTGAGCGCCTCGAAGGTGCGCATTTTCTCGGGAAGGGCAGTGGACTGGAGCACCGCGCCGATTTCCTGTTTGTAGGCCATGCCCGCCCGCTCTGGATTCAGGCCGCAGACGGAAACCTTGCCCCCGTCGGCGTTGCGGAGCCCTTCGAGCACTTCCACGATGCTCGTTTTGCCCGCGCCATTCGGACCGAGCAGGCCGAAGACTTCGCCCTCTTCGACGGTGAAACTGACTCCGCGCACGGCCTGAACTTCGCCGTAGACCTTAATCAATTTCTCGACTTGGATGATGGGAGCGCTCAAGTCAAATCACTCAAACGGGACGAACATCTATATCACAGCCCCGCATCAGAGGCGAAACGCCGCCTGCGTCGCGGCGCGGCAATCAGGCCTTGCGGCGTTTGCGCGACGGCTGCCACTGGTGCCGCTTCAAATCCACGCGTTCACCGACGAACCTCGCGCCTTCGCTTTCGAGCAGCCGCCGCTGCAGCGAGGCGTACGGCTCCCGTGGCAGCAGACGTCCGCCGGCGCCGACTACACGGTGCCAGGGAATTCCCTTTCCGGACGGGCTGGCGGACATGGCGCGGCCCGCCGTGCGCGCACCTCCGCGCAAGCGCACCAAGCGCGCGAGCTGTCCATAAGTGATTACGCGCCCGCGCGGAATTGATTTCACTAGCCGATAGACGGGATCCCAGGACATGAAATTTTTACCGTTCGGGTGAATATCCTACCGGTACTGGTTCCGACGCGCCAGCGGGAAGAGGGAAGCGGCAAAGTTTTCAAAAGTGCTTCGAGCAACCTCCAGGCATCACGGCGACAGCGGCGGCATCTAATGCAGTAGAAGGAGCGAGAGGCGCGAAGATGCAAGCCGGAAGAAAGTCGCTCGGAAACGGCGTCGCGGCAAGCGCGCGGCGTAGTACTCGATGTGCCGGACGAGTGACTAGCACATACGAAGCAACCCGGCGGTTTCGCGCGCATCTCAATTGACAGGCGTAGTGGAACGCACTTACACTACGGTGAGAATGGACGCTCAGGAGAGCGCAAATGGCTTTTGTTCGCCGGAAAGGCAATGCCTGGTATCTGGTGCACAATGTGCGCCACAGCGGCAAGGTGAAACAGCTTCACCTCGCCAGGCTCGGCGAACGCCCGCGCATCACGGACGACGTCGTCCGCCAAGTCTCCCGTAATCATCCCGTCCTGGAACTGAATTGGTCCCAGCTCCGCGAGCAGGTAAACAGCCGCGTCGAACTGTTTGACCCGAAGTCCCCCTACGTTCAGAAGCTGGTCGCCAATCTACGCACACTGAACCTTGATCTGGCCGACTTGTTCCCGCCATTGCTGGATCTCGAAAATTCCCCGGCCACTGGCCGAGAGATCCTGACGCAACTCCGACTCTTGCATTCCTCTATCCAAGTGAAGCTCGACCAGTTTGACCGCGCGCCTTTGCGCGGGCTGCTGATTGCACAGCGGAGCCGGTAGGAGCATGGCCATGGACAAGAACCTCAAACCTCTCGACCCCAGCCGCCGCAGCATGGTGTCGGAGGAGTTCGACGCTTCGCTGCGGAAGAAGATCGTCGGACAAGAGGAAGCCGTCCGCGCGGTGACCGACCTGTTCCAGGTGTATGGCGCGGGGATGTGCCCGGCCGGACGCCCGGTGGGGAACCTGCTCTTCCTCGGGCCCACCGGCTCGGGCAAGACGCGCATCGTCGAAGCCGCGGCGGAGATCTTGTTCGGCGACCCGCGCGCGGTCATCAAGGTTGACTGCGCCGAGTTCCAGCACTCGCACGAAATTGCCAAGCTGATCGGCTCGCCTCCGGGCTATCTGGGCCACCGCGAAACGCATCCGCTGATCACGCAGGAGGCGCTGGCGCAGTTTCATACCGAAAAGCTGAAGCTCAGCTTCCTGCTGTTCGACGAAATCGAGAAGGCCTCGGATGCCCTGTGGCAATTGCTGCTGGGCATCCTGGACAAGGCCACGCTCACGCTCGGCGACAACCGGCGCGTGGACCTCTCGCAGACCATGATTTTTCTGACCTCGAACCTCGGCGGCGGCGAAATCAACGAGCTGATGAGCGGAAGCATGGGTTTCGTGCAGCCGGCGGACAAACCGGCCGACAAGTTGAACGTCAAGGTCGAACGCACCGCGACCGAAGCCGCGAAGCGGAAATTCTCGCCGGAATTCATGAACCGGCTGGACAAGATCGTGGTCTTCCATCCGCTGGGATCGGATCAGTTGGAACAGATTCTGGAAATTGAACTTGAACAGGTGAGACAACGGGTTCTAAACACAGCTCCCGGTCCCTTTCTGTTCCGCGTGACGCCGGACGCACGGGCATTCCTGCTGCAGGAAGGCACCGACTTGAAATACGGCGCGCGCCACCTGAAGCGGGCCATCGAACGCAACGTGGTTTATCCGCTGGCGAACCTGCTGGCCACCGAGCAGGTGCGCCTCGGCGACGTCATCTGCATTGACTTCGACGCCGAACAGGGCCGCCTCGTGTTCCAGAAGGAGAGCGAAGGCGCGATGATTCCGGTGCCCGTGCTGAAGGGCCTGAAGACCGGTGCGGTGGCCGCGCAAGCCACGGGTGGACGCCCCGTGGAAGTGGCCGCTCCGGTGGCCGCGCGCGAGGCGCAGGCGCCGTTCGCGATTCCTCCGGGCACGCCCTCGCCCGCTCCGACGGGACGCCGCAAGAATAATACCGACGACCGAAGTTAGGCTTTCGGCCCGAACTCACCTCCCCCTAAGGCCGGATTAGCCGGGCGCCAAAACGCCGGGTAGTCCGGCCTTCTGCTTTCCACATCCATCCTAACTTGGAGCTGCTCCTCCTCAAGTTCTCCTCAGGGCGCGAATCCGGTATATTGTTTCAGGATGATGCGGGCCGCTACCCGCTCAGTGAGCCGACTTCCTCAAGGGAAGCGATCAAACGCGGGGCGGGGAACCGACATCTAAGTTTTCGAAGTGCCACCGAGGACAGACCCAGCCTGTCCCAAGCAGTTGGAGGGAATGATGAAGCTCAACACACGGACTGGATTTCCGGCAGGCCATTTGCGCAGAACTGCCGAACAGGCGCTGGCGATCGTCGCGGCGGTGACTCTCGTACTGACGCCTGTGGCGGGCGCCGACCGTACACGCTTGAAGCCCGGCATGAACTTTTTCTCGCCGCAGCAGGACGTCCAGATCGGCCAGCAGAACGCGCAGCAGGCGGATCGCCAGATACCCTTGCTGCGCGACGCCAAGGTGGACAACTATTTGAACGCGCTGGGCAAGAAGCTGGCCGCCAAAGCGCCGGGCGAGCGTTATCCCTACCAATTCAAGTGCGTGAACGACCGCGGCATCAATGCGTTCGCCTTGCCGGGCGGCTTCGTTTATGTGAATCGCGGCGTGATCGAAGCCGCGGACAATGAAGCGCAACTTGCCGGCGTCATGGCGCACGAGATCTCGCATGTGGCGCTGCGCCACGGCACCAATCAAGCCTCCAAGGCCGCCCTGTGGCAGAGCGGATTGGGCATCGCCGGGGCCATGGTCGGCGGGAATTCTGTTGCCGGATTGGCCACGCAATTGGGCGCAAGCTTCGCGGTCGGCGGCATCCTGATGAAGTACTCGCGCACGGCCGAAACCCAGGCCGACGTGATGGGCACGCAAATCCTCTACGACACGAACTACGACCCGCGCGCCATGGCGCAGTTTTTCGAAAAGATCGAAGCGGAAAGCAAAGGCAAGAACCCTCCGGAATTCTTTTCCGATCACCCCATTCCCGAACATCGCGTCGAACGCGTGAATGAGGAGATCGACAAAATGGGCGGCGTTCCGCCGAACTACAACACCGATTCCGCAGAGTTTCGCGACATCAAGCGTTACGTCCTGCGCCTGCCTCCCCCGCCCAAGCGCGGCTCCGCGCCGGCTCAGGGCCAGACGGGCCGCCGAGGGCGTCCCGCGCCGCCTTCCAACCGCTTCCAGAGCTTCGAGAACGACAACCTGCAGATGCGCTATCCGGACAACTGGCGCTCGAACGGGAGCGGCGATGCAGCGAATTTCGTGCCCGACGGCGGGGTGGTGAACAACGCGAAGGGGCAGGCGGCGCTGGCCTACGGCGTGATTGTGAGCCTGGCCGATCCGCACGGGAATACGCTCGAAGAGTCCACCGACCAGTTGCTGGAGGATCTGCGCCAGTCCAATCCTTCGATGCGCTTGCGCCAGCGCCACGAACGGATGCGTGTGGACGGTGAGGATGCCCTCTCAACTTACCTGACGAATGATTCGCCCGCGGGAGGGAAAGAAGTGGATTGGGTGGTCACTGTTCTGCGCCCGCGGGGATTGCTCTATGTCGTGTGCGTTGCGCCCGAAAGCGACTACGGAACCTACGACCGGGCATTTCAGGCCATAGTCAATTCGATCCGTTTCCCGAAATGAGCTTGGTGAGCCACGGCGTGGTTCCGAGTGAGACTCAGTCGATCAAGTTGGGGCGGGATGAGACCTGACTAATGAAGTATCGACCGGAAGTCAGTCGGAGTCTCGTGAACCGCGGTGGTCGAAGCTCTTAGCAGTAAGAAGATTGCGACCATAAAGAGAACAATCAATGCGTAGCCAACGCGACGTGTTCGTTTGACCAAGCGCCTCCAGCCGATGAAGAAATCCTTCAGCAATACCTTCTCAGATGGGAAAGACTGGATAACCAGGTTCTCGATAAGGTCTACGCAAGATAGGAGGCCCCTCGCGAAGACAACGGCCACAATCAGGGCTAGAAGCGACACCGCAATGCCCACATAAAGCGTTACTGTGGCCACGTCTGGATTTGGTTTTTGGCTAGCAATGTAGCCGATGAGAAATGCCAAACTCGCGAAATAAAATCCGACGGACATGAAGAAAAAGCTTGCGCCGTCCCAGTAAGCTTTCTGCGCGAACTGCAGAAGCTCTCTCTTTCCGGCGTGGCCTGAGGCTTCGTGATCCGGTTCCAGCCCCAGATTGAGGTCGAAAAGATCCATGCGCCGTTAATGTATCACGCGACTTGACATTATATATTCATATTATTCTTCAATAGTAGCGGTGACGCGTTCTTTGGCGGCTTTCAATCCGCGGCTTCGCCGGAGGAGGCGGGCTTCCAGCGCAGGACGGGCTTGCGCGCGGCGGCGACTTCGTCGAGGCGTCCGACGCGCGTGGAGTGCGGGGCGGTCTTCACCAGTTCCGGATTCGTCGCCGCCTCTTCGGCAATCGCGCGCATGGCCTCAATGAAGAGGTCACACTCCTCGCGTGATTCCGATTCCGTGGGCTCGATCATCATCGCGCCGGAAACGATCAGTGGAAACGCGGTGGTGTACGGGTGAAAGCCGTAGTCAATCAGCCGCTTGGCGATGTCCATCGTGGTCACGCCGTTCTTTTTCTGCCGCGCGTCGCTGAAAACCACTTCATGCATCGAAGGCATCTTGTAGGGCAAATCGAAAACGTCTTCTAAATGTTTGCGGATGTAATTTGCGTTGAGCACCGCGTCCTCGGTGGCCTGGCGGATCCCAGGGCCGTAGGCCAGCGTGTAAGCCAGCGCTCGTACGAGCACGCCAAAGTTTCCGCAGAACGCGCGCACGCGGCCGATGGATTGCGGCCGGTTGTTATCGAGCGCGAGCGTGCCATCGCCTTTTTCCACCAGCACGGGGATCGGCAGGAACGGTTCGAGAATCTTTTTGACCATCACGGGGCCGGCACCCGGACCTCCGCCGCCATGAGGCGTCGAAAACGTCTTGTGCAAGTTCAGGTGCATCACATCCACACCGAAATCGCCCGGCCGCGCCACGCCCGCGAGCGCGTTCATGTTCGCGCCGTCCATATAGAGCAGCGCGCCCTTGGCATGGAGGATTTCGGCGGCTTCGGCAATGCGCTGCTCGAAAATGCCAATGGTGCTGGGATTGGTGACCATCAACGCGGCCACATCCTCGGCCACGTACTCGCGCAAGTGAGCCATGTCCACCTGGCCCTGCGCGTCGGAGCGGATGTTCTGCACTTCGTATCCGGCGATGACGGCGGTGGCCGGATTGGTGCCGTGCGCGGAGTCCGGGATCAGGACTTTCTTGCGCGGGTTGCCGCGGCTTTCGAGCACCGCACGAATTAAGAGAAGTCCGGTGAGTTCGCCTTGGGCGCCGGCCGCGGGTTCGAGAGTGATCGCGTCCATGCCCGTGATTTCGAGCAGACACTTGGCGAGCGTTTGCAGAATCTTCAGGCAGCCCTGTGAAAGTTCCGTCGGCTGGTAAGGATGCTCGGTGGCGATGCCGTCAAGCCGCGCTACGAATTCGTTCACCCGCGGGTTGTACTTCATGGTGCAGGAACCCAGCGGGTACATGCCCAGGTCAATCGCGTAATTCCAGGTGGAAAGCCGCGTGAAGTGGCGGATCACTTCGATTTCGCTGACTTCGGGAAAACCACCGACGGCGTCTCGCGCGAAGTCTGCCCCAAGCGCAGCGCGTGCATCCACCGCGGGCACGTCCAGCGGAGGCAATTCCATGCCGCGTTTGCCGGGCGCGGATTTTTCGAAGATCAACCCTTCGCTCTGGTTGACGTGGCGTGCGGCTTTGCGAATCTTGTCGGGCAAGGTGTCCCTTTCGAATCAGAGCGGCGTCGCGAGAATCTTGCGCAGCGACGCGGCAAGCTTTTCGATCTGTTCCCGGGTGGTCGTTTCCGTCACGCAAACGAGGCCGCGCTTGGTCAGCTCGGGGTAAAACGAGCCGAGCGCAAGCGCGCCGATGATTTTTTCCTTCAACAATCCCGTGTTGACCATTTTCACGGAGCGCGGCAGCTCGATGGCGAATTCGTTGAATATGGGCCCGGAGAAAACGCGGCGCACGCCGGAAATCTTCTCGAGTTCCGCGGAGGCAAAACGCGCCTTGGCCAAATTCTGTTCGGCAAGCTCGCGCAGGCCCTCTTTTCCGAGCAGGCACAGATGGATTGCGGCGGCCAGCGCGCACAGTGCCTGGTTCGTGCAGATGTTCGAAGTGGCCTTCTCGCGGCGGATGTGCTGCTCGCGCGTGGCCAGCGTCAGGCAGAACCCGCGGCGGCCGTCGTGGTCGGTGGTTTGTCCCGCCAGGCGCCCGGGCATCTGGCGCACGAACTTGTCTTTCGTAGCGATGACGCCGACGAAGGGGCCGCCGTAGCTTGGCGGCAGGCCGAAGCTCTGGCCTTCCATAGCCACGACGTCGGCTTCGGCTGGCGGGCGCACGATGCCGAGCGAAACCGCTTCGGTGATGCCCACAACGAGCAACGCTTCTTTCGAATGCGCGATTTCGGCGAGTTGCGGAACTTGTTCCAGCACGCCGAAGAAATTCGGCGACTGCACGACGACCGCGGCCGTTGAATCGTCCACCTTCGCGCGCAGCGCTGCGGCGTCGATCTGGCCGGACTCGTTGAAGCCGATTTCTTCGATCGTGAGGCCCAGATTGTGCGCGAACGTGGCCAGCACCTGGCGGTATTCGGGGTGCACCGAGCGCGCCACGAGCACGCGGTGCCGGCTGGTCAGGCGCTCCGCCATCAGGACAGCTTCGGTGAGCGCCGTCGAGCCGTCGTACATCGAAGCGTTGGCCACTTCCTGGCCGGTGAGCTGGCACATCAGTGTTTGAAATTCAAAGATGGCTTGCAAGGTGCCCTGGCTGATCTCCGCCTGATACGGTGTGTATGAAGTGAGGAACTCGCCGCGCTGAATCAGCGCATCGGTGACCACCGAGCGCAGATGGTTGTAAACGCCCGCGCCAAGAAAACTTGAGTAACCAACCGAATTCTCCGCCCCACGCGCGCGAAAATAATCAATGATCTCCATTTCCGAGAGCGGCCCAGGCAGTCGCAGCGGCTCCTTCAACCGGAATTTCGCCGGGATGGAGGCGAACAGCTCTTCAATGGAGAGCGCGCCGATGGCGGCGAGCATTTCCTGGCGCTCGGATGGGCTTTTCGGGAGATAGCGCATCAGGCGGAGGTTTCCTTCTGCTTCTCGGCGATGTAGGACTGGTAGGCGGCGGCGTCCATCAGGCCGAAGATTTCCTTCGCATCGGTCAGCTTAATTTTGATCAGCCACGCAGCTTTGTGCGGGTCGGTATTGATGGTCTCCGGCGCGTCCGCGAGTTTTGAATTGATCTCGGTGACCTCACCCGAAGCGGGCGCGTAAATCTCGCTCACCGCCTTCACCGATTCGACGGTGCCGAACGATTCGCCGAACTTGATCTTCGCGCCGATTTTGGGCAATTCGACGAAGACGACGTCGCCGAGTTCGTGCTGCGCGTAGTCGGTGATGCCGATCGTGGCCGTCGCGCCCTGCACCTGAATCCACTCGTGTTCTTTGGTGTAGCGGTAGTCGCTGGGGTACGCCATCCGGACTCCTCCGCGTTCAAACTGCAGCCTGCTTTTTCGGGCGCTTGTAAAAAGGCGTCGGCACAACCTGCGCTTTGGGTTTTTGATCGCGCACTTGAATATAAATTGTGCTGCCGATGGCCGAGCGCTCCGGCGGTACGTAGGCGAGCGCGATGTTTTTCTTCAAGAATGGTGAGGGTGAGCCGCTGGTGACGCAGCCGATCTCGCGGCCGGCTTCGTCGCAGACCGCGTAGCCGTCGCGGGCGATGCCGCGGTCAACCATTTCCAGGCCCACGAGCGTTCGGCTAAGTCCGGCGGCTTTGGCCTTCACCAAAGCGTCGCGGCCGATAAAATCGCCCTTCTCGATTTTGCAGAAGCGATCGAGGCCCGCCTCCCAGACGTTTATGGTGTCCGAAATTTCGTGGCCATAGAGCGCCATCTTCGCTTCGAGGCGCAAAGTATTGCGCGCGCCGAGCCCGCAGGGAAGTATCCCGAACCGTTTGCCCGCGTCTACCACTTCATTCCACACCCGTTCGCTCGTGGCCACGTCGGCGGGGACATAAATCTCGAAGCCGTCCTCGCCGGTGTAGCCGGTGCGCGCGATCAGAGTATTCGGCAAGCCGCAGACGGTGCGCCAGGTGAACCAATAATTCTTGATCGGAGCGAGATCCGCGTCGGTGAGTTCTTGCAGCAACTCCGCCGCGCGCGGGCCTTGAATCGCAAGTTGCGTATAGTCGTCGCTGGCGTTGCGCGCGGTGCAGGCGAAGCCGCCGATGTTCTCGCTCACCCAGTTGACGTCCTTTTCGCGCGTCCCGGCGTTGATCACCAGCAGGTAAGCTTCTTCGCCGGTGCGATGCACGATCACGTCGTCCACGAACGTGCCCGCGGGATAGAGCAGCGCCGAGTAGTGAGCCTGGCCGATGGCCAGTCTCGAAGCATCGTTCATGCTGATGTGCTGCACAGCAGCCAGCGCCCCGCCGGGCGCGGTGCTCCGGATTTCGATGTCGCCCATGTGGCTGACGTCGAAAAGACCGACGGCGGTGCGCACGGCCATGTGCTCGGCGATGATGCCGGAGTATTCCACCGGCATGTCCCAGCCGCCGAAGTTGACCATGCGCGCTCCCATCCGGCGGTGAGCCGAATTCAGCGCTGTTTTGCGAGGTTCTGTAGCGGTTTGAGAGGTCACGAAAAATTCCCGGGCGCTCGCGAGAAAATCGAAACTAGCACGCAGGGTGCGGGGTGTCAAGAAAACGGCGGCATTGCGCGCGGGGCGTTGGGCGCTAAAATGCGGCTTGTCGCGGCATGGTGCGACGCATTATATTCGCAGGAGTAACCGACCGAGAGGCCGATGCCCCCAATCATCCTCTGCGCACAGTGCGACAAGCCGGAAACCGAATGCCGGTGCGACCGTTTTTGCTGGCTCTGCCAGGGACAAGACGGAATCCGCATGTGCGTGGACGGCCAATACTATTGCCCGGACTGCCGTGAAGCCTGCGACGTCCGCGTGGTGGACGAACGTGGACACTGATCCCGGAGTGCCTCAGCAGCCGAGTCATATCGAGATGCGTTTGAATGTGGATTCCCGGTTTCTGCCGGCGCTCGCCGGCGCGGTGGCGCATTTCTCCGACCGCGCCGGGCTCGACGCTGCGGCGCAGGCGGATCTCGGCGCCGCCGCCGAAGAAGCCTTCCGCGGCATCGGCGCGCTCCTCCAGAATCACGAAGGCCTGTTCGGGATTATCGTGGCGGATTTCCCCGATCGCGTCGAAGTGACCTTCGAACATGAGGGACGCCCGTGGGATTTGTCGGGGAAAAAGATGTTCGCGCAGGCCGACCGGTCTCAGCAGGAAACCCGCGGCGGATTTTCGCGGCTGGTACTGATCAAGTTCGTGCGTTCCTTCGGCTGAGGCGCGCCAAACAACCATTACATCTTGAACGCGAACGTATTGCGCCGGATCAGCGCCATCATCTGATCTTCCGTCAGCGACATCCGCACGTCGAGGCGGTCGCCCTGCGGCGTGACCCGGGTGGCCCCGAGTAACTGCGCGAGCTCCGGGTTCCGCTGATTTTCCTGGTACTGGCGGAACATGATGGCCGGCTGTAGTAGCGCGGCGAACGCGTTGGCGTCATCCGTGGTCGCGCAAACGGTCTGGAAGCGCGCGTCCAGCGTGCTGCCGCCGTCCACAGTGATCAGCATGGCTTTGAACTTCGCGGCGAGCTGCGAAGACTGCGCGTACTGCGTGGCCTCCGGCAAAAGCTGATTGATGGCCAGGCGCGAGTACGAGGAGTCCAGCACGGCCCAGAGGAGCCCGCGGCCGTTCATTTCGTTGATCATCGGAAACATCACGTCGCTGCGCAGCAGGCCGTCTTCGAGGCCGAAGCGGATGTCAATCATCTTTTCGAGATTAGCGCGCTGGCCGAAAGCCGCGGTGTTCGAGTCAATGAAGAAGAAGAAAAGATCCTGCGGCCCGGAGCCGCTGCCAAAGGCGAAGAGCGTGAAGCCACGTACTTTCTGCGTGGCTAGCTTCTGCGAGGTGAAAAAAGTCTCCGCCGACGCGGGACTGAATTGGCCCAGCGCGATGCCGATAATCTGATCCGTCGGCGTTCCGCCGGAAGTTCCCGCCGGAGCGTCTTTGGCGGCCGGTGCGGTGACGAACGCCCAGGCCAGCTCGTCCACTTGAGAATTAGGGTCCACGCCCGCTGAGGTCAGGAACTTCTCAAATTCGCGGTAGCGCGGCGGGAGCATCTGGTCTTTCAATTGCTGAAACCATTTGTACTGCCGCGCGGACTTCAGATCCGCATAGGCAAATTCGCCCACGTTTTTCGGGAAGATTCCGATGATGCTGGTGCTGAGGCTGCCGGCGCGGGCCGCCGCGGGCAGCAGGGAAGAAGCAGCAAGAAGTGCGATCCCAAGAGTTGACTTCGCCTTCACAAAACACCCCCAGACGTTGAATCGACAATCAGCGATGCGGCGCGGAAGAGGCGGCAACTTGTGTGCCGGCGGCAAGACGGGTTTCCACCGCCGCGGCCCGCGCCTGCATCTTTGCTGCAAAATTCTTGTCCGTGATGCCCTCCAGATTGATGGCTACATTCGCAAGCGCGCCGCGCGCGCCCGCCGCGGCCATCAAGCGACCTACGCTGAGGTCTGAACTCATAGACGCCGCGGAGATGCTCGCGAGTTGTCCCAGGCGTTCGTGAACCGCAGCGGCAGATTCCGCTACCTCCATGGGGATTTCGGCGGCGCGCTGCAAAGCCTGCTGGATCGCAGCTTCGCGGCGTTCCTGTTCGTCCGGCGATTCCGTGGGCAGTTTGTAGGCCGCGAGAACGCTTTCGTATGAAGCGGCGTCGCGGTCAATCGCGGAAGCAAGCTGCGCCGCGGCCTGGCGCAAATCGGTAATTGCGGCGGAAAGATCGTCCACATACGCAGCTTGCGATTTTTTCTTGCGCGAGAGGCCCGCGACCATCTGCCCGAGGCTCGCGGCGAGCGCTCCCGCCAGCGCGGAGACCGAGCCGCCGCCGGGCGTGGCCGAAGGCTCGGCCACAGCGTCGAGGAACGGTTGCGCGAGTGGCGCGAGTTTTCCTTTGCTCTCCATCGGAGCTCCGCTGAGCGCGGCCGCGAGGCGATTCTCCAGAACCTGCGCGGGAGAAAAGTTTTCGAGCTGCAGAAAAAAGTCCGCGGTCATCTCCAGCGCCTTTTTCGGAACCAGGCCCACGATTTCGCTGCCGACGATAGCACAGCCGTAGCGTTCCGCTTCGCGCTTCACCAATTCGAAAACCACGTGGATCGGCGTCTGCTCGAAATCGGTGAGGTTGATCGAAACCTGCGCCAATTGCCGCGCCTTCAAGTCTACGCCCATTGCCTTCACGTAGCGCAGGCCGCCGCTCGAAAAGCGGATCGTGCGCGCGATCTTGTTGGCGATGGAAATGTCGTGCGTATCGAGATTGACGTTGTAGGCGATGAGGAATTTTCGCGCGCCCACCACCGTCGCGCCGCAGGTGGGATGCAGGCGCGGCTCGCCAATGTCCGGAGCGCGGTCGGGATTCTTCAGCACCTCTTCGCGCAGGCCCTCGAATTGTCCTTTGCGGATGTTTTCGAGGTTGGTGCGCTCGGGCCGCTGCGCCGCGGCTTCGTAAAAATAGACGGGGATGCGAAAACGCTCCCAAATTTCGCGGCCGACTTTCTTCGCCAGTGCCACGCAGTCTTCGAGAGTCACGCCCTCGATGGGGATAAAAGGCAAAACGTCACACGCGCCGATGCGCGGATGCGCGCCGCTGTGTTGCGTCAGATCAATCAGCTCGGCGGCTTTGCCCACACCGCGCAGCGCCGCTTCCGCGACAGCTTCCGGCTCGCCCGCAAGCGTGATTACCGAGCGGTTGTGGTCCTCGTCCATCTCGCGGTCCAGCACCCACACGCCGGGCGAGCCGCTCATGGCCGCGACGATGGCGTTCACCTTGGCGGGATCGCGCCCTTCAGAAAAATTCGGCACGCATTCGATCAGTCGGTTCATCGGAGTAGGCCGTGTAAGGACGCAGCACGCTGCGCCCTGCGGTTTAGTGTGCTTCGCGTGAGTAAACCACTTTTCCGCGCTTCAGGGTCAGCCAGCAATGGTTGACCCCGAAATAATACGGAATTTCGCGGTAGTCGGCCAGATCGAACACCGCGAGGTCAGCGAATTTGCCAACTTCGATCGAGCCGATCCGCGCGGCGCGTCGCAGCGAATACGCGGGATTGATGGTGGCCGCGGCGATAGCCTCAGCGGGCGTCATGCGCAATTGCGTGCAGGCCAGCGAGAGCACCATTTGCATGTTGAGCGTGGGACTGGTGCCGGGATTGAAGTCCGTGGCCAGGCCGACGGCGGCGCCCGCAGAAATCAGTTCACGCGCGGGCGGGTAATGCCGCAAGCCGAGATGGAAGCAGCAGCCGGGAAGCAGCGTGGCGACGACGCCGGATTTTGCAAGCGCGCGGATATCGGCGCGATTCACTTGTTCGAGGTGGTCGGCGCTGGCGGCGTGCAATTCGACGGCGAGCCCCACCGCTCCCGTGCGCGCCAATTGCTCGGCGTGGATGCGCGGCGTGAGGCCGCACACTCGCCCCGCCGTCAGAACGCGCCGCGCCTGCGCCACGCTGAACGCGCCGCGGTCGCAGTAAACGTCGCAGAATTCGGCCAGGCCTTCCCTTGCGACGCGCGGAATCAGTTTGTGGACGAGCATCTCGACGTAGGCATCCGCTCCGCGCGGCTTGCGGCGGAATTCCGCGGGCACGACGTGCGCGCCCAGAAATGTCGAGATGATTTCGAGCGGCTGGCGTTTTTTCAGTGTGCGCAGGACTTCGAGGGTCTTCAATTCGCTGCGGACGTCGAGGCCATAGCCGCTCTTGGCCTCTAGTGTCGTGGTTCCATGGGCCGCAAATCCGCGCAGCGCCGCGAGAGCGCGCTCGAGCAGTGATTGCGGTGTAGCGCGGCGAAGTTTTTGCACGGAAGACAGAATGCCGCCACCGCAGCGCGCGATTTCCTCGTAGGTCGCGTCGGCGATGCGCTGTTCGTACTCCGCAGCACGGCTGGCGGCGGAAACCAGGTGCGTGTGCGAGTCCACGAATCCGGGGAGCACCACGCGCCCGCCAAGATCGAGTTTTTTCGCGCGGCGAGCTTCCGGCAGGCGCTCGATCCGGCGACGAGTGCCGACCGCGGCGATCAGGCCTTCGCGCACCAGAATCGCGCCGTCGCAAATGATTCCAGGATCGCCGAGCGCGCGGCCGCGGCGTGGGGCCGCCCCCTGAAGGCTCAGGAGCTGTGCGCAACCGGTGATGAGGAGCGTCTCCGCCATGGCAGCGCTACAGTAGCACAGCGATTGCCGGCGGTGAAAGGAAAGGACTTGCGCGGCGCCGCGGTGAATTCAACGGCGCGTAAAACGAATTACGAAGCGATTTGAGGGTCGCGAAAGCGGCTCCCGCACCGACCCCACCTACCGGAAGTGACCGGCGATTCTAGACGGGGTGTGAAGCGGCACACCCCGTCAAAAATTGGATGTACCTTGAGTCCAGGACCTGCTGCCCCCGAAATGTGGAAATGTTGACGGCACTGTGGCTATGAGGGTTGCCGAAACAAACGACTTATGCCCCCGCGGACTTGCCCTGGAAGGCGGGGCCAAATGTCTCGGCGACAAACGTCTCGATGTTGGTGGGCGTCGAATTCCGCGCGGAGCGGCCCTCCTCCCCCTTCATGATTCCGGCGTTCACTTGCTCCCACATATCCGTGAGCAGTCGCGCCGAGTTTGCCGAGATTCCCATCTGGGACATCCCTTGTCTAATCTGTTCCGCGGGGACCTGGACGTAAGAAAGTCCGGGCTTCCCAATCGCTTTGCCAATGATGCTGGCGGCCTCATTCATCGAGAAGTCGCGCTGGCCGAGGAGTTCGCGTGTCGTGTGGCCGGTGAACTCGAGCTTCTCGAGCGCATCCGCGACAACCGCGCCGACATCGCGTGTGGCGATCTGCTCCAGGGCCAAATCGCCCGGGAACATGCCGGCCGCGAAGCCAAACATCTTGATGGGCTGGATCTGCATGAGTAAGTTTTCAAAGAAGTGGCCCGGGCGCAGGTGGAGTACTCTGAGTCCCGTGATCTGATTTAGCTTTTCCTCCTGGTAGCGCAGGCACGCAATCGGGCCGGGCGGCTGGGGCAGGTGCGCGCCGATGCTGCTCAAGTTGACGGCATGGGTGACGCCGGCTTTCTCGATGGCCGCGGCAATCGAATCGCTCACGCGCGCGGCGTGACCTCGATAGTCATCCAAAGTAAAGTCGGGAGGAATCATGGTGTAAACCGCCCGCGCTCCGGTAAACGCGCGAGTGAGCGCAGCGGTGTCCAGCACGTCGGCAGCGAATGCCTCGGCGTCTTTCTGCACGAACCGTTCCAGCTTGCGCGCGTCGCGGCCGATCACGCGGACTTTCTGTCCCTTGGCGAGTAATCGCTCCGCCGTGACGCTGCCGGTGTTTCCTGTCGCTCCAATCATGACGATCATAAGTCCTCCGTCTAGCTCTTGCCGCCGTACAACTTCGTCCAAATGGATGTGCGAAGGGGAGCGTTCGATATCGGGTTCGACGCTCTTGACGCACGCGCAGACTCACTCCAATTCTCGAGTTTTGCCTTAGACTCGCGAAACATCTTTCCGAAGTGAATACGGAAATAGATTGAGTAAGCGAAGTACGCGAGAATTGTCGTGAATAGCACCCAGGTTCCGACTTGGGCCAATCGGGGATTCTCAGAGACGCTGAAAAAGGCACACAGTGGAATTAAAACGATCAAAATTCTCTTGATCAGCATCGCTCTCCAGAGTTCGCGGGGTAACTCGCCTGCACGGACCGCAATGTGGGCGAGAAGCATGACGCCGATGATCAGAACGACCTCTGCCAGTACAAAAATTAACTCGTGGGTCATCTTGTGATCCGGCGTTAAGAATCTTCCGTCATTGGGATTTTGACCCCAGTCTTGCGCGCGAAACCGATGGCCTCAAGATAGCCGGCATCCGCGTGGCGCGCGACGCCGATGCCGGGATCATTCGTCAGCACGCGCTCGATGCGCGCGGCCATTTCTTTCGTGCCGTCGGCGACGGTCACCTGCCCCGCGTGTTGCGCGTAACCGATGCCCACGCCGCCGCCATTGTGAATCGAAACCCAGGACGCGCCGCTCGCGGTATTGAGAAGGGCATTGAGCAGCGCCCAATCGGCCACGGCGTCGGAACCGTCGCGCATCTTTTCGGTTTCGCGATACGGCGAAGCCACCGAGCCGCAGTCCAGGTGATCGCGGCCGATGACGATAGGCGCTTTCAATTCGCCGCGCGTGACAAGATCGTTCAGCGCCAGGCCGAATTTGTCGCGCTCGCCATATCCCAGCCAGCAAATCCGCGCGGGCAATCCCTGGAAGCGCACGCGTTTCTGCGCCAGGCGAATCCATCGGCTCAGGATTTCGTCGTGCGGAAACATTTCCAGCACAAGCTGATCGGTCCGGTGAATGTCCGAGGGCTCACCCGAAAGCGCGACCCAGCGGAACGGCCCGCGGCCTTCGCAGAAAAGCGGCCGTATATAAGCGGGCACGAAGCCGGGGAAGTCGTAGGCGTCTTTCACGCCTTGCTCGTATGCAAACGTGCGGATGTTGTTGCCGTAATCGAATGTCACCGCGCCGAGTTTCTGCAAATCGAGCATGCCGCGGACGTGCAGCGCGATCGATTCCATCGCGCGCTTGCGGCACTCTTCGGGATCGCGGCGGCGTAATTCGGCGGCCTGCTCACTCGAGAGTCCCTGCGGCACGTACGAGCCCGCGGGATCGTGCGCGCTGGTTTGATCGGTGAGGAGATCGGGCACCACGCCGCGCTTGGCGAGCGCAGGAATCACGTCGGCGCAATTGCCGACCAGTCCCACGGAAGCCGCTTCGCGCTTGCGCACGGCGTTTTTCAAAATGCGCAGCGCCTCGTCAAGGTCATTGACCATAACGTCGCAGTAGCCCGACTTGACGCGGCGCTTGATGCGCTCGGGGTCCACCTCGATGCCGAGGAAAGCACCGCCATTCATCGTCGCAGCCAGCGGCTGCGCGCCGCCCATGCCGCCCATGCCGCCGCTGACGACGAGTTTTCCGGCCAGATCGCCGCCAAAATGTTTTCGCGCGGCGGCGGCGAATGTTTCGTAGGTGCCCTGCAAAATTCCCTGTGTGCCGATGTAAATCCAGCTTCCCGCGGTCATCTGGCCGTACATCGTCAGGCCTCGGTGCTCGAGATCGCGGAAGTTTT
>JBGQGH010000056.1:0-20221 GCA_041497315.1 Terriglobia bacterium | reverse complement strand
ATCGGTAAGCATGTGCGCGGCGATGGAAGGGATCAGAGAATCTGTCCAGATTCGCACGGTAGCGAACAGCAGTCCGACGATAAAGGTGAGAAGAATTCCGCGTCGGCCCTGATAGGTGTGCGCGACTGCGAACAGTAGCGATGAGATTGCAGCGCCCGCGATCAGCGAATCATGTGCAGCGCGCGCAATCACCGCGAGAGCAAAGCCGCGATAGATGAGTTCCTCGCAGAGCGCCACCGTGCCAACCAGCGCAAAGAACGCCAGGGTTTCAATCATGTTCTGAGGAAGAACCTTCGTGGCCATGTGAAAAAGGAAACCCTGGCGTGCCGGGGGAAGCCGTGCCAATCGCCGAAGTCCCAGCCACTGGTTAGCGACGAGGAGAAGAGACAGGCCGGCGCTGACCGCGGCAATCAGCGCGCCGTCCGGGAGAGCGATTCCCAGAAGTCTCGGGTCGATGGCGTGCGCGCGAGAGCGCCAAATCACAATGGCTACGGCGACCCATTGGAATGCGATGGTCGAAGCATAGAGTGAAAGCCGATCGGCAGTATCCAGTGCGGGGCGCGCAAGGAGTTGGCGCATCTTCGCAGCACCGCGCCACGGCACAAGGACCGCGAGCACAAGTAGAATCAGCGCAAAGTCCCACGGCATTGGGAGCGCAAACATGGGGGAACGATGAAACCACTTTCCGAGAGTCTCGGCAAGAGGCGCGGCGCGCTGGTTTAGGGGATGGACGTCGCGCGTTTCAGATCAGGGTCGTCAGGAAAAACGCGAAGACCTTTCCGGAGAATCGCATCTGCGGCGCGAACATCGCCGAGCGACCTGCAAACGGCAGCGAGGGACGTGTACATGCCCGCGTCGCCGTCCGGGAAATAGCGCACCACGAATTCGAGTTCTTTCCGCGCGGCGTCCCACTGTTTTCGCTGGAAGTAGAGTTGGCCGAGGTTGCGGTGCGCGGAATAGCTGTACGGTTCGCGCTCCAGCGCTTTTCGAAACGCGGCCTCCGATGCGTCCAGTTCATTGTTGAAGAGGGACGCTTCGCCCAGGTGCGCGAATTGATCGGCCGATGGATGGGGATCGGCGGCGATCCGGCGGAGCTGCCAGGAAATAGCGTTCTTCCAGTCGTTGCGGTCGCGCGCGACTTTGTATTGTGATTCGAGCGCGGGGAAATACGCCGGACTGCGCAGCAGAATCTGGTTGAGCCGGAATTCCGCATCCGAATATTCGGCGCGGTGTCGCGCGACTTCGGCCAAGCCCTGCGCGGCCTCGATGGAAGAGGGATCGAGCTCCAGAGCAGCACTGAAGGCCACCTTCGCTGAGGCGTAGCGCGCGTCGGCAAGATAGAGACGTCCGCGGAGGAGTTCTCGCCGGAGAGTCAGAGGCTCGGCCAGGAGCGGCCGCAAATAACGGTCCGCGGTTTCTCTCTCGTCGAGGTTGGCCATGGCTTCGGCCGAGGCTTCGAGCGCAGTGACGCGGAGATCCTCAGGCAAGCCTGGCGGCAGAATCGATTTCTGGAACTGCAGGATAAGTTCACGGTTCTTGTCTTCCAGGTGATGAGCCAGGAGCGCGCGCGGGGCGCGGTATTCAAGCAGCGTCCGGTCGTCGGTATTGAGCTGGCGGCCCGCGGCCAACTGGCGCAGTTCGGGATCGTCGAGCAAATAGAATGCGTAGAGCGCTTCCGGCTGGCGCATTCCCAGGGCTTCGTAGTCCTCGCGCAGTCCCGGGACATCCCACAGCTTACGAAGCCGGTCCAGCCGCCATGCGGCGCGCTGATCTTCCGGTGAAAGCGCCTGCGCGTGCGCCACGAGGAGCAAGTCCGGCGAATCGCCGTGCCACATGGTGACCTGCGGAAACTGAGGCACGAACGTGGCCAGCACCATGCGCAGGTCCTCTGGATAGAGCGAATACGCCTGCACCCATTGCACGAAAATTCCGCCGGGGCGCAGGCGGTGCAATGCGGCGCGGTAATACTCCTGTGTGAAAAGCGCGGCGACGCCGGCGATCCAGGGATTCGAAGGCTCGGAGATGATGATGTCGTAGGAGTCGCGCGTGGTGAGCAGGAAATTGCGCGCGTCGTCCAGAATCACGTGCACGCGCGGATCGTTGAGGACGCCGCGGTTGAGTTTGACAAGATATGGCGCGGCGCCGATGACGGCGGGCTCGATTTCCACGCAATCAATGCGTTCGATTTCCGGGTAGCGCGCCACCGCGGAAAGCGTCATGCCGCTGCCGAAGCCAATCAAGAGCACGCGCCTCGGCGCGGGATGAAAGATCGGCCCGAGGTGTCCGACCAGAAGCTGCGTGGTCTGGTCGCGGTTCGAAGCGTCCACCTTGCCGTTGTTGCGCAGCGCGATGTAATCCTCGGTTCGCGCCACCGTCACCGACGAGTTCAATCCGTCCACCGCGTAGGGAATGTCGGTAGTCGCCGCGGTTTCCGCGATCGAGAGCTTGCCCTCGTACAAATTCCAGTAGAGCACAGTGCCGAACGTTGCCATCGTGCGG
Organism: Terriglobia bacterium; assembly: GCA_041497315.1. Classification (GTDB taxonomy): domain Bacteria; phylum Acidobacteriota; class Terriglobia; order Acidiferrales; family UBA7541; genus JBGQGH01. The sequence continues at coordinate 17,722 of JBGQGH010000056.1, read as the reverse complement.
TCGTAAAACGTGCCGGACCAAGCGGCGATGACGACCGCAGCAAGCGCGAGATTCAGTCCCGCGCCGAGCATGCGCCGCGGGCCGGGAGCGTCACCGGTGAAATCGAGAACAAACGCGAGCGCGATATTGATGCTGGCGGCCAGCGCGACCACGCGGAAGCTGCCGAGCTTCGGCATCAGCCAGAAACCGGTGATCACGGCGCCGACAATTGCGCCTAGCGTGTTCGCGGCGTACGCGCGGCCCACCGCAGCCGAACGGTTCCCCTTGCCCGGCTCGCGCCCGGCGAAGAGCAGCGTCACCAGCGGAAAGTTGAAACCGAAGACAAGCGCCGCGGGCAGCATGGCCAATCCGTAGGTGACAAATTGCGCCAGGACCAGCCCGCGGAAGGATTCGTGCGTGGCGCGCAGGATGGGCGGGATGACGCGCGGCAATTGAGCAAACGCGATGAGAAAAACCAGAGCGCCAAACGCGGTGAGGCTCTGTGTGAATGCGTAGGCACTGATGCTGGCAAATCGCGCGCGGCGGTTCCACCATTCGAAGAGGGCGCTGCCCAGGACGATCCCGGCAAGAAAGACCGCAAGCATGAGCGTAAATGCGTACGTCGAGCTGCCCAGCATGATGGCCAGCATGCGCGTCCACCCGATTTCGTAAACCATGGCCGTGGCGCCGACCGCGCCAAACGTCACACCCAGCAGCAGCTGCGCGCGTGGCGACGCGGCAAAGCCGCCTTCGGCGACGATCACTTCACGTGAGCCGGGTTCCGCATTCGCTGAATCGAGCAGCGTACGCGCGGCACGTGTTCGCGCCAGGAGCAGCGCGCCCGCGCCAGCCAGGATGTTCAGCGCGACCGCGACGCCGACGGTTTCTTTCAGGCCGATCTGGCGAAGAAGCGCGAAGCCAGCGATCAGCGTCCCGGCCGCCGCGCCGGCCGTGTTCACCCAGTACAACCGGCTGATGCGCGAGCCAAGTTCTTCTGATCGCCGCGTCAAGCCTCCGGCGAGAATCGGCAGAGTGCCTCCCATCAGGAATGTGGGCAGAAGCAGCACGATGGCCGAGCCGAGAAAACGCAGGCCCAGCAGCGCCACCGTCGAACCGGATACGAGCGGAAATGCCGCGACGTATAACGCGCGCACACCGGCGAGCCCGGCGAGCGAAAGCGCGCCGGTCAGTGCAATTCCAAGCTCGATGGCGCCGTAGAGAGCGAGGGGATCTCGGATGCGTTCGCTCCAGCGGCCCAGCAACGCGCTGCCCAGCGCGAGCCCACCCATGAAAACGGCAAGCACGGTGGCGATGGCGTAGGCCGTGTGGCCGAATACAAGCCCCAGCGCTTTGCCCCACGCCACTTGATAGACAAGTCCCGCGGCGCCGGAAATGAAGAAGCAGGCGAGGATGCCGGCGTAGAGTCCGGGCGAAATGGAGCGAGTCGTCACCGCGGTTTGCATCCTATTGCGCGCGCGGCGGGGCGTCAATCGGCGGAAGAAAATCTCCGCGCGTGAGCTGGGAGTACCACCCGGATTGACAGCGCGGCAGCCTGCGACTATCGTTGCACCTCGTGAAAATCCTGGTCATCGGCGGCGGCGGACGCGAGCACGCCCTGGCATGGAAGCTGCGGCAAAGCCCGCGCGTCGAGAAAATCTGGTGTGCGCCGGGAAATGGCGGAATCGCACGCGACGCCGAATGTGTGCCCGTGGATACGAAGGATGTCGCCGCGATGGTCTCGCTCGCCGAGCGCTTGCATCCGGACTTGACCGTTGTGGGCCCCGAGCAGCCGCTCGTGCTTGGGATTGCCGACGAATTCGCCAAGCGCGGCCTGCCGATTGTGGGGCCTTCGAAAGAGGCGGCTCAGCTCGAGGGCAGCAAGGTTTTCGCCAAGGAGTTCCTCATGCGCCGCGGCATCCCCACGGCGGCAACGTACGGCGTTTTTGATTCTTCCGGCGTCGCCCATACCGCACTCAGCGCCGTGCAGTGGCCCGTGGTCATCAAAGCGGACGGCCTTTGCGCTGGGAAAGGCGTTCTGGTTGCGCCGAACATGTTTGAAGCTTCCGCATTCATCGAACGCCTGATGGAAAAACACGAGCTCGGTCCCGGTGGCGACCGCATCCTCATGGAGGCGGCCCTGCGAGGCGAGGAACTCTCCTACATTGTGCTCACCGATGGGGAGCAGATCCTGCCCTTGGCGCCCGCGCGGGACCATAAACGCGTTTTCGATGGCGACCTTGGCCCCAATACCGGCGGAATGGGAGCCTACTCCGCAGAAGGGATGATCCCTGCCACGCTCGAAAAGGCTATTCTCGAGACTATCGTTCGGCCCGCAATCGCGGGGATGGCGGCGGAGGGGCGGCCGTATCAGGGTTTTCTGTATTTTGGCCTGATGCTGACTCCGACCGGCACAAAGGTTCTCGAATTCAATTGCCGTATGGGGGATCCTGAGACCGAAGCCCTCGTCGTCAGAATGGAGTTTGACTTGGCCGCCGTCCTGGAAGCTGTCGCCACGAACCGCCTCGGCTCCGTGGCTCCCCTTTGGAGACCGGCAGCGAGTGTTTGCGTAGTGATGGCTTCCGGCGGTTATCCCGGGGAATTCCAAGTGGGCAAGAAGATTGATGGCCTGGACGCGGCCGCTGCGGGCGTTCCTGGAGCAGTCGTATTCCACGCCGGTTCGCGGGTCGAAACAGGCAAGTACTACACAAGTAGTGGAAGATCGCTTGTCGTTTCGGCTTCGGGTAGCTCTCTCCAAGAGGCGACGCGGGCGGCATACGACGCTGTCGGAAAAATACGATTCGAGGGCGCTCATTATCGTAGAGATATCGGGATTCGGGGTGCGGCACGAGTTCGAGCGAGCGAGGAGTAAGGCCTTGGCCGAGGTTCATCGCGTGTTCCTCGCCTTCGTGCATCGGCAGCCGATGCGCCCGGTGGACAGCGTTGCGGCCATCGCGGATCGAGGCCTTGAGGACTGCATCCACGGAAGACCGGGGAGTCGCAGGCAGGTGCTCTTGATGGATCAGGAGACGCTCGAGGAACTGGGCTTGAGCCCTGGTGTGGTGAAGGAGAACATCACCACCGGAGGTCTTAAGCTCGCGGAACTTAGGGTGGGCCAGAGGTTGCGCGTGGGCAGCACACTCCTTGAGATAACCGTTCCCTGCCACCCCTGCCACCACATGGACGCGATCCGTCCGGGATTGAAGGAAGCGCTGCGCGGCCGCAGAGGGATACTGTGCCGCGTCGTGGAAACGGGGCTGGTGAAGCAAGGCGACGCAATTGAAGTCCTCGACTACATGCAGGTGGCAAGCTAGCGGGAGATCCGAAAGACATGGCGCAAACTGAGCAGCGGCCGCTGGTAGGGATAGTCATGGGATCGGACACCGACCTGCCGGTGATGACCGAAACGGCCAGGATGCTGGAGAAGTTCCAGATCCCATACGAGATCGAGGTGATCTCGGCGCACCGGTCGCCGGCGCGGATGCACGAGTACGCTTCGACGGCACTAGCCCGCGGCCTGAAGGCCATCATCGTCGCGGCAGGCGGAGCGGCGCACCTCGCAGGCGTGGTGGCGGCTCTGACGACGCTGCCGGTGATCGCCGTGCCGATGGCCACCACGGTCCTCAGCGGGATCGATTCCCTGCTTTCGAGCGTGCAAATGCCGGCTGGCGTGCCGGTCGCAGCCATGGCTATCGATAGGCCCGGCGCGATCAATGCCGCCATCTATGCGACGCAGATCATCGCCACATTTGATCCGCAAGTGCAGCTCCGCCTCGCAAGTTATAAAGAGGAACTCGCCCGTTCTGTCGCGGAAAAGAGCGCGCGGGTGAAAAAGCAGTTCGCCGGCAAAGCACAGTAATGCCGATTCTAGGCCCCGGACCAGATAGGCCGGGGCCTTCCAGACCAGCCGCTGGATTTCCTTTCTGATGATCTATTGATTGTTCTTCTTGCGCAGAGTAGGAGCACCAGGGGGACGCGCCTTGTCCTCCGCTTTTTGTGGCGTGGGCGGTTCGATGATCCAGTCCATCCCCTTCAGCTCGTAGAGCACACCCAGCGAAAGTTGGGAATCGGCGTCTGCGATGGCGGGCATCGCGGCGCGAAGGAAAGCGGCAGTGTCGGCGCCGAGGAGTTTCGGGCTCTGGCCGTTCAACAGCGCTTGGACAACCTGGGTCATGCGCGGGTCGGAGTTGCCGATGGAAACAAGCCTGGCATCGTTCTGCCGGAGGCGATCCAGCACGCCGGGCCCCGCACCCTCCTGTGGATAGCGCACTTCGATCAGCGTCTTGGGCTGGCCCTTTTCGGGCGGATAGAGCTGGTCGTAACTCGGGCGGAGCACTCGCGTTCGCCAGAAATCGCCGCGCATGGCGTCCTGAGCCACGCGGTAGCGGATGTCCCAGACCTCCGGCCCATAGCCATCCACATAATCCACTATCACGATTTCGATGAGCGGCTCATCGGGCCCGAACTCCACCTTGCGGTGAAGCTGCCCGGCCACCACGCGCAGCCGTTCGAGGAAGGCGATGCCCATCAGCTCGAGGTCGTTGGCCCCCTCGGTAGCGCCCAGATGCTTCGTCCCGCTGGCTTCATTCACAATGCGGGGAAATTCCACGTCCAGGCGGACCGGCGGGACGCTCGAATCGGGAGTCACCCACTCGGTCGCGCCGAGGAGGATCGCAATTTTCTTGCTGCCCATGAGGATCACGGCGGGGGGATGCGCGCCTGCTTCCGAACGAACTTCGGTCGTGCCCACCACGATTGCGTCCTTCGTGACCGCGATCAGGACCCGGCCGGAGGATAGATTGGCGACGAGTTCGCGCTCGAGTTCCTGCGCGCGTGATGGCGCGGGCCGCGGGCCGGCGAGAATAACCGTGCCAAGCGCGGCCAGGAGCGCCAATCCGGGGAGTATTCGCCTCGCTGTCATGTGAAGGACCACCCTCTTGATTTCTTACGATGCGGTTAGGCGTGCGCGGTTTGCTTCCGCGCGATGGCCTGAATCGCCGTGATGGCTACGACGTTGGCAATGTCCTCCGCCGAGCAGCCGCGCGAAAGATCGTTGGCCGGTCGCGCCAGGCCCTGCAAGATCGGGCCGAGCGCCGTGGCTCCGGCCGTGCGCTCCACCAGCTTGTAGGCAATGTTGCCTGAGTCAAGGTCGGGAAAGATCAAGACGTTCGCCCGGCCGGCGACGGGCGAGCCCGGCGCCTTCCCGGCGGCGACCTCGGGAACCAGTGCCGCGTCGGCCTGCAATTCGCCGTCGGCGGCGAGATCCGGCGCGCGAGCCTTCAGGATGCGCAGCGCTTCGCGGACCTTTTCCACGCGGGCGTGCTGCGCCGAACCTTTGGTCGAAAACGAGAGCAACGCGACGCGCGGATCGGTCTCCAGGAATACGCGGGCGTTTTCCGCCGTAGCCAGCGCGATTTCGGCCAATTCCGCAGCGTTGGGATCGGGCACCACGCCACAATCGGCGAAAAGCATCGCCCCACGCGAGCCAAGTTCCAAGCCTGGGCGCGGCGGAACGACCATTAGGAAAAAGCTGGAAATGAGTTTCGAATCGCTGGCCAAACCGATGCAGTGCAGCGCCGCGCGCACGGTTTCCGCGGTGGTGTTGGCCGCGCCGCCCACCGAGCCATCGGCGTCGCCCGCGGCTACGGTGAGCGCAGCATAGTAAAGCGGGCGCCCGGCGACCTCGCGGGCTTCTTCCATCGTAACGCCGCGCGCGCGCCGGCGTTCGTAGTAAATCTGCGCGTATGACGCGCGCTTGGGGCTCGCGGCGGGATCGACGAGCGCGACTCCATCAAGCTTCACACCGCTTTCCGCCGCCACAGCCTCGATCTTTTTCGGGCTGCCGAGCAGCGTAATGCGCGCGTATCCCTCCGCCGCAATTCTAGCCGCAGCGGTAACGGCCCGGCGGTCTTCGCCTTCCGGCAGCACGATGTGCTGCATCTGCGCCCGCGCCCGGTTCTTCAGCGTCTCGAGAATCTGCATCGCGCCAAGATTATCACAGGCCCACTCACGCAGTGGCAACCGCCTGTGCTTTGGTGTGCGAGTTCATCCGCACGGTCGCCTTTCCATTGCGGCTCCATTTGGCTAGAATGAAAGCCTCCGAGCTTTGTTCCGATTCCACGGACAGGATGGAAAAAGTATGTGGCCGTTTTCGTCAAGAGGACTGCGAAAACCGTCGAGCATCCGCGTAGCCGGCCGGCGCTTGAGTGAGATTCTGGAAGCGCACCGGAAATTCTTCAGCGGCCAACCTGGCGGCGTTCAAGCCGATCTCTCAGGGGCGGATCTTTCTCGCGCCGATCTTTCCGGTGTGAATTTCACCGACGCGATCCTGAAGGGCGCCAATCTCGAAGGCTCCATTCTGCGCCGCGCAAAGCTCACCCGCGCGAATCTGGGCCATGCAAATTTGCGCAAGGCCGACCTGCGCAATGCCGACATGACCGAAGCGATCCTCCCCGGCGCCGATTTGGCCGAGGCGCAGGTGAGCGGCGTGGAGCTTTTTCGCTGCGATTTGAGCGGCGCGAATTTTCGCGGCGCGAATTTGCGCAACACGAATTTCCGCTACGCTAATATCAAGGGCGCGGTCTTTGCGGGAGCGGACATGAACGTCACCATCCTCCGCGAGACCGATCTCACCGGTGCCGATTTTTCCGGCGTGGATATGACCACCACGCTCATGCCACGCGGCCACGCCGCCGCCGCTCCGAAGCAATAAACTGCTTTCATTGGCGCTCCTTTCTGTGTCGAAGCATTTTGACCTTCCCGGACTCGCCCTCTGCTAGAATCCGTCGGCATCCATCCATCAGGAGGCGTCGTTATGCGCCGAACTATCGTTTTTGTTTTTTGCGCCCTTCTACTCGGGGCCCTGCCCGCCAACGCGCAGCTGCAGCCGGCCCCGCCGCTCGGAACCACTCACGTCCTCCACGCCACGCCGCAGACTGTGGCCTGGGGCTATTACGACGCCAAGGCCGTTCCGGTCTTGCGCGTCAAGTCCGGCGACATCGTGGTCGTGGATACTCTGATCACAAGCACACCCGCGCGCCTCGAGGCCGCGGGAGTTCCCCCGGATCAGGTGGAAATCTCGTTGCGCGATATCAATCGCGAGGTCACCGGCGACCGAAAAGGCCCCGGCGGCCACATCCTCACCGGCCCGATTTACGTGGAGGGCGCTGAGCCCGGCGACGTCCTCGAAGTTCGCATCCAGGCCATACAGCTTGCCATTCCTTACGCCTACAACGGCTTCAGTCCGAACCGCGGTTTCCTGCCCGAAGATTTTCCCTACGCGAAGGTGAAAATCATTCCGCTCGATTCGAAACGCATGGTCGCGCATTTCGCCGACGGCATCGAAATTCCGCTGCATCCCTTCTTCGGCAGCATCGGCGTTGCGCCGCCGGATTCCATGGGACGCGTCAACAGCGCGCCACCCGGAGTGCACGCGGGCAATCTGGACAACAAGGAACTGGTCGCCGGCTCGACTCTCTATATCCGGGTGCACGCCCCCGGCGCGCTCCTCGAAATCGGCGATGGCCACGCCGGGCAGGGCAACGGCGAAGTGGACATCACCGCGATGGAAACTTCGCTCACCGGCACGTTTCAATTGATCGTGCGCAAGGACCTTCATCTCCGCTGGCCCCGCGCCGAGACGCCCACGCACTACATCTCCATGGGCATCGACAACGATTTGAAGGAAGCCACGAAGATCGCCGTGCGCGAGATGATCGAATTCCTGGTGAACGAGAAGCATCTGACGCGCGACGAGGCCTACATGTTGACGAGCGTGGCCGGCGATGTGAACATCACCCAACTTGTGGACGGGCCCATGGGCGTACACGTGATGCTGCCAAAAGGGATTTTCCCGCCCGGGGTGGGCCCGCGTAGGTAGAAGCGAAAATTCCCAGTCGTGTCGAGACGTAAATCGAATTCGACTTCGGGAGGACTTGCATGCGCGGACGATGGCTGTTCGTTGTGTTCCTCTTGTTTCCCTTTGTGGCCAGCGCCCAGGAGCCGCTCACCTATCGCCTCCACTATGCCGCATCCGGAGATCCGCTAGTCCACGTGAGCCTGACCGTGCCCGGCGGGCAAGCCGGGCCGCTGACACTCATCGTGCCGCGCAACCTCCCCGGCGGGTACGGTTGGCGGCCCTACGACGGATTCATCGAGCACGTGCAGGCATTTTCGGCGGCAGGAGTGGCGCTTGAGGTACAACGCGCGAGTGGGGGGCCGCGCTGGTCGGCAGGAAATGCTGGCGAGCGAGTGGCGCGCGTCGAATACGACGTAAACATCGCTCAAATGGAGCGGGAGATTCTCGATGCCGTGGACTCCTCCCGCGTACGGGCAGCGTACGCCAGTCTTCTGGGCTACTCGGTCTTTGCCTATCCGGAAGGCTTGGAAGAAAAACCAATTCGCTTGCGGATCGAAGGCCCCGCGAATTGGCCGGTTTTCACTACGCTCAATCCGCGCTTGCCCGCTGATCTTGGCGCCACGACCGCCGACGCACCCAATTATTACACACTCGCTGACTCGCAGATCCTGATGGGGCCGGACCTCCAGCTTCGCCGGCTGGATGGCCGCGTCCCGCTCTTTCTGGCCGTGTACGCTGAAACCGCCGAGGACCTCGACGAAGAGGGAAAATTGGCGCGGGAAGCGCTCGACCGCGTGAGCGATTACTTCAAGGAGTCTCCGCTTCCTCACTACACAGTGCATGTGGAGTTGTTGCGCCCAGTCTCCGACCGCCACAGCTACTTCTTCAGTCAGGAGCACGTGGACAGCGGGAGTTTTTCTCTCGGCAACTCGCGGGCGATCAGCCGAAGCTCGACACCGGAGGAACGCGAGACGAACCGCTTCAACTACGCCCATCACATAGCGCACTCCTGGGTCCCCAAACAGGTTTACGGAACCGGCTACCTGCCGTTCCTGTGGGAGATCCCGCCGCTCATCGATACGATATGGTTCAATGAAGGGTTCGGCCGCTACGCAGCCATCGCCGCCTTGGCTTCGACTCTGCCCCAAGCCGATGCGGAAAAGTATCGCCGGGGAAAACTGGATGATCTGCGCCAGGCGCTTGACCACATGCCCAAGACCCTCCGCAAGATGTCTCTCGTGGATCTCTCGCGCGCCGGGTCCTTCATCTATACCGATGATTTCCGCGTCGCGCAGATTCTCTTTGGCCGCGGAGCGCTGATGGCTGCGGAAATGGACGACCGCATCCGCGCCCGCACCCAGGGAAAGAAAAGTTTCCGCGACGCGTTCGCGAGCATGCTCGAATGGAGCCGCACAAATCACCGCGGATTCCGAATCGAAGAGCTGCCCGGAATTATTTCCGGAGGCACCGGGGTGGACGTTGGGGACATCTTGAAACGATGGCTCGAGCCAACAGAGCCGTGAGTCTTATGCACTTCGTTGGTTTGCCCGTCGCGCCCGCCTAACATGGCGGCGCTCACGTAACGATTTCATCCCGGAGCACGGACCGCGGATATCTTTTGCTTCCGGCAAGAGGCTTGGCCCCTACGAAATCCTCGCGCCACTGGGCGCGGGTCTAGCGGAAGCTGCGCAGGGCGGCATCCTCGTCGGCATGCAGTTCGAACATCTTGTCCAGGTGAGTGATTTGCAGCATGTCGTGGACTTTCTTGGACACCTCGACAAGTTTCATGTCGCCGGCATTCTTGCGCACCGCGGAGTAGCTGCGCACCAGTTCGCCGATGCCGAAGCTGTCGATATAGTGGACGTCCCGCAGGTTCACCAGAAATTTCTTCTGCCCCTTGCTGACCAGGACGTGCAGAGCGTCGCGCAGCGCCGTGCCGCCCGCGCCCAGCGTCAGGCTGCCGCTGGCATGCATTATGTGAACGCCTCCGACCTCGTGGGAATGCACTTGAAACGCCATGGTTTTCTTCTCCTGCCTAGCGATGAGAACGAATCTGCGCGGATTTTACACCCGCCGCCGGACGGCGCCAACCCACGTTGCCGCGCACGTTGCGCTTGCGTTGACTTGCCCCGCCCCGCGGCCTAACATCCTCGGCATCACTTCTTGGTTTTTGTGCGCGGGCAATCTTGCTCTCCGCGCCGGGAGGAATCCTCATGCGCGGCAATTGGATGGGAAGAACCGCCGCGTTGGCCGGAATTCTTATCGTCACCGCTTGCCTCGCGCAGGCCCAGACCGGCCAACTCGGCAGAATTGATTTTCCCACCTCCGGCGCGCCCGCGGCGCAGCAGGAGTTCATTCGCGGCGCTCTGCTGCTGCACAGTTTTGAGTATGAAGACGCCCGCGAAGCCTTCCAGCGCGCCGAAAAACTCGATCCGAATTTCGCCCTGGCCTACTGGGGCGAAGCCATGACCTTTAACCATCCGCTCTGGATGGATCGCGATCGCGATTCCGCGCGCGCGGCCCTGGCGAAGCTCGCGCCTACCCCGGGAGCACGGGAAGCGAAAGCGCCGACGGAGCGCGAGAAGATGTATTTGCGCGCCGTCGAAACACTTTACGCCGAGGGCGAGAAAACCGACCGCGACCTCGCCTATGCTGCAGCGATGCGCGACCTCCACGAACGCTTCCCTCAGGACGCCGACGCCGCGTGCTTCTACGCTCTCTCGCTCCTGGGCACCACCGAAGGCGTGCGCGACTTCCGTACTTACATGCGCGCCGCGGCCATCCTTGAAGACGTCTTCGCAAAGTATCCCGACCACCCCGGCGCCATCCACTACTCCATCCATTGCTACGACGATCCCACGCATGCGCCGCTCGGAGTGCGGGCCGCGAGCGTCTACGCCAGAATCGCTCCCGCGGCTTCGCATGCGCAGCACATGATTTCGCACATCTATATCGCGCTGGGCGATTGGAATGCCGTGGTTACTTCGAACGAGAAAGCCGTCGCCGTCTCCGAAGACCGCTTGCGTCGCAGGGGCGAACCTCTCTCCGGCAGGAGTCACCACGCCCTCCAGTGGCTGGAGTACGCCTACCTCCAACAGGGACGCTTCCGCGAAGCGCGTGCCAAGCTGGATACGATGGCCGAGGACGCCCGCGCGAACGGCTCGCGTGGAAACAGGAATTACTACGCTTCGATGCGCGCCGCATACATCGTCGAGATGCCGGATTCGCGGAACGCCCCGCCCAGTTTGGGAGGGCAAGCCAACGCAATGGATCTCTTCGCCACGGGATGGAGCACCATTCAGGCCGGCGATCTCGACGCCGCGCGCAAAGCGCTGGCGGAAATGAAATCGCTTCCCCAGGGTGGACCATCTTCCGGTAGCGGTTACATGTCCGGAATGAACATGGGCGGCGCTTCGAGGGGCGCGACCATTGACGGCATTCTGCAGAACGAGCTCGAAGCCGCAATTCTCTTGAAAGAATCGAAGGCGCAGGAAGCCCAGGCGCTGCTCGAAAAAGCCGCCGCGGCTGAAGAAGGCATGAGCTTCGAATTTGGCCCGCCGGAAGTGCCCAAGCCGGTGCGCGAACTTCTCGGCGAAGTCCTCCTGCAACTAAATCGCCCGGTGGATGCGCGAAAGCAGTTCGAACTCGCGCTCGCTCGCGCGCCTCGGCGCGCGCAAGCGCTTCTCGGCGAGGCCCGCGCCGCCGCGCAGTCCGGCGACAACGCCGCTGCCCAGCGCATCTACGCGGATCTCCGCCAGATCTGGCAGAACGCCGATGCGGGCTTCCCTCCGCTGCAGGAAGTGAACCGCAGCCTCGCGGCACGCAACTCGCAAACGAAGTCACAGCGTTAGATCAAGATTTCGCTGAATTGGTTTGAGGAATTGCGCCGGCAGGTTCCCGGTTTGAAGTAGGCGGCTACTTTCCCGCGGAGTAGGCGGCGGAGTCGTCCGAAGAGCCCGAAAGCGGCCCGCGGCCGGCGCGCCGCCGCGTTTCAATGCCCAGGCGCTTGATCTTCTGGTTCAGCGTCGAGAGCGGCACCTGGAACCGCTCGGCGGCCTCGGTCTGGTTCCAGTTCGTGCGCTCCAGCATGTCCACGATGATGCGCCGCTCGACCTCTTCCATGATCTGAAAGAGAGTCGGTGTGGAGTTGTCCGCGCCTGTGCGCGACCCGGGTTCGCCCGGCAACGGTGGCATGAATTCGGTGAGCTGCAGGCGCACGCCCTTGACGATTTCCTTCGTGCGCACGTTTTCCGGGAGCAGGTCCGCGTCCATCAGTTCCTGATTCGAGAGGACCACGGCGCGCTCGACCACGTTTTCGAGTTCGCGCACGTTTCCCGGCCAGTCATAATCCATCAGCAGCTTCATCGCCGTGTTCGAAAAGCGCCGCGGAGGCTTTCCGTTCTCCTCGCAATAGCGCACGAGGAAGCGCTCGATCAGCATCGGCACGTCTTCTTTACGCTCACGCAGTGGCGGCAACGAAATCGCGATCACGTTCAAGCGGTGGAAGAGGTCTTCGCGGAAGCGCCCTTCGCGCACCAGGCTCAGCAGGTCCACGTTGCTCGCCGCCAGGATGCGGACGTCCACTTTGATTTGTTCCGTGGCGCCCAGGCGCATGAATTCGCGTTCCTGGATCACGCGGAGCAGCTTGGCCTGCGTCTCCGGACTGATCGTGGAGATTTCGTCGAAGAAAATCGTGCCCTGGTCGGCGACTTCAAAGAGGCCCTTCTTCGATGCGATGGCGCTGGTGAACGCGCCCTTGACGTGCCCGAAGAGCTGCGATTCCAGCAGGTCCACTGGAATCGAGCCGGTATTCACCGGCACGAAAGACTTGTCGGTGCGCGGCGAGGCCGAATGAATGGCCTTGGCGATTAATTCCTTGCCCGTGCCGCTCTCGCCGGAAATCAGAACCGTGGAGCGCGAGGGCGCCACCTGCGTCACCAGGTCCAGCACCGCCAACATTTTTTCGCTCTTCCCCACGATGTTGGGGAAGTTGTAGCGCTGCTTCAGCGCCCGCTTCAGTTGCAGGTTTTCTTCGCGCAGGCGGCGGCCCTCGACGGCCTGCGCCACTTGCGCCAGCAGTTCGTCGTTCGACCACGGCTTGGTGATGTAATCCAGCGCACCGCCCTTGAATGCCGCGCGCGCCATGTCCACCGAACCGTATGCTGTGATCAAAACCACCGAAAGGAAGGGATCACGGCGGCGAATTTCGCGCAGCATTTCCAGGCCGTTGCGGTCGGGCAGGCTGACGTCCAGAAGAAGCAAATCGAAGGGTTGTTCTTCAAGTTTGGTAAGGCCAGATTCGCCCGTATCCGCGCTTTCCACGCCGTAGCCCTCGGAGGTGAGCAGGAGTTCCAGGCCTTCACGGATCTCCGCTTCGTCATCCACTACAAGAATGGAGCCCTTAGACATGGACGGCTTTCCGCACCACCGGGAATTCCAGGCGGAACGACGTGCCTTTCCCCGGCGTCGAGCGCACGTCTATCTTTCCAGCGTGCTCCTTGATGATGCCGTAACTCACCGAAAGTCCCAAGCCGGTTCCGCGCCCCGTCGATTTCGTCGTGAAGAACGGATCGAAAATCCGGCTGAGGTTCTCTCGCGGGATACCCGAACCCGTGTCCGTCACTTCCACTTCCACGTAGCCGTTGCTGCACGCCGTGCGCACTTCCAGCATTCCGCCGGAGGGCATGGCATCTTTCGCATTCATAAACAGGTTCAAAAACACCTGCTGCAGGCGGTTGTTCGAACCCAGCACCGGCGGCAATCCCGGCTGCTGCATCTTGATTACGTTCACTCGCGCCGTGCGGAACGGATGCGTCACCAGCGAGAGCGTCTCGTCAATCACGCTGTTCAGGTTCACCTCGGTGAACTCCGCCGCGCCCGTGCGCGAGAAATTCAGCAGGTTGTTTACAATCTCGCTCGCGCGAAACGTCTGCTTCACAATCTTGTCGATGATGCTGTGCCGCGGGTCATCGTTCGGCATCTGCTTGGCCAGCATCTGAATGTAATTCGAGATCACCGCCAGCGGCGTATTCACTTCGTGCGCCACTCCGGCGGCCAGCAGCCCCAGCGAAGTGAGCTTCTCCGTCTGGATCAACTGCTCTTCCAGCCGCATTCGCTGGCTGATGTCGTCCACCAGGATCAGCCGCCCGATGCGGTCGCCCGATTTCCCCACCAGCGGCGCGATCGAAACGTTCAGCACCAACGCCCGCCCCGCGCGGTTCCGCAGGTGGAACTTGTAAATGCTGGAGACATGCTCGTCCGCCGCGCGCGCCGCCACCTCCGCCACCAGGTCCGGCGGCAGCACCTCTTCAATCTTGCGGCTCACCGCTTCGTGCCGCGGCACCCCGATCAGGTTTTCCAGTTGCGTGTTCCAGGACTCCACGCGCCCCTCGAGGTCCACGGCCAGCACGCCTACGTTCAGCGATTCCACGATGTTCTCGCTGAAATCTTTCAGGCGCTCCACCTGCTCGGCCTTCTGCTCCAGCGAGTGATAAAGCTGCGCGTTGTCCGTGGAAATGGCCACGTAGCGCGCGATGGTGAAGAGCAACTCGACGTCTTCGCTGGTCAGGAAATCGCCGTCCACTGTCTTTCCCAGGCCCAGCACGGCCACCGTGTGATCCCGGATCAAACACGGGATGTAATAGTTCAAGTCCAGTTGCTCCAGCGTGTGCCGTACGGAATCGCTTTGGTCCGCCGCCTGTCTCGGTGATTCGTAGAAAAGGTATCCGCGCGAAAACGTCGGCCGGTCCGGCGAGAGGAAGCTCAGGTCCAGCGGCTCGGCAAACCGCACACCCATCGAACGCGCCAGTCGCATCGTTCCCGGCGCTGCCGGATCATCCAGGAAGATGGCCAGCCGGTCCACCAGCAGCGTCTGCGAGATACGATCCATCACCGAAGCCAGCATCGGCTCCAGCCGCACCTCGTTCGTCAGCGTGCGCCCGAATTCAATCAGGGTGCGGCGATAGTCCAGGCGGTCGCGATAGAAGAAACGGTCCAGCCGCGCCTGCACCCAGTCGCGGAACGGCTGGAAGAGGAACGCCGCGACAACGATCGCGATTATTCCGCCCGTCGGGCCCGTCGGCCACTTGGTGTTGAAGAATCCGCCGATCAGCGCGACGAACGCAAAATAGACCGCCACCACCCCCGCCGTCGCCACGGTGTAGGCCAACCCGCGCTTGAAGATGATGTCCACGTCCATCAGCCGGTAGCGGATGATGGCGTATCCGAAGCAGAGCGGGATCAGCGCCAGCGAAAGGACCGCGAAGTTCATCCACGCCGGCGGCACCACCCCGAAGAAGTAGGGCACGATATAGATCGAAAGAAACGGCAGCGTCCCCGCCAGCGTGCCCCAAGCCACCCACTTCAACTGCTGCCGCAACACTCCGCTGGGCGCGCGCCAGTAACTGCGCAGGAAAATGCCCGCCGCGGCGAGGAAGTAGATCCCCAGGTACGCCAGGCGCAATTGGTCGAGGGCGATCCGCGCTCCCAGCGACGGCCCGAATTCGAGGACGCCTTGCTGGATGCAGATGTGCAGCACGAGGAGCAGCGCCCCCGGCGTGTAAACCGCAAGGATCCGGCGCACCGCCGCCAACCGCGTTGCGCGGCCGCGCTGGGGAAAGACCAAAGCGAAATGCAGCAGCAGCGCCGGCTGCAGCAGCCAGGCTACCGCATTGGCCCAGTAAATTTGCCAGTCGAAAGAGTTCAGCTTGCCGGTGTAGTGGAACGAGTAAAAAATGAAAGAGACGAGGCAGAAAATGTAGAAATGCACCGCGCGCGGAGCATTCCACCGCCGCGCGAAAATAAAGAAGCCGATGAAGAGATAGCACAGCCCAACCACGCGCAGGTAATTCTCAAGGATGAGGGGTTTCGCCGCGGGAGCCGTGACCACAGGCACTTCAAACGACCGCCCGCCGCGCACGATCTTGTAGCGCACTTCCGTCCACAACCCCGCGCGCACCAGCCGCCGCGTAACGTCCGTCGCGCTATGGATCGCGGCGCCGTTGATCGCTTCGATCTTGTCTCCGGGCCTGATTCCGGACTTTGCACCCGGCGAATCGGGCGCAATATGCCACGCTTCCACGCCGCGGGAAGAATCCAGCCAGGAAATCCCATCCTCCGGAGTATCCCCTTTTTCGCGGCGCTGGAAATTTAGGATGGAATAGATCACCGCCGCCAGCGTGATGATCGCCAGCGCGATCGCCCCCACCCGCATGCGCAGCCCGTCATTCATCGCGGCACGCTCACCAACGCACACTTCACCACTTCAGCAAGTCTGCACGTCGCATTCCAAGAATGCGTATCTTCACTTCCTTGTAACTCTTTTGGATAGAGAAGCTTGTGGGCAGGATATTGAACCGCCGGTTCCGGGATACTGATATTGGAAGTCATCTTACCGATTCCGGAAGGCTACCCACCCCTTAGAACTGGAAGCTCACTCCACCCCGGAATGAGCGAACCGCGGGCACCAGCATCACCCGCCCATCACGTCCGTTAACCGAAACATATCCCTCCGCGAGCAAGTTACGGAAATCGGCCAGAGCTTCCCATTTGCCGCTCATGAAAAACGTCGGCAGCGGCTGGCGCACGCTGAGGTTCATGTACGGATCCAACTGAAATGCCGATTCGCCGAAGGCATCCTGATGCGACACCACACGGCCGTTCAGCCACTTGTAACTGGCGATCACGTGCGTGCCCAGCGTAGGCACGCGGCCGGAGACGGTCGCGGCCAGGCTGTGAATGTTGCGTGTTTGCAGTTCATCGCGCAGGTGCAGTCCCGCCGGCGCCGTATCGTCCAGCATCATCGCGCCGGCCCACGAGTAAACAGCCACAACTTCCAAGTCGTCCGAAAGTTTCTGCCGATAAGCGACGCGCGTGCCCCAGGAGTTCGAGGATCCGCCGTCATACAGGAGGGTGTCCGAGAAAAAGTCGTGAAAAAAATCGTGGTGCGTAGTCGAGCCCCGCCCATACAGCGCCACGTGATTCAAGCGGTCGCGGAATCCGGCGATCTCCAGGGTTGAATTGGTCCCCAGGCGCCGCTCGATTCCCATCTCATCGTGCCAGCCGCCTTCCAGTACCGGATGGCCATGGTTCCAGAGCAGCGCGGGGAACGCGTCCATCGCCGCCACCGCCGACTGCAGCATCCCGTACTGCGGGGCTTCCGGGGAGGTGGGCATCGCGGCCACTTTGGCGTACGCTTGCCAATCCTTGCTGAGGCGCGCGTCAATCTCGATCCGAGGGCGCAGCGAAGACGATGCGCGGCCCAGGCCGACCATCACGTAGTCGGCGCCATATTGGAAGCGCAGCCGGTCACCGAGCACGAGTTCATTCGAGTGCGATAACCGCACCCCGCGGAACGTCAGTCCGATCGGACCCAGCTTGGACTGCCGCAGCACCAGGCTGGTCGTCGGCCCCACACCGATCACTCCGGAAGGCACCCAGACGGTTGCGATTCCTCCCGAAGCGGAGCGCTCATAACTCATCTGCCCCGCGAGCAGAAGGCGCCCGGTGCGCCCGACGGATTGATCGTACGCAAACGCTGTGCCCGGCGAATCCGGCAACTGCGAGGCGGAGCCGTGGCGCAGCGAGCCCGTGGTTACTTCCACGCGCATGTGGGCCTGGTTGCGGCGGCCCGCTTCGCGGGAAGCGCCATCCGCAATCCGCACCTCGCCGTCCTGCCACTGCAGAATCGGCCGGGTGGCCGCGGAGGTACGCAGCACCCATTTCCATTCGTCAGGATCGGTTTGCGCGTCGGAATGGCGCCGCAGGCGGTCGAGCGAGGCGAACATCGTATCGAGCTCGATGCGCACCAGCGTGGTGAAGTTCGAGCTGACTTTGACGTGCCGCTCCAGCCCGGGCAGGAACCCGGCCAGTGTGACCTTCAATGAATAT